>NZ_JBIBBY010000023.1:0-1205 GCF_042900905.1 Streptomyces sp. NPDC012827 | reverse complement strand
CTTCAGAACTAACACAGTGGACGCGAGCAACTGAGGACAAGCCCTCGGCCTATTAGTACCGGTCAGCTCCACCCATTACTGGGCTTCCACATCCGGCCTATCAACCCAGTCGTCTACTGGGAGCCTTACCCTCTCAAGGAGGTGGGAATACTCATCTCGAAGCAGGCTTCCCGCTTAGATGCTTTCAGCGGTTATCCCTCCCGAACGTAGCCAACCAGCCATGCCCTTGGCAGGACAACTGGCACACCAGAGGTTCGTCCGTCCCGGTCCTCTCGTACTAGGGACAGCCCTTCTCAATATTCCTACGCGCACAGCGGATAGGGACCGAACTGTCTCACGACGTTCTAAACCCAGCTCGCGTACCGCTTTAATGGGCGAACAGCCCAACCCTTGGGACCGACTCCAGCCCCAGGATGCGACGAGCCGACATCGAGGTGCCAAACCATCCCGTCGATATGGACTCTTGGGGAAGATCAGCCTGTTATCCCCGGGGTACCTTTTATCCGTTGAGCGACGGCGCTTCCACAAGCCACCGCCGGATCACTAGTCCCGACTTTCGTCCCTGCTCGACCCGTCGGTCTCACAGTCAAGCTCCCTTGTGCACTTACACTCAACACCTGATTGCCAACCAGGCTGAGGGAACCTTTGGGCGCCTCCGTTACCCTTTGGGAGGCAACCGCCCCAGTTAAACTACCCATCAGACACTGTCCCTGATCCGGATCACGGACCCAGGTTAGACATCCAGCACGACCAGAGTGGTATTTCAACGGCGACTCCACAACCACTGGCGTGGCCGCTTCAAAGTCTCCCACCTATCCTACACAAGCCGAACCGAACACCAATATCAAACTGTAGTAAAGGTCCCGGGGTCTTTCCGTCCTGCTGCGCGAAACGAGCATCTTTACTCGTAGTGCAATTTCACCGGGCCTATGGTTGAGACAGTCGAGAAGTCGTTACGCCATTCGTGCAGGTCGGAACTTACCCGACAAGGAATTTCGCTACCTTAGGATGGTTATAGTTACCACCGCCGTTTACTGGCGCTTAAGTTCTCAGCTTCGCAACCCCGAAAGGTCACTAACCGGTCCCCTTAACGTTCCAGCACCGGGCAGGCGTCAGTCCGTATACATCGCCTTACGGCTTCGCACGGACCTGTGTTTTTAGTAAACAGTCGCTTCTCGCTGGTCTCTGCGGCCACCCCCAGCTCA
>NZ_JBIBBY010000022.1:0-1295 GCF_042900905.1 Streptomyces sp. NPDC012827 | reverse complement strand
GCCTGTTGGTTGATGGTGGGGTTGTTGAAGATGTCGGGGAGGGTGAGGTGGAGGCCGTGTTGGTCGGCTTGTGCGGTGGCGCGGAGGGCGAGGAGGGAGTCGGCTCCGAGTTGGAAGAGGTTGTGGGTGGTGCTGAGGGGGTGGGGTGGGTTGAGGAGTTGGGTCCAGATGGTGGTGAGGGTGTGTTCGGTGGGGGTGGTGGGGGGTGTGTGGGTGGTGTTGTGGGGTTGGGTGGTGGGGTGGGGGAGTGCTTTGTGGTTGATTTTTCCGTTGGGTGTGAGGGGGAGTTTGTCGAGGGTGATGATGTGGGTGGGGATCATGTAGTGGGGGAGTTTGGTGTGGAGCCAGTTGCGTATGTCTTGGGGGTTGGGGGGTGTGGTGGGGTTGGTGGGGATGATGTAGGTGGTGAGTTGGCGGGTGTTGGTGGTGGGGTTGGTGTGGGTGGTGGTGAGTGTGGTGTGGATGTGGGGGTGGGTGGTGAGGGTGTTGTCTATTTCTCCGGGTTCGATTCGGTAGCCGTTGATTTTGGTTTGTTGGTCTTCGCGTCCGAGGAATTCGATGGTGCCGTCGGGCCAGTATCGGCCGAGGTCTCCGGTGCGGTAGAGGCGTTGGTGGGTGTGGGGGTTGGTGGTGAAGGCGTTGTTGGTTTTGTGGGGGTCTTTCCAGTAGCCGAGGGCGGTGCCGGTTCCGCCGATGTGGATGTGTCCGGTGGTGTAGGGGGGTCGGGGTTTTTGGTGGTGGTCGAGGATGTGGAGGGTTTGGTTGGTGAGGGGTTTTCCGTAGGGGATGCTGGTCCATTGGGGGTTGATGGTGGTGATGGGGTGGTGGATGGACCAGATGGAGGCTTCGGTGGCGCCGCCGAGGCTGTGGAGGGTGAGGTGGGGAAAGGTGGTGTGGGCGCGTGGGGGGAGGGTGAGGGGGATCCAGTCTCCGGAGAGGAGTGCGGTGCGGAGGGTGGGGGTGTGGTCGTGGGTGTGGTGGCGGTGTTCGGTGAGGAGTTCGAAGAGGGCGGGGACGCTGTTCCAGATGGTGATGTGGTGGTGGTGGATGAGGGTGTTCCAGTGGTGGGGGTCTCGTTGGGTGCCGGGGTTGGGCAGGACGAGGGTGGCGCCGGCGGTGAGGGTGCCGAAGATGTCCCAGACGGAGAGGTCGAAGCTGAGGTTGGAGAGGGCGAGGGTGCGGTCGTGGGGGGTGAGGTTGATGCGGTGGTTGATGTCGTGGATGGTGTTGCGGGCGCCGCGGTGGTCGATCATCACGCCCTTGGGTTGACCCGTCGACCCCGACGTGAAAATCAC
>NZ_JBIBBY010000020.1:0-2250 GCF_042900905.1 Streptomyces sp. NPDC012827 | reverse complement strand
CGTCGACACCAGATTCCGGTGCGACGACAAAATCCCCTTCGGCCGCCCCGTGGACCCCGACGTGAACATCACACACGCCGCATCGTCCGGGCCGACCACGACACCGAGGTTGTCGGCGTGCCGGCCGGCGAGCGGTGCGACGGTGTGGGTGGCCCAGGGGCCTCGGAGACGCCCTTCGAGCACCGGCGCTGTGACCAGATGCCCGATCCCGGCGTCCACGGCCGCCGAACGCAGCCGCTCGTCGGGGAAGTCGGGATCGAGGAGGGTGTACGCCGCTCCCGTCTTCACCACGGCCAGCACCGCGACCGCGAAGTCCGCGCCTCGTTCGAGGAGTACGCCCGCCAGGCCGCCGGGGCGCAGTCCCCGGGCGCGCAGGAGATGCGCCAACCGGTTGGCGGAGGCGTTGAGTTCCCCGTACGAGATCCGCCGCTCACCGTCCACCAGAGCCGTACGGTCCGGGTGGAGCCGTACCCGCTCCTCGAAACGGGCGACCAGGGAGGCGTCGCCGGTGCCGGCGGTGGTTCCCGACCACGGGCCGGTGAGCAGGTCGCGCTCGGCGCGGGTGAGCACGTCGAGGCCGGAGAGAGGGAGGGCCGGGTCGGTCAGGACCTGGTCGAGGACGAGGCGGAGGACGGTCGCCATGCGCCGTACCGTCTCCGGGTCGAACAGGTCGGCGGCGAAGAGGACCGCGCCGCGCAAGCGGCGTCCGTCGTCGGAGCGGAGCAGGAATTCGAGGTCGAACTTGGCGGCGCCGTTGCCCGTGAGAGAGACGGCGCCGGTACGGACACCGGGCAGCTCCAGCCGGGGCGCGCCCGCCGTTTCGAGGCCGAGGCAGATCTGGAAGAGGGGGTGGCGGGCGAGCGTACGGGCCGGGTTGACCGCTTCGAGGACCAGGTCGAAGGGGGCTTCCTGGTGGGCGAAGGCATCCAGGTCGGCGGTACGCACCCGGGTGAGGAGTTCACGGAAGGTGGGGTCGCCGGCGCTGTTCGTGCGGAGCACGAGCGTGTTCACGAAGAACCCGACCAGCTCGCCCAGGGCCTCGTCACCCCGGCCGGCCACCGGTGAACCGATCGCCAGGTCCGTTCCCGCGCCCAGCCGGGTCAGGGCGGCGACCAGGGCCGCGTGCACGACCATGAAGGGGGTGCAGCCCTCCTGGCGGGCGAGCGCGGTGATCCGCGCGAAGACGTCCTGTCCCAGGTCGAGTTCGACCTGACCGCCCCGGTGGGAGGCGAGTGCGGGGCGCGGGCGGTCGGGGGTCAGGCCGTGTTCCTCCGGGAGGCCGTCCAAGGCGGTGCGCCAGTGGGCGAGTTCGCGGGCGAGGAGGCTCTCCGGGTCGTCGGGTGAACCGAGGACCCGCCTCTGCCAGGCGGCGAAGTCGGCGTACTGGACGGCGAGCGGTTCCAGGTCGGCCCCGCCGTAGGCGCGCTTCAGGTCCGCGAAGAAGGCCCCGTTCGACAGGCCGTCCGTGGCGATGTGGTGCAGCACCAGCGACAACACCGCCGACCCGTCGGGGAGTTCGAGGAGCAGTGCGCGCAGCGGGAGGTCGGAGGCCAGGTCGAAGACGTGCCCCGCGGCTGCCGCCAGCTCGGCGTCCAGACGGTCGGGCGTCACCCTGCGTCGTTCCACCGGGACGCGGGTCCGCCCGGCGGGAAGGATCCGCTGGCGCGGCTCTCCGTCGACGGTCTCGTACAGGGTGCGCAGGGGGGCGTGCCGGGTGACGACGGCGTTGAGCGCCGACGCGAGCGCCCCGGCGTCCAGGCCGTCGTCCACGCGGACCGTCATCGGCACGTTGTACGCCGCGCTTCCGCCGTCCAGCTGGGACAGCAGCCACAGCCGGCGCTGGCCGAACGACGCCTGCGGGAGCCGGCCGTCGCCCTCCCCCGGTACGAGTGGCGGAAGGGCCGTGCGCTCACCGCCCTGCGCGGAGATCAGCTCCGCGAGTCCGGCCACCGTCGGCCGCCCGAACACGTCCCGGATGGTCAGCCGCGCGCCCAGGGCCTCCGCGATCCGGTTGGTGAGGCGGGCGGCGAGGAGGGAGTGGCCGCCGAGGGCGAAAAAGTCGTCGTCGATGGTGAGTTCGATGCCGGGGGGTGTGTCGAGGGTGCGGGCGAGGAGGCCGAGCAGCGTCTCCTCCAGCACGGTCCTCGGAGCACGCCCGCCGGTGGTGACGGTGGCGGGGGCGGGCAGGGCCCGCTTGTCGATCTTCCCGTTCGGGGTCAGCGGCAGCCGGTCCAGAACCGTCACATGGGT
>NZ_JBIBBY010000019.1:0-25723 GCF_042900905.1 Streptomyces sp. NPDC012827 | reverse complement strand
CTGCTCCGCAGACGCGACGCGACGACCCTACGGGTCGTCAACTCGGGCGCTCCGCGCCCGAGTTGGGAATTGCTCCGCAATTCCTGCGGGAACCTGCTCCGCAGTTTCCCTTTCGGGGGATCGCTCCGCGATCCCCTTCTTGAATTCGCTCCGCGAATTCAAGAAATACGGCTGGCTGCTGATCGAGGGGTCCGAATTTCGGTGCGGGATGACGGGGCGGGCCCAACAGCCTCTCGGTGCGGGATGACAGGGAGGGCGGCCCAACAGCCCCTCGACGCTGGGCTCGTCGTCGCGGGCGCGGGGCCGGCTCGGTGCGTCGGACCACAGCGCATCGAGACGAAACAGGTAGGCCCCTCCTGGCCCGAGACCCGGTTCGTGGGCCAGCGCGGGCGTCCGGGCCCGGGGTTCTCGGTGTCTACAGGGCGCGCAGCAGGAACTGGGTGGTGGTGTAGCCGGCGCTGCCGGAGCAGGTGTGGCTCTGCTGCGTGGCCGTATACGTGAAACCGGAGGGTACGGAGCAGGCCCACATACCGGTCACGGGCTTGCGGAGCAGGTACTGGTTGGTCGTATGGCTGCCGCCACCGGAACACGTGTGGCTGCTCATGACCCCGGTGTGGGTGTAGCCGGACATCGTGGTGCAGGCCCAGAGACCGTCCGCGGGCGGTTGGACGTAGAACTCGGTGGTCGGATAGCTGCCGCCTCCCGAGCAGGTGAAGGAACTGCGGGACGAGGTGTACGTGTAACCGGCCGGGACGGAGCAGGCCCAGAAGCTTGAGGTGGCCCCTGTGGACCCGGCTTTGGGGGCTTGGGCGGCGACGGCGGGGACGGTCGCCGTGATGAGGGCTGTGCCGAGGGTGAGGGCGGCCGTCGCCGTGGCGGCGAACAGCGTGCGGGGCACGCGGAAGGTCGTACGTGGCATGGCAGGGCTCCTGGTCGGTTCGTCCATCGAGCAGAGTCAACGGGGGGCCGACCGGGGGCTGGACCGTGCCCCGGCCGCCGCAGAGCGCGCGCCGGAAGACTGCCAGGGGCACAGGCTCCCAACAAGACCAGTGCAACGCCATCCGTTGTTTTCCGGCCCCACCGACACCCCGGCCGACCTGCGGACGGACCAGAGCACACCTCCCTGCCACGGCATTCAGGACCGGGGGAACGGCGGGGTCCGCGCTCCCCGGAGCCGTACGGATCAGTCGGCCGGGGCGTTGAAGCCGACCTCCGGGTCGGTCGCCGTCGGGCCGCTGTCGGCCACCCTCATGGTGTCGTGCTCCGCGCCCGTCGTGGCCGGCCTGGACCGCTGCCAGGCCGGTGGGCAGGGCGGCCTCATGAGGGGCTGCCGAGCGGTGGGTGGTCGAGCACGCGGGGCTTGTACTCGACCAGCTGGATGCGGCCGTCGAAGGTGCGGTGTTCGATCATTTCGAGGGCGACGTCCGGATAGCCGTCGTAGATGCGTTCTTCGCCCGTGGCCCCGGTGATCACCGGGAACATCACGACCCGGAAGCGGTCGACGAGTCCGGCTCGTAGCAGGGAACGGGAGAGGCTGAGGCTCCCGATCGTGGTGAGGAGCCCCGAGCCACTCGACTTCATGGCGCGGACCGTCTCGACGGCGTCGTCGCGAACGAGCGTGGAGTTGGCCCACGTCAGGGGATCTTCGAGTGTGGAGGAGAACACCACCTTGGGCGCTCGTGTGAGCTCGTCGACGGAGGCCTCTTCCTCGGGCTTGAACTCGTCTTGTCCCTGCGGGACCTCACCTGCGGCGAAGCCCGACATCAGGCGGTAGGTGTTCGCTCCCATCAGGTAGGTGGCCTTGGGCTGCTCTCCGAGCCAGGCGAGGTACTCGGGGCCCTCGAGGCCCCAGAACCCTGGCCACCCCTCTCCCGATGCGTAGCCGTCGAGGGAGGTGATGAAGTCGACCAGAAGCTCCGACATGGCGTGTCCTTTCCTGGGATGTCACCAGCTAGGACCGGCCGGGAGCCACAAACTCATCGGACTGCGGGTTTATCGAACGAAGTTTCGAACCGCGCCTCCGCCGAGCGAGGGACGGCCCCAGCTGCTGTCCCTCACGGCAGGGGGAAGACCGTGAGGGGCAGCAGCAGGAGCCGTCCCACCACCCCGGCATCCGTGTGCCCGCGAACCAGGTACCCATGCGTTCCGGAGCACGCCGACGGTTCGCCGGCCGCTCCGACCTCGGGCCCCGCAAGGCCGACGGGCCCGTGTCGTACCTCCGTGGTACTTGTGTCGCGTCGAGGAGCTGTGCTTCGACGCGGGGGCGGAGGAGGTTTTCGCCGCTCGCGGCATCGACGCCGACTGAACCTCCGCTCTCAGGCCTGGGCGTGGCCCGCCGGGCTGTTCATGCCCTGAGGGCGGCCGCGCCTTTCTGGGAGCGGAGTGTTTTGGTTCCGGGGCGTCGGGCTTCGATGGTGCGGGGGTCGACGGCTTCGCCGGGGGCGCCTTCGCGGTACACGCCGTCGGGGTCGCTGTCGCGGTCGTGGGGGAGGAGGAAGAAGACGCGCCGCTTGTACAGGCCGCTGTCGGGGTCGGATTTGGCGGTGCTGTCGAGGAGTGCGTAGCCGATCATGCGGCCGTCGCGGAGGTAGGGCGGGCGGTTGTTGCGTCGCCTGGTCTTGTCGAGGGCTTGGCGGACGTAGTCGAGCCGGTCGGTGTCCTCCAGCCACACCACGTCTGCTTCGTGGATGAGATCGCTTTCGCTCAACAGCGAGCTCATGTCTGCAGCCCTTCGTCGGTCGTTTCGGTGGGCCTGGTGGCCCGGTGTGGGAGGGGGGTGGGTGTCGGCGGAGTCACCGGTTCCTCATCGTACGGCGGCCTGCCGGTGCGGTGAAGCGGGCCTGTGCCGGAGGGGCTGTCGGCGAGCAGGGCGAGGCCGGGGTAGTACTTGCGGCCGTTGGATTTGATCATGTCGGCCGGTGAGGCGAGGCCGACTTCCTGCCGGACGCGGGTGGCGAAGACGCGGGCGGTGGCGGGGCGTACGCCTTCGCCGCTGAGGCACCAGGAGCAGTATTCGGTGTAGAGCAGGCCCTGTTCGACGCGGAGGTCGCCGGGGTCGCCGGTGCGGGTGCAGCATTCGGTGAGGAAGCGGCCGATGTGGTCTTCGGTGGTGGCGTAGGCGCTGGTGGCCAGGCGGACGCGGTCGGGGCCTTCGAGGGGGTCGCGGGTGGCGAGGTAGCGGCGGGCGCCCTGGATGAGCCAGTGGAGGATGCCGGGGCCTTCGTCGCGGACGAGTTCGGAGGCGAGGTTGTCGATGCGGCGGTCTTCGGTGACGGTGCGGGTGAAGGGGATCAGGCGGATGCGGCGCCAGAAGGCGAAGCCGCCGGTGGAGACTTCGGGGCGGTGGTTCCCGAGGAGCCAGAGGTGGTGGGTGGGGGTGAAGGAGAAGTAGTCCTGTCGCATGCGGCGGGCTTTGATCTTGTCGCCGCCGGTGAGGAGGCGGACGCGGGCTTCGTCGAACTTGTCGTTCGGCTTGAGTTCGGAGCAGACGATCAGACGGCGGCCGTGGAGCTCGGTGAGTTCTGTGGAGTGCTCGCTGAAGGAGCCGCGGTCCATGAGGAAGCCGGGCGGGGCCGCGTCCGCGTAGTCCCCCAGGATCTGGATCATGGTGTCGAGCAGGACGCTCTTGCCGTTCTTCCCTTCTCCGTGGAGGAAGGGCAGGACCTGGGCGCCGACGTCGCCGGTGATGGAGTAGCCGAGCAGCAGGTGGAGGAAGTCGATCATTTCCCGGCCTTCGGCGTCGTCGCCGAAGGTGTCGGTGAGGAACCGCTGCCAGCGGGGGGCTTCCGTGGGGAGGGGGGCGACGGTGGTGGAGCGGGAGTGGAAGTCGTGTGCGGGGTCGGCTTTGTGGATCTGGCCGGTGCGCAGGTCGACGATGCCGGCGGGGGTGCACAGGGCGTAGGGGTCGCCGTCGAGGGTGCTGGGGTCGACGGACATGTCGGGTGAGGCCTTGGCCTGGGTGAGGAGCGCTTTCATGCCGGTGGTCGACAGGGTGCGCTTCTTGTGGTGGGCGAGTTCGCGGTTGCTGTAGATGCCTCTGGGGTCGGTGTCGGCGATGTCCTCGGCCATCTCGCCGGCGGCCCAGAGGGCGGCTTTCTCGCCTCCGACGCGCTTCCAGCGGTGGCCGTCCCAGGAGTGCCAGCCGAGGCCTTCGACGTGGCGGAAGCGGTCCTGGTAGAGGCGGACGAAGAGGCGGGCGTTGCCCCGGTCGGTGAGGGACGGCGGCAGCAGCACGGAGGTGTCGGGGCCGGGGGGAAGGGAGGCTGACTGGGCGGGGAGCGTCACCGTGGTGGGGGCCTGGTCGAGGGCGAGCATCTGCTGGGCAGCGGCGTCGGCGTCGAAGCGAGGTGTGTCGTCGGCCCTGCTCATGAGCGTCCTTCGGGGTGGAGCGGTCGCCTGGCACCGGCGGCCAGGGCGTCGTCGATGATCTGGGTGCTGCGGCGGGAGGTCCTGGGGCGGGCCTGGTCCGCGGTGTGCTGGAGTTCGGCGCGGATCGTCGCGTGGTCGAGGTGTCCTGCCGCTGCGAGGCCTCCGGCGGTGTAGGCGGCGCGGTTGAGTTTTTCGGTGAAGGACATGCCTTCCGGCGCGGCCGCGCACCGGGCGATGTCGCTGAGGAGGGGGTCGAGCAGGCGCCGTGCTCCTGCCGTTCTCCTGCGGGGGCTCCGGGTCGGGGACGTGGGGGGCGGGGTGGGGTGGGGGGCCGGCTGGGTGAGGTGGCCGGTGCGGGCGAGTTCGTCGTGCAGCCAGGCGGGGAGCGGTGCGGGGAGTCGGGCGGGGCCGTGGGCTTCGTACCGTCCGTCGGTGGTGCGGGTGGTGGGGGCGACGATGTAGCCGCCGTCGGCGCGTACGTCGACCTGCCAGGCGAGGGCGGTCTTCGTGCTCGATCCTGTCGAGCAGCGGTATCTGGTGGCGGGGGTGGGGTTGCGGTACCAGACGTGGAGTCCGCCGGACGGGGTGCGGACGCGCAGGGTGTCGGTGTCGTCGGCGGGGTTGGGGCGGCCTCGGTAGGCGGCGAGGAGGGCGAGGGTGTCGAAGCCGGAGGCGAGTCCTGCGAGGTTGACGGACTCGTGGATGGGGATGCCGGGGAGGAGACGGCTGCGGTCGGGGACGTGGGCGGGGTGGGCGTCGATGTCGATGACCACCAGGTCGGCCGGGCCGCACGCGATCCCGATGCCTGCGGCGGGGGTGTCGTTCCACCAGGCGTCGATCAGGCGGGTGTCGGTGGTGGCCGCGTGGAAGCCGTGGCAGGGCCGTCCTGCGGGGATGCAGGGGCAGTTCTGCGGTGTGTGGGTCCGGGTCCGGCAGGCAGGGCAGTTGGCGGTCGGTGTTTTGCGTCCGGGGGCCAGGGGGTGGACCGGCCAGCCCTGTTCGGCGCACCAGCGGGCGACCGCGAGCGGGGTGGGGTGGCCGGACGCCCGGGCAGGCCGGGGAAGTTCGAGGCTCCGCACGCTGCTGTCCCTGTTCCTCACGGTTGTCGACGCCGGTCCCTTCCGGGCTGCCCTCCAGGGACCGGAGGGACTGAAGGGACTCTGATCCCGAAGTGTAGAACGGATCTTCCTCGGGGGTGGCCGAGCCACGCACTCCGTGGAGGGGCATCGGTTCCTCGGTCCCTTGGGTCCCTTGCTCCGGGGGGCGGGCTTGGGGTCGCCGGGGGGCTCGGTCCCTGTTCCGGGGAGGCAGGGACCGGACGGGCGGGCCCGCAGGTCCCTGCGCCCGGGGCTGCCGGGAGGGACGGAACGGCTGGAGGGACGGAACCAGGGGCTGGGGGAGGGACGGAGGGACTTTCAGTCCCTGCCACGTTTTCGCAGGTCAAAGGCCCGATACCTGGCAGGACAGGGACTGAAGGGACTCAACTTCTCTATTATCAGCGCACCAGAGCGTCTTTGTCTTCATGCGCACGCGCGTACGAGAAACTACGTGACTTTACGTCATAATAGGGAAGTTGAGTCCCTTCAGTCCCTTCCAGAGGGGGGAGAACCGCTCTGACCTGGGAAAACGACCAGGGACTGAAGGGACTGTCCTCCTCGGGGAGTTCAGTCCCTTCCCTCCGGGGGCCGGGGAGGGACCGTGACGGCCCGGGGTGCCTCCGGGGAAGCGGCGGGCGGGCGCTAGCGTGGCCGGGCCGGTGGCGCCGTGCCGATCCGGTCAGGGGAGGGAGAAGAGACGTGGACGGTACGCGAAGGCTGTTCCTCGGGGCGTTCACGGCGGGGGCCGTGTCCGTGGTCGCGGGGGCCGGGCCGGCGGTGGCGGCCGAGGAGGGCGCGTCGGCGGAGGGGGATGTCGTCTTCGACGGGGCGGTGCAGGCGCAGAGCTTCCGGACCGCCGGCGGAGCGACGTCGACCTTCCGTACGACATCGACGGCGACGACCACGAAGCTGCACGCGCTGGTCGCGTACCAGGACGGTGTGGCCGGGAACGGTGTCGCGCTGAACGTCGTCTCCGACAATCCCCACGACTCGGCCATGTACCTGTCGGGGACGGAGAAGGCGCGCGGGACCCTCAAGATCTCCCACCGTGGTTACGCGGACGGCTCCGACGGGGGAGCGGCCGCCGTGTCGGTCTATCTGGAGACGACGGGAGCGGTGGACGGGGCCGGGGGGACGGCAGCGCAGGGCATCTTCGTCACGCACACCACGGGGCCCACGAAGGGCAATCTGATCACGCTGCGGAACAACGGGGTGGACGATTTCGTGGTGAAGGGCGGGGGGCAGGTCGGTGTCGGCATCCCGATCGGCGCCACTCCGCGGGGCCGGGTGGAGATCGCCCAGCGGGATTCCCTCATCGGTCTGCTGATGCAGGCGAACTCGGTGTCGGAGAGTCGCATCGCGGAGTTCCGTGACCGGGCGGGCGTGGCGAAGCTGAGGATCCTCAACAGCGGTGCCCTGGCCGCGCACAACGCCCAGTTCGGTGGCGCGGGGGCGGAGTCGTACGGGGGTGGCGACGGAGTGATCGGGATTCGCAACGCCGCTGCCGTGCCGACCGGTGATCCGGCGAACGGTGGTGTCCTGTTCGCCGAGGGCGGGGCCCTGAAGTGGCGCGGGTCGTCCGGGACCGTCACCACGATCGCGGAGGCGTGAGGTCCCCGTGGAACTGACTCCTGAGCAGCTGGTGGCGGAGTTCCAGGACGCCGTGATGGAGCTGTACTTCGCCCGTAAGCGCATTGCCCACCTGGAGGCGGAGAACGGGGCTCTGAGGCAACGGCTGGCCGAGGTGGCCCCCGTGGACGACCAGCCCGGCACAGAGGCCTGAGAGGCCCCTTCCTGCCCCGCCGCACGGTGACGGAGACTTTCCGGCCCCGCGGCGGGGCCTTCGTTTTTCCGGGGTCAGGTCAGGCCGTCGGCGTCGGTGGGGCGGCGGGCGGTGCGGCGCCAGTAGGAGTGGGCCGCGGTGGCGAGGGCGAGGCCGTAGCCGGCGAAGGCGAGCATGCCGATCCAGGTGACGAGGAGGGCATCGGCGGGGGTGGGGAAGTCGCCCCGTCGGATCGGGACGGCGCCCAGGGCGGACAGGGCCGCGTAGCCGAGGCCGAGCAGGCCGTACGGGACGAGGGTGGCGGCGCCGAGGACGGCGGGGGTCAAGGGGAGCCAGCGGGGGACGGGGCGGTGGCGGAGCCAGGGGGTCCAGCGGGGGAAGGTCCGGCCCCAGGGCCGGACCAGGCTCCACAGGAGGAGGGTGCCCAGCGCAGCGAGGAGGACCGTGGCGTCGAGGCCCCAGGATTCCAGGGTGAGCCAGAAGTCGGATGCGCCGTTGCGGCGGGAGGCCGCGAGCATCTCGTCGCCGGTGAGGCCCGCGAAGGTGCCGCCGGCGGTCCAGGTGAGCTTCATCGCGACGTACGGGAGGAAGGCGAGCGTGCCGGTCCAGGCGGCCACATGGGCGCGGCGGCGGTGGGCGTGACGCGCGGGGGAGGGACTGGGACAGGGGCGGGCGGTGGCGGCGAGGAGGACGGCGCCGGCGGCCGCCAGAGCGTGCTGGAGGGCGGTGGGGGCGTGGTCGACGCCTTGGCCGAAGGCGAGGGTGATGAGGTCCATCAGCAGGCCGAAGGCGGCGAGCGTCGCGAGCGCGCAGGCGGTCCACAGCAGGCCTCGCAGGGCGGGGCGGGGACCGTATCGGGTCGTCGCGGCCCCGGTCGCGGCGGACAGGGTGCCGAGGGCGACGGTCGCCCAGGTGAGGGCGGGGGGCCCGGGGGTGTCACCCAGGTGGAAGAGGGGTGTTCCGCTCAGCGCGCAGGTCAGGCCGAAGGCGGTGTAGGTCAGGGCCCATGCCGTGGCGGCGCGGGCCCGGCGCGGACGGGTAGGGGTTGCTGGGGCACCGGTCATGGCCCGACGGTCCCACCGGATCCGGGGGCGGGGCGTCGGCGCAGCGGTGTATTCGTCTCCGCCGGGCGGGGGAGGAACACTCCGCCGGGGGTGCGCCGGGCGGTTTCCGTCAGGCGGCGAAGCCGATGTTGGAGACGTACTCGTACTGGCCCCACTCGGAGCCCAGGTCGATGACGGCGTCGTTGACCCAGACGTCGTCCAGTCGGGCGTCGTCGCCGGCGGTCCAGGCGCTGACGATGCGGTCCCAGCGGCGGACGTTGAGGGTGCGGAACTCGACGAACCGCTGATGCGGCCGGGGCACCTGGGACTGGTTGAGGGGGTGGAACTCGACGCGGGTGCCCCGGCCCCGGCGGTTGAGGCGGGCGAGCAGGTAGCGGGCGACGTTCTGCCGGCGGACCGTGCGGTAGGCCGTCTCGATGCGTTCGAGGTTCTTCCGGGAGGGGCTGCGGCGGCCGTCCAGCCAGGCCTTGAGGGTGCGGTCGGTGACCGTGAGGCCGGCCTCACGCGCGGCCTGGCGGGCGTGGTCGGTGCGGGTGAGGTAGTGAAGACGCGCGAGGAGTCCGCGGCGCTGGTGGATGGGGGTGGCGATGAAACCGGCGAGGTCGTCGAGCTGGCGGGCGACGAACTCGTGGCCCTTGGTGCCGCGGGCACCGAACTTGCCGAACTCGTTGTTTCTTTCCGGCACCCCGCATCCCTTTCCGCTGGTATCGGTGGTTCCAGCATAGTGCGGGAAGGGGCAGGTCATGGCGAGGGTGTACGACGACGTGCGGCTGGCCGGGGCGTATCGGAGTGGCAACGCGATGCCGGAGGAGTCCCTGGCCGCGTGGGTGCGGTTGATCGGGTCCTTCGCGGGTGGTCCGTCGCCCCGGATCATCGAGGTGGGGTCGGGGACGGGCATGTTCTGTACCGCGATGGCGCGGCTCCTGGAGCCGGCGGTGGTGCTGGGGGTGGACGCGTCGTTGCCGATGCTGGAGGAGGCGCGGCGGTTCGGCGCGCCCCCGGCGGTGCGGTACGTGGCGGGTGTCGCCGACGCCGTACCGGTGCGGGACGGGGTCTTCGATCTGGCGTTGCTCTCGCGGGTGATCCATCACCTGCCGGACCGGACGGGGGCGGCGCGCGAGCTGGCGCGGGTGCTGCGGCCGGGTGGTGTGGTGGTGGTGCGGACGACGTTCCGGGAGCGTCTGGACGCGCTGGTCTACGACTACTGGCCGGGGTTGCGGGAGCTGGACGAGGGCCGGTTCCCGTCGGAGGCCGAGGTGGTGGGGGACTTCACGGGCGCGGGCTTCGGGGTGCGGAGCGTCCTGTCGTTCGCGCAGCCGGTGACGGGGAGTCTGCGGGCCTATCACGCGCGGATGGTGGCGCGGCCTCAGTCGAAGTTCACGCAGCTGTCGGACGGGGAGTTCCTGGAGGGACTGGAGCGGCTGGGCCAGGACGCGGCGGCGGAGCCGGTGGATCGTCCTGCCGCTGTACGGGAGCGGTACGACGTGGTGGTCCTGGAGGCCCTGTCGGGCTGAAGGGGTGGGACTGTCACGGCTCGCGGGGGGTGGCCCACCCGGTGCCGTGCCATCGGGGGGCGCCGCCCGGGGGCAGCTCGGCCTCTCCCGGGCGGGAGTTATCACGGCGTGATAGGTGCACCGCGTGGCGGCCGGGGTTATCACGGCGTGATAAGTCGACCCCGGCTCCGCCCCCTGGGAGCCGACGACGGGGGTTATCACGGCGTGATAGGTCCGGCGGGCGGCCCGTGCTCGCGGGGAGCTGCCGTGGAGGCGAGGGTGGCCTATCACGGCGTGATGACCCCGCCCGGGGGGCTCGGGCGCTCGGGTCATCACGCCGTGATAGGTGGCGTACTTCCTGGGAGTGAAGGGGGATGGGAGGGGGGGCCGGCGGAGCGGTGGGTCCCGGCAGGGGTTATCACGCCGTGATAGGTCTCCACGGGGGTGAGGGGTTATCACGGCGTGATAACCCCTGAGGAGTTGGTTACCTTACTAACGTGTCGCGGGCTGAACTTGATCTCCAACGTTAGTAAGGTGACGCTCATGACGTCACCTGACACGGGCGGCGACCGGGAGAAGGTCGTCACCAAGCTCACCAGCACTCTCCGGCAGGACCTCAAGGTCCGGGCCGCTCTCCACGGGCTCGGCATGCAGGACGCGGTCGAGGCGGGGATCACCGCCTGGCGCGGGCTCGGGGCCGCTCTGCCCTCCGTCGACACGGGGGACGCGGAAAGCTACTCCACCTTCCTTCCCAGCGGTTTGTGGGACGGCTTCCGCGCCGACTGCAAGGAGCGGGGGATCTCGCTCACCCAGGGCATCGCCCAGGCGGTCACGCTGTGGCTGGCCGACAACCCGGTTCCCGAGGTGAAGCGGCCGGCGATCGTACGGCGCATCGTCGTGTGCAACCAGAAGGGCGGGGTCGGCAAGACGGCCATCACGGCCGGTCTCGGGGAGGCCCTCGCCGAGGATCCGGCGGCTCTCGTGCCCGTACGTGTCTCCAAGTACTTCGCCGCGCTCCTGGACGCGGGGGAGGAGCGGACCGATCCGCTCGCGCTGGAGGACCTGCCGGGGCTCGGGCAGCGGGTCCTGCTGGTCGACTTCGATCCGCAGGGGCACCTCACCAAGCAGCTGGGGCAGGAGCCGCTGCCCATGAATGGGGACTCCCTCACCAACCACATGGCCGGTGAGGGCAAGGGGGATCTCCGGGAGCTCGTCGTCACGGTGGACGAGGACCGGTTCGGCGGGCGGCTGCACCTGCTGCCGGCGTGCACCGACGCCTTCCTCCTGGACGTACGGCTCGCTTCCGTACGGGCCAGGGAGGCCGCCCTGGAGCGGGCACTGCGGGCCGTCGAGAGCGACTACGACGTGATCCTCATCGACTGCCCCCCGAGCCTCGGGCTGAGCATGGACGCCGCCTCGTACTACGGGCGGCGGCGGACGAACGAGGTGGCGGGCAACTCCGGCGTCCTCATCGTGGTGCAGGCGGAGGACAGCAGCGCCGACGCCTACGGCCTGCTCACGTCCCAGATCGAGGACATGCGGGGGGATCTCGCCCTCGACATCGACTACCTCGGGCTCGTCGTCAACCACTACGACGCGCGGCGCGGGTACATCGCGACGTCCTCCCTGCAGTCCTGGATGGACATCAAGGACCCGCGCGTGGTCGGCGTCATCGGTGACCTGAAGGAGCAGAAGGAAGCCGTACGCGCCAAGCGGCCGCTGCTCGCGTACGCGCCGCGCTGCGAGCAGTCCGTCGCCCTCCGCGCTCTCGCCCGGGAGATCAGCAAGTGAGCAAAGCCAAGAACCTGGGGGCGGGGGCCTCCTTCGCGCAGGCCCGCCCCATCAGTGCCCGGCGGGCCGCGATCGGTGCCGCCACGGGTGCGCCCACGGCGGGGGTGCCCGAGCCGACCGAACTGCCTCTCGGGGCCATCAGCCAGAACCCGGACAACCCCCGGGAGGAACTGCGGGACCTGGAGGGGCTGGCCGAGAGCATCCGTGAGATCGGGCTCGTCAACTCCATCACCGTGGCCACCGTCGACGCGTACCTGTCGGAGCGGCCGGAGCGGGCCGGTGAGGTGGACGAAGGCGCCCGGTACATCGTCGTCGACGGGCACCGGCGGCTGGAGGCCGCGCGGCTCGCGGGGGAGCCCACGATCCGGGTGAGCGTGAACAACGCGCTCGTCGCGACGGACGAGTCCCTGCTGGAGGCGGCGTTCGTCGCCAACGTCCACCGGGACGACATGAACCCGCTGGAGCAGGCGTACGCGCTGCAGAAGCTCGTGGAGTTCTACGGCTCGCAGAACAAGGCGGCCAAGCGGCTCGGGATCGGGCAGTCGACCATCTCGTCCAAACTGTCGATCCTCGATCTCGACCCGGAACTGCAGGCCGATCTGCTGGCGGGGCGCCGACGGCTGGAGGACGTACGGAACCTGGCGAAGCTGGCGCCGGAGCAGCAGCGGGAGAAGGCGGACGCCCGCGCGGAGGAGCGGCAGCGGCGGGCGGCGGAGGGGCGGGGGGTATCACGGCGTGATAACCCGGCGCCCGGGACGAGGACGGCGGGCGCGGACCTGGCAGGGGATGATGCCCCGGGCGGCGGGGGTGCCGGGGCAGACACCGAGAACGGCGACCTATCACGCCGTGATAACCCCGGGCCGGGGAGCACGGCGGGGGCGGAGCTATCACGCCGTGATAACCCCCGGCCCTGGAGCACGGTGGGGGCCGACCTATCACGCCGTGATAACGCGCAGGCGGAGGACGGCGGCGACACCGGGGCCGGGGACGGCCCGTCACGGCGCGACGTCCCGGCGCGGGAAGCGGCGGACCTATCACGCCGTGATAACCCCGTCGGCGGGGCCGAACTGCCCGAGCCCCGTGCGGCCGCCGCGTCCGAGCGGGCGGTGGGAGTGGGGCCGGTGGCGCCGTGGAGTGACGGGGCCGCCGTCATGGAACAGGCGATCGCGGGGCTGGGCGACGGCCAGCGGAGCCGGTTCATCCACCGGTACATCGAGCTGACCGGCAGCACGGAGGCCCTGGTCGCGGACCTCGCGCGCGGGCTGCCCGAGGCCGGGCGGCTGCGGCTGGCCACCATCCTGGAGGAGACGTCACGGCGGCTGCGGCAGCTGCCGTGACGTGTGCGGAGGAGTCCCTTCCCCGGTCTCGGGGGAGGGACTCCTCCGCGTCGCGGCCCGGCCGGCTCGCCGGGAGGTCCTTGACGAACACGAGGGCGTCCAGACCCCCGAGACGGGCCGGGTCGAGCGGGGCGTAGCCGAACCAGGGCGAGACCCGGGGGAGAGAGGGCCGCGGCCAGGCGGCGGGTCGACGATCCCGCGCGCGGCGGGGAGTTCGTACCGGTGATCTCCAGGGAGCCGTCGAAGCGGACGTGTGGGGCCGGTTCTCGTTGTGGGCGCGCATCCAGCGGACGAGGTGGCGGTGGGCCTCGGAGGCGCCCCGGCCGGGGCTGAATCCCTGCTCCATGACGGTGTCGAGAGTGCCGGTGCCGACGGTGACCTAGGGGTCGACCGTCAGGCGGAACGCCACGGCGGCGGTCTTGCGGGCCGTGCACGAGGGCCCGGAGGACGAGGCGTTCCGGCTGCTCGACGAGAGCCACCCGCAGCTTCTGGAGGACCTGGGAACCCTGCGGGCGGGGCGGGGCCGCACTGGGCGGTCTCCCAGCTTCCACGGGCCCTGTGAGGGGCTGGGACGGGGCCGGTGGAGTCGGGGTCGAGGACGTCCACGCAGGGGTGTCGGCGAGGCGTCTGGGGGTGCGGCCGGCTGTCGGTTCGGGGGCGGGCGTTCCCAGCGGGGGCGGCGGAGCTGAGGCGTACCTGCGCGAGCGGGGGTGAGACGGACCGTGGCCCTGGTCCGTACGGGAGGCCTTCCGGTGGAGGCGTACCCTGGCACGCCTCCGGTTCCTCCCGTGGCAGCGACCGAGCGACCGAAGGACGACCCAGCGACTGAAGAGGGAGCGACTGAAGGATTTTGGGTCGCTGTTCGGTCGCTGAGGTGAAAGTGCAGGTCGGGAAGGGTTTGAAAGACCAAAAAGCGACTGAAGCGACTGAAGCCTCCTATCTATGACACGCACACGCGCGCGCGAATGTCCTTATAAAGTCCGAGCTTGAGTCGCTTGGGTCGCTCCAGCGGTGAGAAAAACGCTCTGACCTGCGGTTTCATCAGAGCGACTGAAGGGTGCGCAGAGTCGCTGGAGGGCAGGATTCTTCAGTCGCTGGGGGTCCTGACGGGTCTCAGGGGCCAGCGACCGAAGCGGAACGGTGCGGAGCAGCGACCGAACAGTCGCTGAGAAGAGGGACGGGCAGCGACCGAGAAAGCGACTCAGCCGCTCCTTTTGGGAGCGGCTGAGTCGCTGCGCGGGAGGGGCCGGCCGGGTCAGGCCTCGGGCAGGGTCATGCCGAGTTCGCGCATGGCGGCGGACTCGGGACCGCCCTCCGACCGCTGGGTCTTGTACCCCTTGATGCCGGGGGCGACGGTGCGCGGGTCGATGGCCTCGGAGGGGGCTCCGGAGGCGTACAGGCCGCTCGGCTGGCCGTCCCGGTCGTGGGGGAGCAGCCAGAAGACGCGGCGCATGAAGGTGCCGGAGGCGCGCGAGGAGCGGGCCTTGGGGCCGAGGACGGCGTAGCCGACCATGCGTCCCGCGCGGTGGTAGGCAGGCTTCCCACGGCGCGTGGGGAGCCTGTCCAGGGTCTGCCGGACGTAGTCGAGGGGCTCGATGTCCTCCAGCCACACGAGTTCCGTCTCGGAGCTGAGCTGCTCGGGCTCGATGAGCGCGCTCATACCGTCTCTCCCATTTCGGCGTTGAGTCCGATGCCCGGGTAGAACTTCCGCTGATTCGACAGGATCATCTGCTTGGGCGTGCTGATGCCGATGGTTTCACGGACCCGGGCCGCGAAGGCACGGGACGAGACGGGATTGGCTCCTTCCAGTCGGCACCACCCGGTGTAGCTGTTGTACAGCTGGCTCTGCTCCGCGCGCATGGCGGGATCCAGTGTGCAGCACTCGCCCAGGAACCGGCCGGTGTGGTCCTCGGTCTCGGCGTAGGCGGAGGTGGCGGTACGGACCTGCTGGGGGCCGGTGAGGTCGCGCGGGCCGCTGAGGTAGCGGCGGGCGCCGGCGATCAGCCAGTGGAGGATGCCGGGGCCCTCCTCGGTCACCAGGACGTCGGCGAGGTTGTCGATCTGCCGGTCGGCGGCGACGACCCGCTCGAACGGGATCAGCTTCATCCGGCGCCAGAACGCGTAGCCTCCGGTGCCGACCTCGGGGCGGTGGTTGCCCAGCAGCCACAGCTTGTGGGTCGGGGTGAAACTGAAGAAGTCCTGGCGCATCCGGCGGGCCTTGATGCGGTCGCCGCCGGTGAGCAGCTTCACGCGGGCCTCGTCGAAGCGGTCGCCCGGCTTGAGCTCGGAGCAGACGATGATGCGGCGGCCGTGGAGCTCCGCCAGGTCGGTGGGGTGGCCCTCGAACGGGCGGGCCATCAGGAAGCCCGGGGGAGCGGCGTCGGCGTAGTCCCCGAGGAGCTTGACCATGACGTCCAGCAGGACGCTCTTGCCGTTCTTTCCCTGGCCGTAGAGGAACGGCATGATCTGGGCGCCGACGTCGCCGGTGATGGAGTAGCCGAGCAGCTCGTGGAGGAAGTCGATGAGCTGGCGGCCCTCCTCGTCGTCGCCGAACGTGTCGGTGAGGAACCGGTTCCAGCGCGGGGTGGACATCGCGCGGGCCGAGACGCTCGTGGCCCGGGAGTGGAAGTGCTTCTCCGGGTCGGGCGCGGACAGCTGGCCGGTGGCGAGGTCGACGACCCCGTTCGGGGTGCACAGGGCGTACGGGTCGGCGTCCAGGCGCGCGGCGTTGAGGACCATGCCGGGGGCGGACTTCGCCTGGAGCAGCATGGCCTTCATGCCGGAGGTGGACAGGGCCCGGCGCTGGTGGCGGCGGAGTTCGGAGGGCGTGTACCGGCCGCGGGGGTCGGTCTCGGCCAGCGACTCGGCCATCTCGCCGGCGGCCCACATGACGTTGTCGTCCTCGTCGAGTGCCCAGCGGTAGCCGGACCATCGGTACCAGCCGATGCCGGGGACGTGCCGGAAGTCGCGGCCGTACAGGGTGACGAAGAGTTTCGCGTTGCCCCGGTCGCTGAGGGTGTCGGGCAGCAGGCCGTGTTCGGTGGCGTGCGGGGGTACGGGGGCGGGGGGCTGGCTCTGCGCGGGGACGGCGGGCGGGGACGAGAGCAGGATCTGCCGAGCCACCTCCTCCGGGTCGAACAGCCCGTCGTGGTCGGGTACTCGGGTCACGAAAGGGCTCCCGGCATCAGGGGACGCTGGCGGCCGGCGCTCATTCCGCTGCGGATGATCTGCAAGGCACGGCGTTCTTGCGTGGGGCGTGCGTGGAGGGCGGCGGCGAGCAGCGCGGACTCCGCGTCGGAGGCGCTGAGGTGCCCGGCGCTGACGAGCCCGCCCGCGGTGTAGGCGGCGCGGTTGAGTTTGTCGCTGAAGGCGGCGCCCTCGGGGACGGTGGCGCAGGCGGAGACGGCGGCCAGGACGGTGGCGAGGGTACGGCCCGCGGCGGCGCGGCCGCCGCCCGCCGCCAGGACGGCGGCGCGGGCGCGGTGCGGGACCGGGGAGCCGTTGCGCTGGGCGGGGGGCGCGGGCAGGTGCCCGGTGCGGGCCAGTTCGAGGGCCAGCCAGGAGGGCAGGGGCGCGGGGAGGCGGGCCGGGCCGACGGCCGTGTACGTACCGGCGTCGGTGGTGGTGCCGGGCGCGATGATGTAGCCGCCGTGGGCCCGGACGTCGACCTGCCAGGCGAGGGCGCGTGAGGGGCTGGATCCGGCCGAGCACTGCCAGGCCTGTCCGGGTTCGGCCGTGTACCAGATGTGCATGCCGCCGGAAGGGGTGCGTACGCGCAGGGTGGTGGTGTCCTCGCACGGGTCGGGCTGTCCGCGCAGGGCGGCCAGCAGGGCGAGGCTGTGGAAGCCGTGCCGCAGGCCCTTGAGGGAGACCGACGGGGGGATGGGGATGCCGGGCAACAGCCGTTCGCGCTGCGGCGGGAGGGCTTCGTGGGCGTCCACGTCGATCACCACCAGGCCGGCGCCGCCGCAGGCCACGCCGACGCCGAAGCCGGGCTGCTGCCCCCACCAGGACGCGATGCGGGTGAGGTCGGTGGTGGCGGCGTGGAAGCCGTGGCACCAGCGGCCGGCGGGGATGCAGGGGCAGTTGTGGTGGGAGTGGGGGCGGACCTGACAATCACGGCAGTTCGCACTGGGTGTCTTGCGGCGGGGTGCGAGAGGATGCACGGGCCATCCCTGTCGAGCGCACCACACGGCGATGTCCAGGGGGCTGCCGGGGCGGTCGGCGATCCGGTCGGCGACTCGCTCGGTCGAGGCCGGGCATCTTGAGTCGCTTGTTGATTTCCCCAGGTCAGGGGTCATGCGGAGTTCCTCTCAGCGACCGAAGCGACTCAAAGCCAAAATATGCTTCGAGTAGGTTAGCGGAGGCCGGGACGGAATCCCGTGAGCCCCTGCTGAAACGGTGGTACCGCCGGTCGCGAAGGACCGGGTGAACCCGACGGAAGGGGGGATGGATCGGGTCCACCCGGCGGCCCCGTCCGGCACTCCTGTGGCCGGTCGGAGCAGTCAGGGCGTCGATCGGGGAGGTCAGTTCCAGGTACCCCGTACGAGTGGCATGGACGAGGTGCCGTCGTCCTCCGTGCGGACGGCCAGCACCTGGTTGACGCCGATGCGGTTGCGTTCGAAGGCGAGGGCGGACGCCGCCATGTAGAGGCGCCAGATCCGGGCCCGCCCCCGGGAGGTGAGCCGCTCCGCCTCGGCGAAGTGCTCCTCCAGGTTCCGTACCCAGGCCCGCAGGGTGAGGGCGTAGTGCTCGCGCAGCGCCTCCAGGTCACGGACCTCGAACCCGGCCCGCTCCAGGGAGGAGACGGTCGCACCGACGGGGGACAGCTCGCCGTCGGGGAACACGTACCGGTCGATGAAGGCGTCCACCCGGTAGCCCGCCTCGTCCTCCAGGGGCCGGCGGGCGATCTGGTGGTTGAGGAACCGGCCGCCCGGCCTGAGCAGCCGGTAGGCCCGCTCCGCGTACTCCTGGTAGCGGACCTGGCCCACGTGTTCGGCCATGCCGATGGAGGAGATCGCGTCGTACGGGCCGTCGGTGACGTCCCGGTAGTCCTGGACGCGGATGTCGATCCGGTCGGTCAGGCCCGCCTCGGCCACCCGCTTGCGGGCGAGGTCGGCCTGCTCGACGGAGAGGGTGACGCCGGTGGCCCGCACCCCGTAGTGCTCGGCGGCGTGCAGGACCATCGAGCCCCAGCCGCAGCCGATGTCGAGGAGCCGGTCGCCGGGGCGCAGTGCGAGCTTGCGGCAGACGAGGTCGAGCTTGGCGGTCTGGGCGTCCTCCAGGGTGCCGGCGGGCCGCTCCCAGTAGGCGCACGAGTACACCATCGACGGGCCGAGCACGCGGGCGTAGAAGTCGTTGCCCACGTCGTAGTGGTGGCTGACGGCGGCCCGGTCGCGGCGCCTGGTGTGCGCCCCGCCCCGGCGGCGGACGGACTCCTCCGGCGGGGGAGGCGGCGGGACGCCCGGGCCCGCGAGCCGCAGCAGCGACCCGGCGAGGCGCAGGGCCGTGCCGTCGCGCAGCATCCGGCGCCCCAGCTCGTGGGCGTCGGGCGGGACGACGGCGGTGAGCCGGTCCAGGGCCTCGTACAGGTCGCCCTCGACGTCGATCTCCCCGGCCACCCACGCCCGGGCCAGGCCCAGTTCGCCCGGCTGCCACAAGAGCCGGTGCAGGGCGCGGCGGCGGCGGACGACGAGGACGGGGGTGTCGTGCGGTCCGCTCTCGCTGCCGTCCCAGGCGCGGAGCCGCAGCGGCAGCGGGGTGCCCAGCGCCTGCGCGGCGAGGGCGGCCAGTCGGTGTGCGGCGTCAGCAGCCACGGGATGCCTTTCTCTCTTCCGTCTCTTCCGTCTCCGCCCGTACGACGCGGTGGCGCGTCACAGCGGGGAGAGGTCCGGGCGCTTGGGTCCCATGCCGTCCCCGGCCGACTGGCCGGTCAGGCGGCGGACGATCCACGGGAGGAAGTGCTCGCGGGCCCACTGCAGGTCCTGGAGCTGCTCGGCCGGCCACGGGCGGTGCTCCGGTGCCCACGGGTCGGCGGGCGGCGGCGTTTCGGGCAGACCGAGGACGTCGGCGACCCGCCGGGCGACCTGCTCGTGCCCGTCCGGGGACAGGTGCAGCCGGTCCTCGCTCCAGGCACGCGGGTGCTGGATGGCCCGCAGCGACCACAGGTCGACCACCGCGCAGCCGTGCCGGTCGGCGATGGCGCGGATGTGGGCCGTGTAGATGGCGATCTTCCCGCGCAGCCGACGCAGCACCGGGGTGTCGCGCGGGTCGAAGCCCGTGAAGACGAGGACCGTGCCGGCGGCCGCGGTGAGCTCGGTGACGGCCGCCTCGAAGCGCGCGGCGATGGCGTCGGGGGAACTGCCCGGGTGCAGCATGTCGTTGCCGCCCGCGCAGAAGGTCACCAGGTCCGGGGCGAACTCGCGGACGCGCGGCACCTGCTCCTCGATGATCTCGTCGATCAGCCGCCCGCGGACGGCGAGGTTGGCGTAGCGGAACTCCGGGGCCGGGCAGTGCCGGGCCAGGCGCGTGGCGAGCCGGTCGGCCCAGCCGACGACACCGCCCTCGGGCGTCTCGTCGCCCACCCCCTCGGTGAAGCTGTCGCCGAGCGCCGCGAACGAGCAGATGCCGGGCCCCGCGGACCAGGGTCCGTTCCCTTCCGGCACGACGTGTCCCCTCCCCGCCCCTCGGTTCCGCCGGCGCGTCGGAGCACCGGAGTCGTCACGGTCGAGGCGGCCCGGGGGCAGGGGCAGTCAGGGCATGAGATGACCTGCCCCCGCGCCGTCTCATGGCCAGAGCTTCACGCGGTTTCGGCGGGGGACCAAAGGACAGGCCGTGAAAGTGTCACATTCCGCGTGGTCGGTTCGTTTTTCGGGGTGAGGGCGGGGTAGGCGGACCGGTTCGGTGGCTCCGGTCCGGCGCGGCCGGGCGGGTTCAGGGGCGCAGGACGACCTTGCCCGTCGTACGGCGTTCCAGCAGGTCCGTGTGGGCGCGGCGGGCCTCGGTCAGGGGGTACTCGGGGCCCGCCACCGGCCGCAGCCGCCCCCGCAGGGTCAGGTCGAACAGCTCCTTGAGCGGCTCGTGCAGCGCTCCCGGCCGGGCCAGGGTGGGGCGCAGCCAGAACCCGACGACGGAGGCGTTGAGGCGGCCGAGCCGGGCCGGGTCGAGCGCGGAGAAGGCCGTACGGGAGGCGTTGCCGTACGTGACGAGGCGGCCGAAGTCGGCGAGGGAGCCGAGCGCCCGGTCGAAGAGGTCGCCGCCCGCGGCGTCCAGGATCACGTCCACCCGGCGGTCCAGCGGGTAGCGGGCCGGGCCGTCGGCGCCCAGCTCCAGGGCCAGCCGCTCCTTCTCGGGCGTCGAGGCCTGCGCCAGGACGAGACCGGCACCGAACTCCCGGGCCAGCTGCACCGCGAGACTGCCCACGCCTCCCGCGGCCGAGTGCACCACCACGCTCTCGCCGGCCTCCAGCCGGGCCGCGGAACGCAGCAGGTGCCAGGCCGTCAGGCCCTGCGTCAGCAGCGCGAGCGCCCGGGGCGCGTCCAGCTCCTCGGGGACGTCGACCAGGGCGGACTCCCGGGCGACGACCTGCTGCGCGTAGCCGTGGGTGACCTTGGCGAGGACCCGGCGGCCGTCCTCGGTCCGGCCGACGACCTCACCGCCGGGGATGTGGGGGAGCAGGCCGGCGTCCAGGTACGAGCCGTCCACCTGGAAGGTGTCGGCGAAGTTGACCCCGGCGGCCTCCACCGTGATCAGGGCCTCGCCCGGGCCGGGCACCGGGGCGGGGACGTCGACGGGTGTGAGGACCTCGGGGCCGCCGAAGCGGTCGAACCGTATCGCGAGCATGGGCAGGCACGGTACCGGGTGGGACACAGCGGCGGTGTGCGGGGCGGGAGTTGACGGGGCGTCGGGGGTCGGGAGGGGATGCGGACGGACGTCGGCGGGCGGCGGCGGGACTCCGGGGGCCGGGTGGGGACTTCGGGCGGGTGTCCGCGGCGGCTTCCGCGGCGGCTTCCGCGGCGGTTTCCGCGGCGGCTCCGGCCCCGGGCGGGCCCTGGGCACGGGTGCCCGGGCCGTCCGGGGCGTACCCGCGCGGCGCCGAGGCGGTTCGCGCTGGTCGGAGCGCGAGGCACGCGCGCTCCACGCGAAATTCAAGAGCCGGTCGGCAGGGTGGCCTCCGACAGGGCGAGCGACGAGGAGCGGAGATGGTGCAGCAGCTCACCAGGGAACGCCCCGGGACGGACACCCCGCCGGGAGCGGACACCGAGACGGGCGCGGGGATCGAACCGGTCCCGGCCTGGTTCGTGAACGCCGTGTTCGGCACCCTGCCCCGCTCCGACCAGCGGCGCTGCGCCAAGGCCTACCTGCGGGCCCTGCTCACCTCGCCCGGCCGCAAGACCGTGCGGGCCATGGCGTCCTCCACCACCGACCTCCAGGCCCTCCAGCAGTTCGTCAACCAGAGCCCGTGGGACTGGCGGCCGCCGCGCCGGGCGCTGACCCGCCTGGCCGGCGAGTGGATGAACCCGCGCGCCACCGTCCTGGAACTCGCCCTCATACCCAAGTACGGCGAGCAGATCGTGGGCGTCCACCGGCGCCCCACCCCCACCGGCGGCTCCGTCAACTGTCAGATCGCGCTCGGCATGTTCCTCACCGAGCGGGACCGCAGCCTGCCCGTCGACTGGCGGTTGTACCTCAACCGGGCCTGGGGCGAGGACGAGACGCACCGGCGCCGCGCCCGCATCCCCGAGGGGGTGCGCCGCCGCCCCCTGGAGGAGCTGGCGCTCGACCTCCTCGACGGCCTGCCCGAGCCGCGGCGCGGCCGGGGCGCGCCCGTCATCCTCGACCTGCGCGGCACCGGCGACACCGCGCGCGCCGCCGCCGGGCTCATGGCGCGCGGCGCCGGCTTCCTGCTGTCCCTCGGCGCCGAGGAGCAGCGGCGCGCCCCCGTCCTGAAGCCGCCGGTGCGCGGGCCGCTCGTGACCCTGAACTCCCCGTCCTGGCTCGACCTGCCCGACGGCACGCGCGCCGGACGCTTCCGGCTGCTCGCCGAGTGGTCTCCGGCGCGGGACAGGCCCCGCCGGGTGTGGCTGACCAACATGCTGGACGGCGCGTCGAGCGACTTCCTCGCCCTGCTGCGGCTCAAGTCCACCTCCGGGGCGGCGCTCGCCGCGATCGGCGAGGACTACGGTATGAGCGACTTCACCGGCCGGTCCTTCCCCGGCTGGCACCACCACATGACGCTGGTGTCGGCGGCCTACGCGGTGGACACGCTCGAACTCGCCGACCTGGCGGCGGAACCGGTCGGCGACGAGTTCGCCGCCGAGGCCCGTGAGGTGCGCGACGTACGCGAAGCGCGGGTGCGATGATGCCGCGGGCATCCGGTCCCGCCGGACCCGTGGCGCGGTCCTCCTCACCGCGCCGCCCACTCGGACGTCCGGCAGCCGGCTTCCCCCACCGGGCTGCGCCCGGATCACTTCCCCAGGGGTGGGTTACTGACCAAGAAGTGCGTTCTTCCCCCAGCTCATCGGCTTGCCGCATGATGGCTGCGGGTTCCGGTTCCGCATTGCCCCGGCCTCCAAGCCCCGGTCGGCCGGGGCAATGCCCTGACCCCCTCCCATAACCGCACCCCATCACCTCCGGGTCTCCTCCTCCTCATCCTCCGTCCACCGGAATCTCGCCATATGCCGCAGAGTTCCGGATGACTCCCATATGACCCTGTGTCAGGGAGGATGCGGAGCACTCGCCGCTGCCTTGGGAGCGGAATTCTCGTAGCTGAGGCACCGCAGCGAGTCTCATACGGGAAACGACTGCTGAGGAGGCAGGATGACCAGGACTGACAGCGGTGTCACCGCGGTGCTCGACGAGGTGACGGCCCTGGTCCCGACGCTCCGGGAGAGCGGAACGGAAGCGGAACAGCGCCGCTGGATCCCGGACGAGAACATCGAACTTCTCGACAAGGCCGGTGTCTTCCGGCTCGCCGTCCCGCGCCGCTTCGGCGGCCTCGGGGCGCCGGTGGCCGACCAGGCCGCGGTCCTGAACCAGATAGCCCGGGGCGACTCGGCCACCGGCTGGGTCTCCATGATCTGGGTCTCCAGTGCCTGGGTGCCGAGCCTCTTCCCCGAACAGGCCCAGGAGGAGGTGTACGCCGGCGGCTCCGTACGGGTCTCCACCGGATTCACCCCCTCCGGCACCCTCACCGCCCACGGCGGTGACGGCGGGCCCGGGGGCTACACCCTCGACGGTTCCTGGAAGTGGATCTCCGGCTCCCAGGGGGCGGACTGGGCGCTGCTCGCCGCGCTCCTCGCCGGCCCGGACGGCACCCCCGCGCCGTACGCCGCGCTCGTCCCGCTCTCCGCGCTCACCGTCGCGGACGACTGGTACGCCTCCGCGGGCGCCGGAACCGGAAGCTCCACCGTGACCGCCGCCGGCGTGAGCGTCCCCGCGCACCGGGTGGTGCCGCTCACCGACGTCCTCGCGGGCGGCGAGTACCCCTTCGTCCCCTTCTTCATGGCGCAGGGCGCCGCCGCGTACATCGGCATGGCCAAGGGCGCGTACGAGCGGTTCCTGGAGCGGCTGCCGGGGCGGGGCATCACGTACACCTCGTGGACCGACCAGAGCCTGTCGCCGCTCACCCAGGTGCAGGTGGCCGTCGCCGCCAACCGGATCGAGGCCGCCGAGGCGCTCCAGGAGCGCTGGCTGCGCCGGCTCCAGGAGCACGCCGACGCCGGAACCCAGCCGGACGTGGCCGAGCGGGCCGCCGCGCGCGGCCGGGCCGCCTACGCCATCCAGCTCGCCAAGGAGGCCGTCGACGGCCTGTTCGAGGCGGCCGGGGCCTCGGTGATCCTCAGCGACGAGCCGCTGCAGCGCTTCCACCGCGACATCCGCGGGTTGTCGCTGCACGCGCTGTTCACCTTCACCACCAACCAGGAAGTGCACGGCCGGGCGATCCTCGGTCTCGCTCCCGACACCCCGTTCCTGTGACCGCCGCGGGCGCACTCCCTCCGCAACCGGTTCCCACAGGAAGGCTCTCCGTCGCGATGACCACCACCATGACCCACACCTCCGGCACCATCGGCACCTCCGGCACCACGCGTGCGGTCACGGCCGCCCCGTACGTGGTGAAGGACCCGGACGACCACTCCGACACGACCGTCCTCGTCCTCGGCGGGACGGGCAAGACCGGCCGCCGACTGGTCCCGCTCCTCAAGGACCACGGCGCCCGGGTACGGGCCGCCAGCCGCCGCGGGCCGGTCCGCTTCGACTGGGACGACCCCAACACCTGGGAGCCCGCGCTCGACGGTGCCGACGCCGTCTACCTCGTGGACGCGCAGGACCGGCCCGGGCAGTGGGACGCCGAGGCCAGCATCCGGGCCTTCGCCGGGCTCGCCGTCGACCGGGGCGTACGCCGCATGGTGCTGCTGCAGGCCCGGGTGACCGAGCAGGTCGGTGGGAAGTCGCTGATCGCCGGGGAGCGCGGCGTGCGGGAGTGCGGGGCGGAGTGGACCGTGCTGCGCCCCAACTGGTTCTTCCAGAACTTCGACGAGGGCGTGTTCCTCGACTGCGTGCTCGCCGGTGAGCTGCCGCTGCCCGCCGGGGACGGCCTCGAGCCCTTCGTGGACGCCGACGACGTCGCCGCGGTGGCGGCGGCCGCGCTCCTGGAGGACGGCCACGCCGGGCGGACGTACGAGCTCAGCGGGCCGCGCGCGCTCACCTTCGGCCAGGTCATCGACACCATCGCGCACGCGACGGGCCGGGACGTGCGGTACCACCCGGTGACGCACCAGGAGTACGTGGACGAGCTGCTCTGCTACGACGTGGCCGCCGACTACGCCCTGTTCCTCGCCGACCTGGCCGCGCAGATCCGGGACAGCAAGAACGCGGAGCCGACGGACGACGTGCGCCGGGTGCTCGGGCGCGAGCCGCGCGACTTCGACGACTTCGTGAAGGACGCGGTCGCGCGCGGGGTCTGGGACCTCTGAGCGCGGGGCCCGTCCCGGCTCCGGGCCGCGCGCCGGTCTGTACGTGGTGGCCGTCCGCGCCTGTCGGTCCCGCACCGCCTGTCGGCCTGTCGGCTTGGCGCCGTCGTTCGGCGTGGGCCCGAGGCCCGTCGCCCGGCAGCCCGTGTGTTGCCGGGCGACGGCGGTGTGACGGTTCACCCCTTCGCGGCGACCGGGCCGCGCCCGCGCGAGAACCCCGGCCCCTTCCCTTGCCCGCGTGCCTGGGCCTCAGCCACCGAAAGCCGGCCACGACGGCGCGGCAGACGGACGACGGCGGTGAGGAGGTCACCTCCGCCCCGTGCGGCATCAGCCACCCTGCTCATCGACCGGCGCCCGGCCCCCGCGCTCGGGAGCGGTGGTGACGGCCGGAGGCGACGACCCCGGTCCGGCGGACGGCCTCCGTGGTTGCTGTTCCTTTTACACATACAGAGGGCGCAGCCACCCGAAGCTTCTGACCTGCGGAAACGCGAAAAGTATCGGCATCCTACGATGCCTATATCGGCATCCTAGGATGCCGATACATGTCGTCCAGCGACATGTCGGCAGGCGTCATCGAAGGGATGCCGGGGTTCCTTCGCAGGCCGCGGCGGCCGGTGCTCGGGGTCCTCCCCGAACACCGGCCGCCGGATGTCAGCCCTTGATGTCGCAGAGGACCGCGCCCGAGGAGACCGAGGCGCCGACCTCGGCCGAGAGGCCGATCACGGTGCCGGACTTGTGGGCGTTGAGGGGTTGTTCCATTTTCATGGCTTCGAGGACGACGACGAGGTCGCCTTCGTTGACTTCCTGGCCTTCTTCGA
>NZ_JBIBBY010000018.1:0-39651 GCF_042900905.1 Streptomyces sp. NPDC012827 | reverse complement strand
GCGCTTCCTTCGTTTCCGACTCTATCAGATCTTTCCGATCCGATTTCCTCGGTGCTTTCCGGTCCCTTTCGCTTTCGCTCCGGGCCCTTCCGGCGTTTCCGACTTTATCAGAGTCATTTCGGCCGACCTAATCGGTGGCTTTCTTGATTCGGATAAGGAATCGGGGTGACTCCGTGGGATCGAATCCCGACCGGAGTGAGTCTGAGTCTACGCGGTTGCCGCCCGAACTGTCCAGTTCCCCGGCAACCGTTTGAATCTACCTCCCCGCGTCCACTGTGTCAACAGCTTTTGCGGGCACCGGAGGAGACTAGCAGCTCCGCGGGGGCGGATGCACATCAGGCGGCGGTGGGCTGTTCGGCGCTGCGGTCGGGGGCGGACAGGTCGCCCGTGTCGCCGGCGCGGGCGGCACGGCCGCCGAGTACGTACACGTACAGAAGGAAGGCCAGCTCGGCGACGACGCCGATGGTGATGCGGGCCCAGGTCGGCAGGTCGGAGGGGGTGACGAAGCCTTCGATGAGGCCGGAGACGAAGAGGACCAGGGCCAGGCCGACGGCCATGCCGAGGGCGGCGCGGCCCTGGGAGGCCAGGGCGGCGCGGCGGGTGGTGGGGCCGGGCTCGATGAGGGTCCAGCCGAGGCGCAGGCCGGTTCCGGCGGCGACGAAGACGGCGGTCAGTTCCAGCAGACCGTGCGGAAGGATCAGGCCGAGGAAGACGTCGAGACGGCCGGCGGACGACATGAGGCCGATGGCGATGCCGACGTTCAGCATGTTGAGGAAGAGGATCGCCAGCACGGGGATGCCGAGGAACGCGCCCAGGACGAGGCAGAGGGCGGCGGCCTGGGCGTTGTTCGTCCAGACCTGGGCGGCGAACGAGGCCGCGGGGTGGCTGGAGTAGTACGTCTCGTACGCGCCGCCGGGCCGGGTCATCTCGCGGAGGTCGGCCGGGGCGCCGATCGAGGCCTGGACCTCCGGGTGGGCGGCGATCCACCAGCCGATCAGCACGGCGAGCAGGGTGGAGAGGACCGCGGTGGGGATCCACCAGTGGCGGGAGCGGTATACGGCCGCCGGGAAACCCGACGCCAGGAAGCGTGCGGCGTCCTGCCAGGAGGCGCGGCGCGTACCGGTGACGGTGGCGCGGGCGCGGGCGACGAGCTGCGTGAGACGGGCCGTGAGCTGGGGGTCCGGAGTGCTGGACCGGATGATCGAGAGGTGGGTGGCGGTCCGCTGGTAGAGGGCGACGAGCTCGTCGGCCTCGGCTCCGGTGAGCCGGCCGCCCTGGCGCAGAAGGTCGTCGAGGCGTTCCCACTCGGCGCGGTGGGCGGTGACGTAGACGTCGATGTCCATGATCGGCTGCTGCTCCAGGCACTGGCGGCGGACGGGTCCGTACTACTGCGGCGCGCTGCGGGTCAGCTTGGCAGACTGGCGTTCGGAGGGGCCGGGAAGGTCGGCCGGAGGAGGGTGGGCAGCGTGAGTGGGCTTGTGACGGGGGATGCCGTCGTCCTGGGGTTGGAGCCCGCGCGGCTGCCGAGCCGGGCGCTGGCGCTGTTCGTCGACCTGTTGGTCGTCGGGGCCATGTACGTGCTGCTGATGATCGGGCTGGCGTTCGCGACGGCCTCCCTTGACGAGGCGGCGGTGACGGCGTTGTCGATCGCCGCGTTCCTGCTGGTGCTCGTGGGGGCGCCGATCGCGGTGGAGACGCTGACGCGCGGGCGGTCGCTGGGGAAGCTGGTGTGCGGGCTGCGGGTGGTGCGGGACGACGGAGGGCCGATCCGGTTCCGGCACGCCTTGGTGCGGGGGGCGATGGGGGCGGTGGAGATCCTCATGACCTTCGGCACGATCGCCTGTGTGGCGTCGCTGGTGTCGGAGCGGGGGCGGCGGCTCGGGGACGTCTTCGCCGGGACGCTGGTGGTGCGGGAGCGGCTGCCTGCGGCCGCGCGGACGGCGTACGTGCCTCCGCCGCCGCCGTGGTTGGTGGGGCGCTTCTCCGGGCTCGACCTCTCGGCGGTGCCGGAGGGATTGTGGCTGGAGGTACGGCAGTACCTGACGCGCGAGCGCGAGCTGGACCCCGTGGTGGGGCGGCGGCTCGCGGAGCGGCTGGCGGACGAGATGGTGGCGCGGACGGGGGCGCCCGCCCCGCCGGGGGTTCCGGCCGGGGCGTATCTCGCCGGGGTGGTCGCGGAGCGGCAGGCCCGGGACGCGCGGCGGGCCCTCGCCCCGGCCGGGGGGACGGCCGGTACGGAACTCACAGGAGCCACGGGAGCCGTGGAAGTCGCACGGGACCGGGGAGGCAGGGGAAGTCGGGGAGTCGCAGAAGCCCCTGTGACCCCACCGGTCCCGAAGCCGGACCCCGAGGTGGAGGGGGCCGAGGGGCGTGCCACCGGGTTCGCTCCCCCGGCCTGAGGCCCCGCCCGGCCCCGGGGTGCGTACGCCCGCGCCCGCCCGGCCCGGCGTGGCGTACGCCCTGTCCCAGGCCCGCCCTCAGGGGAAGACGGAGGGCGGGGTCTCCAGGTCCTCGAGTTCGATGCCGGGGGCCGCGAGGACGACGTCGCCCGCGATGTGGACCGTGTGGCGCTCGCCCGTGTCCAGGGCGCTGACCTGGTACTCGTCCACCATCAGGGGGCCGTTGTCAGTGGGGTGCGCTTCACTTCTCAGCAGGGCCCAGGACTGGTCGACCGTGAGGGGGGCGAGCACCGGATCCGTGAAGGCGACGAGCCGGACGCGGGTCTCGGGGGATGCGGGGGTGAGACGCAGGAGTCGCGTGAGGGCGACGAGGAACGACGGGGACGTGCCGGTGAAGGCGTGGGCGCGCACATTGCCTTCGGTGGCGTCGGTCCCGGTGGGGTCCGTGCGGACCCAGGTGACGCCGTCGAGGGCCGCTCCGCGGACCTGCCAGCCGGCGGCGTGCAGTTCGAGCCGGAGGGGGCGGCCGAGGTCGTCGAGCGTCAGGTCGACGGAGCCGTGGTGATCGCCTGAGGGGGTGGTGATCTGCGAGACGTAGCGCCAGCCGGAAGGGCCGGGGGCGCAGTGGAAGTGTTCGTCGCCGAGGGGGGTGTGATCGTGCGGATCATGGAGCGAATAACGGCCGCGGGGCATGGGTCCTCGGAGGGCGGGGGCGGTCGGCGGTAGGCGCCGGGCGGGGACGGGGCAGGCCCCCGGCACGGGGGTGCGGGGGCCTGCGCTGGATCCTCTGCCGTTGTCCGATGGGGCGGTCGCCCCACCGGCCGGGCGTCAGTAGCGGTAGTGGTCCGGCTTGAACGGGCCCTCGACCGGGACGCCGATGTAGGCGGCCTGCTCCGGACGCAGGGTCGTCAGCTTGACGCCGAGCGCGTCGAGGTGGAGACGGGCGACCTTCTCGTCCAGGTGCTTCGGCAGCGTGTAGACGTCGGTCGGGTACTGCTCCGGCTTGGTGAAGAGTTCGATCTGCGCGAGGGTCTGGTCCGCGAAGGAGTTCGACATCACGAAGGAGGGGTGACCGGTCGCGTTGCCGAGGTTGAGCAGGCGGCCCTCGGAGAGGACGATCAGGACCTTGCCGTCGGGGAAGGTCCAGGTGTGGACCTGCGGCTTGACCTCGTCCTTGACGATGCCGGGGATCTTGGCCAGGCCGGCCATGTCGATCTCGTTGTCGAAGTGACCGATGTTGCCGACGATCGCCTGGTGCTTCATCTTGGCCATGTCGGCGGCCATGATGATGTCCTTGTTGCCGGTGGTGGTGATGAAGATGTCGGCGGTCTCGACGACCTCGTCGAGGGTCGTGACCTGGTAGCCGTCCATCGCCGCCTGGAGGGCGCAGATCGGGTCGATCTCGGTGACGATGACGCGGGCGCCCTGGCCGCGCAGCGACTCGGCGCATCCCTTGCCGACGTCGCCGTACCCGCAGACGACGGCCGTCTTGCCGCCGATGAGGACGTCGGTGGCGCGGTTGATGCCGTCGATGAGGGAGTGGCGGCAGCCGTACTTGTTGTCGAACTTCGACTTCGTCACGGCGTCGTTCACATTGATCGCCGGGAACAGCAGGGTGCCCGCCTGCATCATCTCGTAGAGGCGGTGGACACCGGTGGTGGTCTCCTCGGTCACGCCGCGGATCTCGGAGGCCAGCTGGGTCCACTTCTGGGGGCTCTCGACCAGGGTGCGGTTGAGGAGGCGGAGGATGTGGCCGTACTCCTCGCTGTCCGCGGTCGAGGGGTCCGGGGCGGAGCCGGCCTTCTCGAACTCGACGCCCTTGTGGACGAGGAGGGTGGCGTCACCGCCGTCGTCCAGGATCATGTTCGGGCCGCCGGTGGGGGTGTTCGGCCAGGTCAGGGCCTGCTCCGTGCACCACCAGTACTCCTCCAGGGTCTCGCCCTTCCAGGCGAAGACCGGAACGCCCTGGGGGTTCTCGGGGGTGCCGTGGGGGCCGACGGCGATCGCCGCGGCGGCGTGGTCCTGGGTGGAGAAGATGTTGCAGGAGGCCCAGCGGACGTCGGCGCCGAGGGCGACGAGGGTCTCGATGAGGACGGCGGTCTGCACGGTCATGTGCAGGGAGCCGGTGATACGGGCACCGGCCAGGGGCTGCTGGTCGGCGTACTCGCGGCGGATCGCCATCAGGCCGGGCATCTCGTGCTCGGCGAGGGTGATCTCCTTGCGGCCGAAGGCGGCCAGGGACAGGTCCGCGACCTTGAAGTCGTGCTGGGCGGCGGTCGTCATGACGGTGCTGCTCCTCGTATGGGTCGGGTGCGAGGGTGGTCAGGGGGCCTGGCACCGCGGACGGGGCACCCGCGGGCATACCGATGCCCGGGCGCTTCCGCGGCGCAGTCGTCGGAGGCCCTCTCTCCCTCGGCCGGTCCCGTGGGGACCGCCCGACCGCCATCAGCAGCGACGTCTGGCTCCTTCCGAATCTACACCGGGCGGCGCGGCGGACCCCAGTCCGCGGGCATCGGATCCGGCCGGATCCGATCGGTCCGGGCCTTCCGGGCCGTCCGGGCGGGGCCGGTCGGGCGGGCCGGCGGGCGCGGGTTCCGGGCCCGGGGGCGGGGGCGCACGGGAGAGGCCCCCGGGAGCGGGTGCTCCCGGAGGCCTCGGAACCGCGGAGCGGGCTCAGTGGCCGGCACCGCCAGGGGTCTTCTTCGGGTCGGCTCCGTCGGCGGCGGCCGCCTCGCTGTAGACGTCCGGCTCCAGGTAGATGACCCGGGCGATCGGGACGGCGGCGCGGATGCGCTCCTCGGCGGCGTTGATGGCGTTCGCGACGTCGCCGGCGGTGTCGTCGTGCCGTACGGCGATCTTGGCGGCGACGAGGAGCTCCTCCGGGCCGAGGTGGAGCGTGCGCATGTGGATGAGGCGGGTGACGGTCGTGCCGTCCACGACGGCGTCCTCGATCTTCTTGACCTCGTCGACGCCGGCGGCCTCACCGAGCAGGAGCGACTTGGTCTCGGCGGCGAGGACGATCGCGATGAGGATGAGCAGTACGCCGATGCACAGGGTGCCGATGCCGTCCCAGACGCCGTTGCCGGTGACGAGGGCGAGGCTGACGCCGACGAGGGCGAGGATCAGGCCGACGAGGGCGCCGAGGTCCTCCAGGAGGACGACGGGGAGCTCGGGGGCCTTCGCCCGGCGGACGAACTCCTTCCAGGAGAGGCCGCCGCGGACCTGGTTCGACTCCTTGATGGCGGTCCGGAAGGAGAAGGACTCGGCGATGATCGCGAAGACGAGGACGCCGACCGGCCAGTACCAGGCCTCGATCTCGTGCGGGTCGTGGATCTTCTCGTAGCCCTCGTAGATGGCGAACATGCCACCGACGGAGAACAGCACGATGGAGACGAGGAAGGCGTAGATGTACCGCTCGCGGCCGTAGCCGAAGGGGTGCTGGGGGGTCGCCTCGCGCTGGGCCTTCTTGCCGCCGACGAGCAGCAGGCCCTGGTTGCCGGAGTCGGCGAGCGAGTGGACGCTCTCGGCCAGCATCGACGACGACCCACTGAAGAGGAACGCCACGAACTTGGCTACGGCGATCGCGAGGTTGGCGGCGAGTGCCGCCACGATCGCCTTGGTTCCGCCTGACGCGCTCATGGGTGTACGTGATCCCTTCGTCGATGCTCCGGCTCAGTCGCCGCGGTTCGGCCGGTCATTGTTGCATCAGGCCACGACGGTGGCCCGAAAGACCGTGCCCGTACCGGACAGTTCGGTCGTTTCGCCCGCCGGTACGAAGACGGACTCCCCGGGGGCGAGGGTGAGTTCGCCGGCCTTCGGGCTGCCCGCGACGGCCAGCAGGATCTGGGGGGTGGGGGCGGTGACGTCGGCCGGGGCGGCGCCCTCGGCCCGTACGAAGCGGGAGAGGCGGAACTCGTCGATGGGGGTCTCGTAGACCTCCTCGCCGCTGGGGGACGCCTCCGGGCGCAGGACGCCGGGCTCGGCCGGCTGGAAGCGGACGATACGCAGGAGTTCGGGGACGTCGATGTGCTTGGGGGTGAGACCGCAGCGCAGGACGTTGTCGGAGTTGGCCATGATCTCGACGCCGAGGCCGGAGAGGTAGGCGTGCGGGACGCCGGCGCCCAGGTAGAGGGCCTCGCCCGGCTGGAGCACCACATGGTGGAGGAGCATCGCCGCGAGGACGCCGGGGTCGCCCGGGTAGTGGTGGGCCAGTACGGCGTACGGGGCGTGGGCGCCGCCGAGCCGGTCGGCCGCGGCGGCGGCCTCGGTGACGGTGTGCGCCATCTCGGCCGGGTCGGCGGTGAGCAGGGCCGTCAGGACCTCGCGGAGAGCGGCCTCTTCGGGGTGGGCGTGGAGGAGGTCGACGTACGGCTTGAGGGAGTCGACGCCCAGCGCGGCGAGGACGTCGGCGGCCTCGGCGGGGTCGCGGAAACCGCAGAACCCTTCGAAGGGGGTGAGGGCGCAGATCATCTCGGGCTTGTGGTTGGCGTCCTTGTAGGTGCGGTGCGGGGCGTCGATCGGGACGCCCGCGGCCTCCTCGGCGGCGAATCCGGCCCTGGCCTGGTCGAGGTCGGGGTGGACCTGGAGGGAGAGCGGGGCTCCGGCGGCGAGCAGCTTGAGGAGGAAGGGGAGGCGGGGGCCGAACTTCCCGACGGCCCGCTCGCCGAGTTCGCGTACGGGGTCGGCGTCGATGAGCTCGTTCAGCGGGCCGCGCTCGGTGCGGGAGGGAGCACCCGGGTGGGCGCCCATCCACATCTCGGCCTGGGGCTCGCCGGTGGGGGCGGTGCCCAGGAGTTCCGGGATGGCCGTCGTGGATCCCCAGGCGTAGGGACGGACGGTGTTGACGAGGCGGTCCATGGGCGGCTTTCCATCTTTCGGCGTGGTGGCGTTCGGGTGTGGCTGCGCGGGCCGCGGGGGCTGTCCGCCGCGTGAGCCGTGCGGGTCAGGGGGCGGCGGGCGGCGCGGTGACGCCCGCCGATGCCAGGGCGAGGTAGACGGCGGCGAAGTCGGTGACCGCGAGGAGTTCGGCGAGCGTCTCCAGGTCGTCGCCCTCCTCCTGCGGTTCGAGTTCGCTGACGGCGGTGTCGTGGCCGAGGGCGAGTTCGCGGGCGGCGGGGGCGGCGGTCAGGCCGCCGGCGGGGCGGTCGCGCAGGAGGACGACCCGGGCGCGCAGGGCCTGGGGCTCGTCCACGCGGTCGCGGAAGAAGTCGTCGGGGTCGGCGCCCGCCGCGTATGTGCCGGCGAGGAGGACGCCGTGCGCGGTCAGGGCCTCGGGGAGCTCGCCGGCGAGGGCGGGCAGGCCCGCGAGTTCGGCGAGGACCGCGGCGAAGCGGCGGCCGACGGGGCCCGCGGCGGCGCCCTCGGTCCAGACGAGGGGGAGCGAGTCGGCGAGTTCGGCGGCGAGGGTCTTGGCCGGGTTGCCGTAGGTGGCGAGGGCCGGGCCGCAGCGTTCGGCGGTGCGGTCGAGCCGGTCGGCGACCTTCTCCAGGACCTCCGGGGGCGCCTCGACGAGGCCGACGCGGTCGAGGAGGGCGAGGAGCGGGGTGAAGAGGGACCAGAGGGTGCCGCTGCTGGCGGCGAGGTTCTCGGCGGTCTCGACGGCGCTCTCGTGCGGGGCCATGGCCAGCGGGACGAAGAGGCCGCGGGAGCCGTTCACTTCCTCGGCGAGCGGGGAGGCGGCGGGGGCGACGGCCACGACCGTCATGCCGCGGCGGTAGGCCTGTTCGGCGAGGAGCGCGAGGCCCGGCTCTGAGCCGTCGGTGGTGGGCAGCAGGAGCAGGTCCACGGAGCCGGCCCAGCCGGGCAGGGCCCAGCGGAGGGCGCCGGGCGCGGGGGCCACGCCGGTGGGGCGCAGGGGTACGACGGGGGCGGAGGCGCCGGCGAGGGCGCCGATCAGGTCGGCGACGCCGGCGGCCGGGGTGCCGGGCCCGGCGACGAGGACGGCCCGGGGGCGCCCCTCGGGGCGCAGGTCGGCGATGCCGGCCTCGGCGGCGTGGCGGGCCGCGGTGCGGACCCGTGCGCCGGCCTCGGCGGCGCCGCGCAGGAGGCCTCGGCGGTCGGCCTGGGCCAGGGCGTCCGGTGCGTCGAGGAGCGTCTCGTCCAGCATGGGGCCTCCGGGTGCGGGTTCCTGTCGGTGCGGGGGTCCTGCGGGGCCTGAGGGGTACGGGGTCCGGGCGGGGGCCCTGGGGTGGTGCGGTGGTGCTGCGGGTCCGGCCGGGTCCCGGGGCGGGCGCGGGTGCGCGCCTCGGGGCGGACGGTCCGTGGGTCCGGGCCGGTGCCGCCGGGCTCGTACCCACGACACGCGTACCCGCAGGACCCGAACCCATCCGGCGCGAACCGATCCTGTCCGATCCGGTTCGGTCCGATCCCGGTCCGGTCGGGTCCGATCCCGTCCGGTCCGTCGGGACACCGTCGCCGGTCCCCCTCGGTCACGTCCGGTCCTCCGGGATCATCCGGTCGGACGCGGTCCCGTGCGGTGGGAACGGTCCGGCGCGGTGCCGGGCCCGGGGTCGTACGGCCGCCCGCCCCGGAGTCGGCCCGGGGGCGGGTCACGCCGGGCGGCGGGCCTCGTCCGTGAGGAGGACCGGGATGCCGTCGCGGACCGGGTAGGCGAGGCCGCAGTCGGCGCCCGTGCAGACCAGCTCGGGGTTCTCGTCCGCCGTGCGGTCGTTCAGCGGGGCGTGGCAGGCCGGGCAGGCCAGGATCTCCAGGAGGCCGGCTTCGAGCGGCATGGGGTGTCCCTTCGCACAGACGTGTGGTGGTGCTGCCCTTCAGGGCCAGGTCAGCCTACCGCCGGGGAACGGGGGGCGCGGCTCGGCGCCCGTCCCCCGTACCCCCGTGGCGGAGTGCGCGTCAGCCGGCCGCGCGGACCAGGGCGAGGACCTCGTCGCGGATCTTGGCCATGGTGGCCTCGTCGCGGGCCTCGACGTTCAGGCGGAGCAGCGGCTCGGTGTTCGAGGGCCGCAGGTTGAACCACCAGTCGGCGGCGGAGACGGTGAGGCCGTCGAGCTCGTCGACGGTGGTGTCCTCGCGCTCGCCGTAGGCCGCCTTGACCTCGGCGGTGCGGGCGGCCTGGTCGGCGACGGTCGAGTTGATCTCGCCGGAGCCGGTGTAGCGGTCGTACTCGGCGACGAGGGCCGACAGCGTGCCCTCCTGGCCGCCGAGGGCGGCGAGGACGTGGAGCGCGGCGAGCATGCCGGTGTCCGCGTTCCAGAAGTCCTTGAAGTAGTAGTGCGCGGAGTGCTCGCCGCCGAAGATGGCGCCGGTCCGCGCCATCTCCTCCTTGATGAAGGAGTGGCCGACGCGGGTGCGGACGGCGGAGCCGCCGTTCTCTCGGACGACCTCGGGGACGGACCAGGAGGTGATCAGGTTGTGGATGATCGTTCCGCCGGGGTGCTTGGCGAGCTCGCGGGCGGCGACCAGGGCCGTGATCGCGGACGGGGAGACCGGCTCGCCGCGCTCGTCGACGACGAAGCAGCGGTCGGCGTCACCGTCGAAGGCGAGGCCGATGTCGGCGCCCTCGGCGCGGACGCGGGCCTGGAGGTCGACGATGTTCTTCGGGTCGAGCGGGTTGGCCTCGTGGTTGGGGAAGGTGCCGTCGAGCTCGAAGTACATCGGCACGGTCTCCAGCGGGAGGCCGTCGAAGACGGTGGGGACGGTGTGGCCGCCCATGCCGTTGCCGGCGTCGACCACGACCTTGAGCGGGCGGATCGCGGTGAGGTCGACCAGGCCCTTCAGGTGGGCCGCGTAGTCGGCGAGGGTGTCGCGCTCGGTGACGGTGCCGGGGGTGGCGGCCGCCTCCGGGGCGCCCTCCTCCAGCCAGCGCTCGGCGAGGGCGCGGATGTCCGCGAGGCCGGTGTCCTGGCCGACGGGGGCGGCGCCCGCGCGGCACATCTTGATGCCGTTGTACTGGGCCGGGTTGTGCGAGGCCGTGAACATGGCGCCGGGCAGGCCGAGGCTGCCGGAGGCGAAGTACAGCTGGTCCGTCGAGCACAGGCCGATGAGCGTGACGTCGGCACCGAGGCGGGTCGCGCCACGGGCGAAGGCGGCGGCGAGGCCGGGGGACGAGGGACGCATGTCGTGGCCGACGACGATCGCGGTCGCGTCCGTCACGCGCACGAAGGCGGCGCCGAAGAGCTCCGCGAGGGTTTCGTCCCACTGATCCGGCACCACCCCGCGAACGTCGTACGCCTTCACGATCTGCGACAGATCAGCCGTCACGGATCCACTCTCCTGATGTCTCGGCACGCGGTTGCGGCGCATGTGCAAGGTCCGCCCAAACTACCTGGGCGGGGACAGCGTGCCACGGTCCGGGGGGCCGCACCGCCCGGGAACGGAAGTGGATCACCGTCCGGCCGGGAAGTGGATCACGGGGAGCCGGCGGGGCGGCGGATCAGTTGTCGGGGGAGCGGAGCACGCGCAGGTGTCCGCGCCGGCCGACCTCCATGGGGTCGCCGCCCCGGCCGCCGCTCTTGCCGCCGGCCTCGGCGGCGCGCTCCTGGGGGCGCGCGGCCTCGCGTACCGCGTTGGCCAGGGCTTCGAGGTCATCACCGCTGGGACGGCTGGGGGCCGATCCGTCGGAGAGCCGCACGACCTCCCAGCCGCGCGGCGCGGTGAGGCGCTCGCTGTGCTCGGCGCACAGGTCGTAGCAGTGGGGCTCGGCGTAGGTGGCGAGCGGGCCGAGGACCGCAGTCGAGTCGGCATAGACGTACGTCAGTGTCGCGACGGCAGGGCGGCCGCACGCGGTGCGCGAACAGCGACGTACAGGGCTCACGACGTTGGACGGTACCGCACTCTTGACCGGGCCGCGACGACTCTCCCGCACGTCACTCCACCGTGTCGCGGTGTGACGTCCGCCACCCTCCTTCGGGTGGACTCCGTTCCGACCTGCGCGGACGGGTTTCCGCACGGGTCGGGGCAGGAGGTGATCCGGACAGTCATACATACAAATCCGGTCAACCACCGCCAGATGGCCGATCGCGCCACGGTCCGGAATCGTGCCGTCGAAACGCCGGAATGTTCAGATTTCGTCAGGTCGACGGGGGAGGCGCCCGGCGCGGGCCGGTGGTACGGGGGCGGTGGAGGGGTCGCGGCCCGGTACGGGAAGACCCGGGAGAGTTACGCTGCGTCAGTGATGGACAGTCCTGTGCCGCCGAACCCCTCGCACCGCCCCACGGATCTCCCGGCGGAGCCACGGGTCCGCCGCCGCGACCGGCACGGCCGGGGGATGCGGGGACCGGTCGCGCCGCCGCAGGTACCGCTCTCCATGAGCCGGGCGGACACCTTCCGCGATCTCGTGCTCGATTCGGTGGAGCGCCTGGAACGGCGCTGGCCGCAGCTGGCGGACGTGGAGTTCATGGTCCTGGAGGTGCCGCCGACGGTGCCGGCGGGCGAGACGGTGCCGCTGGGCGGTTCGGTGCCGGCCGAGAAGAACGAGCCGGCGCGGGTGGTCGTCTACCGCCGGCCGGTCGAGATCCGGTCCAAGAGCCGCGACGAGCGGGCGCTCCTCGTGCACGAGGTCGTCGTGGAGCAGGTCGCCGAACTCCTCGGCCTCTCCCCCGAGTCGGTCGATCCCCGGTACGGGCAGGACTGAGGACGCGGCACGAGGACGGCCCCGGCCACCCGTGGGGGCGCAGCCGCGGCCGGCCTCGGATTCCGGGCCCGTCCGTCGCCCCGCCCGAGGGCGACAGGCGCGGGCGGAGTGGGCCGGCCCCGCCGGTCAGTCGTCCAGGACGCCGAGGTCCTGGCGTGCCGCCGGGACCTCGACCGTGCCGCGGTCGTCGGTGAGGGTCTGGAGGGTGAACATGGGGATCCCGTCCTGCGGCAGGGCCAGGGTGCGTGCCGCGTAGACCGGGCCGCCGGAGACCTTCTCGACGGTCAGGGCGTAGGAGCCCTTGAGCCCGGTCGGGGCCAGGTCGGTCAGGGCCGTCGTCGTACCGCCCTTGAGGGTGACCGCGCGGGTGGCGGGCTCGCCTCCCTCCGAACCGGCCGAGGCGGTGATCTTCACCTGGGCGCCCTCCCCGGGGGCGACGAGGGAGAGCGTCGAGGCCTTGGCCCGGTTGTCGGCGACGGTCGCGCGGGCCGTGATCGGGCTCGCCGCCGGGATGAACGCGATCTCCTCCTTCGCCCCCTTGCCGCGGACGACCCGCAGGGCCGCGACGACCGGGGCCGGCTTCTTCGGGTCGGAGGGGCTGAGGATCAGGGAGCCGGCCTCGCCCCGGGTGAGGTCCGGCAGGTCGACGGCCGCGGTCATGCCGGACTTGACGTGCAGGGAGGCCGCGCTCGCCGGGACGATCGTGCCGGTCGCCGTGGCCAGCTGGATCTTCAGGTCGGCGTCCTCCTCGCCGGGCGCGAAGGCGACCAGGCGGACGGAGGTGGCGTCGGCCGGGATGCCCGGCAGCACGGCGCCGGGGGCGGGGTCGGCGGAGGCGGCGAGCCAGTCGCTGCCGTGGGTGTCGTCGGCGGCGGCGAGGGCGGCTCCGACGCGTCCGCTGCGGGTGGTGACGTGGACGGTCACGTCCTCGGCCGCGGCCTCCGTGGTGAGAGTGGAGAGCAGGACGGGGACGGTGGACCGGGCCGGAACCGGAATGCCGTCGGAGTACTGGGACTTGAGCACGCCCTCGGGCCCGTGGAGCTCGATGTCGGCGACGGCGCCGGTGTCGTCCGGGTTGGTGAGGTGCATGTAGTCCTGGCGGCCCTTGCCGGTGGAGGCGGCCGGGAACCAGAAGTCCGTGTCCGGGGCGCCGCAGGTGAGGCCGAGGAGGCCGCGGGCGCCGCCCGCCGGGACGGCGGTGGTCTGCTGGACGGTCCAGCCCGGCGCGAGGCTGCCGGAGGCGGCGCCGGTGAGGGCGGGGACGGCCGCCCCGTCGGCCTCGGCCGTGACGGGCCTGCCGGGTTCCGTGACGGTGGCCGGGGCCTTGGCGGTCTTGCGCTTCGCGCCGCCGGCGGGACCGCCGACGGCCGCCGCGTCGGCGGCGGGGCGCAGCTGGGCCACGGGCGGGGCGGTCCTGCCGGTGCCCGCGCCCGCCGGTCCGCCGCCCGGTGAGGCGGCGCCGGTGCCGGGCGGGGTGTACGAGGTGTGGACGGTCTCGGCCACCTCGGAGGAACTCGGCGCCGGGCAGAGCAGGGTGGAGCGCTCGACGGGCATCCGGGAGGCGGCCTTGGCGGGGGCCGCGGGGGCGCCGGCCTCCTCGGGGGCCGTCAGGGCGGCGAAGCCGGTGACGGCGGCGAGGGCGGTGGCGACGGCGATCAGGGAGAGGGTGGTGCGCTTCACTGGTTGCTGCTCCCGTCGGGACGCTGCTGCTCGGCCTCGTGGCCCTGGGGGTGTCCGTAGCCGTAGCCGTACGGGTCGTACGGCTGCCCGTCGTACGACTGCTGCTCCTCGTAGGACTGCTGCCCGTCGTAGGACGGCTGGGCACCCGGATTCTGTTCGTAGCCGTACTGCGGAGCCGCGTACGGCTGCCCCTGGTCGTAAGCCTGGCCCGGGTCCTGGCCCTGGTCGGCGTACGGCTGCTGGGGGTCGTAGCCCTGCTGGGGGTACGCGTACGGCTGCTGCTGGTACGGGTCGGTGCCGTAGTCCTGGTAGTAGCCCTGCTCGGCGGGCTGCTGCGGAGCGGTGAGGGCGGGGTCGTAGGCGCCCTGCTCCCACGCGTCGGCGGGCACGGGCTCGTACGTCTGCTGTCCCGGGATCGGGGCGGGCGGGGCGGGCTCCGGGTCCGGCGCCGCGTCCGGGTCCGTGCCGGGGCCGGTGCCCGTGGCCCGGGCGGCGGCCTCGGTCTCGGCGGCGGCACGCAGGCGGCGGGCGCGGCGCCCGTCGCCCTCGACGGCCTGGGCGGGGAGGGCGACCTCCTCCTCGGGCAGGTCGTCGTCGATCTCACGGCGGCGGCCGGGCAGGGCGAGGACGAGGAGGACGACGGCGAGGCCGACCTGCGTCCAGATCCACACGGTGTGGGAGAGCGGCTCCTCGTACGTGAGGTCGAGGCGGCCCCCCTCGGCGGGCAGGGTGAAGCCCTGGGCCCAGCCGTCGACGGTGGTCGGAGTCAGTTCCTTGCCGTCGAGAGTGGCGGTCCAGCCCTCGTCGGCGCGGTCGGCGAGACGCAGCGTCCGGCCGGCGGGGCCCCGGGGGACGTCGGTGTGCGCCTCGACGGGGCCGGCGGGGACGGTGACGGGCTTGGCGGTCTCCTCCGCCGTACCGGCCGCCGGCCGCTGGTCCTTGGCGACCGGCGGGACGATGCTGACGCGGGCGACCTCGCGGTCGACGCGCCAGAGGGCGCTGCCGTCGAGCTGGCTGAGCCGGGAGAGGCCGGGGGTGGTGTCGAGGACGCGGCTCGTCCGGCGCGGCGCTCCGTCGCGGACGAGGACGTAGCGGATCGCGAAGCCGCTCAGTTCCTGGGTCTGGTCGGCTCCCGAGCCCGCGACGAGGCGGGAGACGACCGCGTCGAGGCGGGGGTCGTCCTGGGCCGTGGCGGCGAGTTCGCCGTCGCCGAGGCGGGCACCGGAGCCGCGGACCAGGGTGTAGGTGACCTCGTCGGGCGTGCCGCCGAGGACGAGGGTGCGGGGCTGGTCGCTGGTGGTGCTCTCCTCGGCGACGAAGGCGGGCACCTGGACCGGGTCGCGGCGGGTGAGCGGGCCGTCGGCGCCGCCGATCATCCAGCCGGCGGCGGCGACGGCGGGGCCGGCGGCGCAGGCGAGGGCGATCAGCGCGGCGACGGGCTGGCGCCAGCCGAAGCCGTGGGCGGCGACACGGGTGCGGCCGCGTTCGGCGCCGAGGGCGCCGGCGGCGATGAGCGCGGCGCCGTAGACGAGGGTGGCGGGTCCGGCCCAGCCGGTGCCTCCGGCGCCGTTGGTGAGGACGGCGAGGACGAGTCCGGCGAGGGCGGCGGCCCAGGCGGCGCGGACGGCGAACTGCCGCTCCTCGCGGAGCAGGCCGGCGAGCGCGGCGAGGACGAGGCCGAGGAGGAGCAGTCCGCCGGTGGTGCCGGGGCCGCCGGGGGTGGCGCCGAGGAGGTCGAGGGCGGTGGCCGTACCGGTGCGGACGTCGAGTCCCGCCTCGCGCAGGAAGGCGCCCGGGTCGGTCAGGAGGGAGAGCGACCAGGGGGCCAGCAGGAGGATCGGGGTGCCGACGGCCGCGAGGAAGCGGAGCGCGTACGCCGTGATGTCGGAGCGCCGTACGACGAGCACGCCGAGGCCGAGGACGACGGCGAGCGGCCACACGGCCGGGGTGAAGGCGGTGGCGAGGGTCAGGAGGAAGGCGTAGGCCCAGGTGGCGCGCCAGCTGCCGCGGTCGGGGCGGTGGAAGCCGTGGGCGGCGACGGCGGCGCGGGCGATCAGCGGGAGCAGGATCGCGAGGACGGCGGTGCCGAGGCGGCCGGCGGCGAGGGCGCCGGTGGCGGCGGGCAGGAAGGCGTACGCGAGGGCGGCCCAGGCGCGCAGGAGCCGGGACTCGACCAGGCCGCGGGCCGCGAAGTAGGCGGTGAAACCGGCGAGCGGGACCGAGCAGACCAGCAGCAGGGTCAGGGCGGTGGAGGTGGAGCCGAGGAACAGCGCGGAGAGCGCGGCCAGGACGGCGAGGTAGGGCGGGGCGGTCTGAGTGCCGCCGGTGCCGATGGGGTGCCAGGTGTCGGCGTACCGGGACCAGAGGCCGGAGACGGTGTCGGGGGCGGGCAGCAGGGCGCCGCCGGCCAGCGAGCCGCCGGCGAAGAGGTCGCGGCAGGCGACGAGGGAGACGAGGAGGAGCAGGGCGAAGAGGACCGGGCCGGGCTTGCGGGCGATCTTCTTCAGCCGGGCGAACTGCTCGACCTCCAGGAAGTCGGCGTCGTCGCCGCCGGGCCCCGACTCGACGACACCGTGGCGGGAGCCGCCGGAGTCGGCGTCGGAGGCGCCGAAGTGGGCGGTGAGCTGCTCGGCGGTGGCACGGAGGCCGGCCCCGGGCGGCGGGAAGAGGGGGCGCAGTTCGCCGGGCGGGACGGCGGGGTTCTTGCGGCGTCTGCGGGCGGCGAGGATCTTCTCGGGCCGCAGCAGGGTGGCGAAGAGGCCCATGACCTCGTCGACGGCCTGGACGGGGGCCTTGGCGACGAGGTGGCCGAGGGTGCGCAGCAGCGTGCCGACGACGAGGCGTACGAGGAGGTACGGGAGGGCGCGGCCGGGGGTGTTGGCGAGGAGCGTGTAGACCGCGCCGGCCTTGTCGACCCGGTGGGGGTTGGTGGCGGTGCGGCCCGCGCAGTCGACGGTGCGGCGTTCGCGGGCGGCGGCCTCGGCGTGGCGGAGGACGGCGTCGGGGGCGACGAGGACGCGGTGGCCGGCGGCGTGGGCGCGCCAGCACAGGTCGACGTCGTCGCGCATGAGGGGCAGGCGGCGGTCGAAGCCGCCGAGTTCCTCGAAGACGTCGCGCCGGACGAGCATGCCGGCGGTGGAGACGGAGAGGACGGAGCGGATCTGGTCGTGCTGGCCCTGGTCCTGCTCACGGCGGTCCAGGCCGGTCCAGCGGCGGCCGCTGCGGGCGATGCTGACACCGGCTTCGAGGAGCTGCTTGCGGTCGTACCAGCCGCGGAGCTTGGGGCCGAGGACGGCGGCGTGCGGGTCCGAGTCGGCGACGCGGAGCAGCTCGGCGAGGGCGCCGGGCTCGGGGGCGCAGTCGTCGTGGAGCAGCCAGAGCCACTGGACGGGCTCGCCGTGCGGCAGGTCGGGGAGGTCGTAGGCCTCGTCGTTCCAGGTGCGGCTGACGGGGTCCCAGCCGCTGGGGCGCTTCAGGTACGGCAGGTCCTCGGGCCCGAGCACGGGGGCGGTCCGGGCGGCCTCCTCGACGGCGGCGCCGAATCCGGTGCGGCGCGCGAGGTGGAGGACGCGGTCGGCGCCGATGGCGTCGGCGACGAGCTGCGCGGAGTCGTCGGCGCTGCCGGTGTCGGCGGCGATGACGCTCTGTACGGGGCGTTCCTGGGCGAGCAGCCCGGCGAGGGCGTCCGGCAGCCAGCGGGCACCGTCGTGGGTGACGAGCACGGCGGTGACGACGTGTCGGGGGAACTCAGGAGTTGAGGACATCGAGCTACGGGCCCTCCGGCCGGGGTCGCCCCGAGGGGCTGGGGGTGGCGTCTCGGACGGAGGCCCACACTAATGGCTGCGCGCGGTGGGGGCGGTCGGCCTGTGGACGGAGGGGGCGGGAGCGGAGGCCTGTGGACGGAGGCCGGACCGCGGGCCGGGGCGGGGGCGGCCGAGGCACGGGCGGACGGCGCTGCCGGGCCGTGCGGGGGCAGGTGAGCGCGGGCGGAAGGGCACGGGCGGCCGGGGCCGCGAGCGGGGGCCGGGGAGTCGGCGCCCCGGAAACGAAACGGTCCGCCGGCTGTGTACAGGCACAGGGCGGACCGTTGCTCGTGTTCGTAGGGGAGTGCGCGCGGGGGGCGCGGCGGTTTTCGGCCAGTGGTGCTCGGGGCCGTGCGGCGCCGTTCTCAGACGGCGGCCTTCTTCAGGCGGCGGCGCTCCCGCTCGGACAGACCGCCCCAGATGCCGAAGCGCTCGTCGTTCTGCAGGGCGTATTCGAGGCATTCGGAGCGGACCTCGCAGGCGAGGCAGACCTTCTTGGCCTCGCGGGTCGAGCCGCCCTTCTCGGGAAAGAAGGACTCGGGATCGGTCTGGGCGCACAGCGCGCGCTCCTGCCAGCCGAGTTCCTCGTCCGCGTCCTCGACCAGCAGTTCCTGGAACAACTCGGTCATCTGCGCCCCTCGTCTGTCTGTGCGTCCCCGTGATGGTGGCCAGTCACCGGACCCGGCCGAACGACACGAGTGAAATTACAAGTTCGTGCTCTGTGCGAGTCAAGCCGAGATCTGCTATTGGGCCCCGTATTCACTCTGCGGAACCAAGCCTATGCGGAAAGTGTTCAAATCACCAAAAACGTGGACACACCACACCGGCCCGATCTCTGCCGTCACGCCTCACAGAGGAGGACGTCCGAGACTTGGATCTTGTTGCGATCCAGCCATGGAAGCGATTCGGATCACAGTCCGGTCACGAACCATCCAGGGATGGTCGCGCCGCCGGGGCGTGATCACGCTCCGCCACCATGTTTACGGGCACGGCTGCTGCGCCATGTTGCCTGGTCCGGGCCAGAGCAAACCTTTCTCCGGGCAGGGCGACCGGATGAGGTGAAACATTACCCCCAAATCGGGCATTGAGTTGACAGTCGGGTACCCCTCCGTCCACCTTTGGTGGCATGTCAGCGACCTCTGCGCCCGCCGCGACCCGCACCCACGGGTTCCGCCGCGCTGCGCAGAACTGTTGTCGCTGCTGTCGTCACAGCTGTTGATGCCGTAGGGCTCCGGCTTTCTCCCCCAGCGTCACCCCGCGTCACACGCGTCGCCCGGGTCTCCCCCCGCCTCATCCGCGGCATCCGACCCCCTGTCGCCCGTGACGCCCGCGTCGGACACGACACCGCGTCACCGCCCCCACGCCCCACCGCCCGGGGCGCGAGCGCCGGTCACCCGTCCTCCGCGCCCCCCACCGCCTCCCGCCTCCGCTGAGGAACCACCCACCCATGAACATGGACAGCGACCTCCAGATCGCCGGCGACATCCTCGAAGTCCCGCACCTGCTCCAGCCCGAGCGGCAGCACCCCGCCACCGTGGCCGAGTTCGCCGGACTCGCCCGCTCCATCGCCGCCGACCGCGCCCAGTGGGCCCCGCACGTCGAGTACGACGCCACCACCCGCTGGTACCACCGGCTCCGTACCGGTCCCGGTTACGAGGTGTGGCTGCTCTCCTGGGTCCCCGGACAGGGCAGCGGCCTCCACGACCACGGCCCGTCCTCCGGCGTCCTGACCGTCCTGCAGGGCGAGCTGACGGAGCGTACGGAACGGGGCGTACGGAAACTCACCGGCGGCGCGCAGCGCGTCTTCGCGCCCGGCTACGTCCACGAGGTCGTCAACGACTCCCTCGAACCGGCCGTGAGCCTGCACGTCTACTTCCCCGGCCTGACGGAGATGCCCCTGCACGAGTCGGCGCGGGCGCGGTGCGCCCCGGCCGGCCCGGAGTTCGTCACCGCGTGACGCCCGGTGTGCCCCGGCCGGCCCGCGGGCCGTGCCCGCCTGACAGACTGGCGCGCATGCGCATTGTGGTTCTGGCCGGTGGCATCGGCGGTGCCCGCTTCCTCCGCGGCCTCAAGCAGGCCGCGCCGGACGCGGAGATCACGGTCATCGGCAACACCGGTGACGACATCCATCTCTTCGGGCTGAAGGTCTGCCCCGACCTGGACACGGTGATGTACACCCTCGGCGGTGGGATCGACGAGGAGCAGGGCTGGGGCCGGCGGGACGAGTCCTTCACGGTCAAGGAGGAGCTCGCGGCGTACGGCGTCGGGCCCGAATGGTTCGGCCTGGGCGACCGGGACTTCGCGACCCACATCGTCCGCACCCAGATGCTCGGCGCGGGCTACCCGCTCAGCGCCGTGACCGAGGCGCTCTGCGACCGCTGGCGGCCCGGCGTACGCCTCATCCCCATGTCCGACGACCGCGTCGAGACCCATGTGGCGATCGAGGTCGACGGCGAGCGGCGCGCGGTGCACTTCCAGGAGTACTGGGTGAAGCTGCGCGCCTCCGTGGACGCGCTGGCCGTCGTGCCGGTGGGCGCGGAGGGCGCGAAGCCCGCGCCCGGTGTCCTGGAGGCCCTCGCCGAGGCGGACCTGATCCTCTTCCCGCCGTCCAACCCGGTCGTGTCGATCGGCACCATCCTGGCCGTGCCCGGCATCCGCGAGGCGGTCGCCGCCGCAGGGGCGCCCGTGGTGGGCCTCTCGCCCATCGTCGGTGACGCCCCGGTCCGGGGCATGGCGGACAAGGTCCTCGCGGCGGTGGGCGTCGAATCCACGGCGGCGGCCGTCGCCCGGCACTACGGCGCCGGGCTCCTCGACGGCTGGCTGGTCGACACGGTGGACGCGGACGCCGTCGCGGACGTCGAGGCCGCGGGCATCCGCTGCCGGGCCGTACCGCTCATGATGACCGACCCGGACGCCACGGCCGCGATGGCGCGCGAGGCGCTGGCACTGGCCGGGGAGGTCCGGGGGTGACGGACGTGACGGCGGCGCCGGCCCGCGCGGAGGAGGTGGCGGGGGCCGGGACGGACCGGGGCGCCGTCGCGTACCGGGTGTGGGCGCCGGACGGACTGCCGGAGGTGGCGGCCGGGGACGACCTGGCCGCGCTGATCGCCCTCGCCGTCCCCGACCTCGCCGACGGCGACGTCCTGCTCGTCACGTCCAAGATCGTGAGCAAGGCCGAGGGGCGGGTGCTCGCCGCCGCCGACCGCGAGGACGCGATCGACGCCGAGACCGTACGGGTGGTGGCGCGGCGCGGCACCCTGCGGATCGTGGAGAACCGGCAGGGGCTCGTCATGGCCGCCGCCGGGGTCGACGCCTCCAACACCCCGGCCGGCACCGTGCTGCTGCTGCCCGAGGATCCCGACGCCTCCGCCCGCCGCATCCGGGCCGGGCTGCGCGAGGCCCTCGGCGTCGACGTCGGTGTCGTCGTCACGGACACCTCCGGGCGGCCCTGGCGCAGCGGCCTGACGGACGTGGCGATCGGGGCGGCCGGTGTGCGGGTCCTGGACGACCTGCGCGGCGGGACCGACGCGTACGGCAATCCGCTGAGCGCGACCGTGGTCGCCACCGCCGACGAGCTCGCCGCCGCCGGTGACCTCGTGAAGGGCAAGGCCGCCGGGCGGCCGGTCGCCGTGGTCCGCGGGCTGCCGCACGTGGTGGCCGGGGACGGGGAGCCGGGAGCGCGGGCCCTGGTGCGCGGGGCGGCCGACGACATGTTCCGGCTCGGCACCTCCGAGGCCGTCCGGGAGGCGGTGACGCTGCGGCGGACCGTACGGGAGTTCACCGACGCCCCGGTCGACCCGGGCGCGGTACGGCGGGCGGTCGCCGCGGCCGTGACGGCGCCGGCGCCGCACCACACGACGCCGTGGCGGTTCGTGCTCCTGGAGTCGGCCGGGTCGCGGCTGCGGCTGCTCGACGCGATGCGGGAGGCGTGGATCGCCGACCTGCGGCGGGACGGGAAGTCGGAGGAGTCCATCGCCCGGCGGATCCGGCGCGGGGACGTCCTGCGCAACGCGCCCTACCTGGCCGTCCCCTGTCTCGTGACGGACGGCGCCCACCACTACGGCGATCCGCGCCGGGACGCCGCCGAGCGCGAGATGTTCGTGGTCGCGGCGGGCGCCGGTGTGCAGAACTTCCTCGTGGCGCTGGCCGGTGAACGGCTCGGCTCGGCGTGGGTGTCCTCGACGATGTTCTGCCGGGACGTCGTACGCGAGGTCCTCGGACTCCCCGGGGACTGGGACCCGATGGGCGCGGTGGCGATCGGCCACCCGGCGGCGGCGCCGAAGGAGCGCGCGGCGCGGGCGGCGGAGACGTTCATCGCGGTGCGGTGAACGGCGTGCGGTGAACGGCGTGCGGTGAACGGCGTGCGGTGAACCGGGGCGGTACGGCCGGCCGGCGCCTCGGCCGGGGCGTGGCCGTCCGCCGGCGTCAGAGGGCCCTGATGTCGTTCGGGGCCAGGCGCGGGGCGCGGCGGGGCGGGACCTGGCCGCTGAGGAGGATCAGGCGCGCGGCGCGGTGGCGCTGGCCCGCGTAGGGGGCCAGGAGCTCCAGCATGGCCGCGTCGTCCGCCGACCGGTCGCCCGCGAGCGCCCAGCCGACGATGCCGGGCAGGTGGAGGTCGCCGGTGGTGACCTCGTCGGGGGCTCCGTTGCTGCGCTGGATCGTCTCGGCGCTGGTCCACGGGCCGATGCCGGGAACCAGTTCGAGGCGGCGGCGGGCCTCCGGCGGTGCCATGCGCGCCGCTTCCTCCAGGCGCGGCGCGACCCGGGCCGCCCGCACGATCGTGGCCGACCGCTTGCCGTCCACATTGGCGCGGTGCCACTCCCAGGACGGGATCATCGCCCACGTGCGGGCGTCCGGCATCACGTGCATGCCGTCGGGGGCGGGGCCGGGGGCCGGTTCGCCGAACCGCCGGACGAGCCGGCGCCAGGAGCCGTACGCCTCGTCCGCCGTGACCTTCTGCTCCAGGATCGACGGGATCAGCGACTCCAGGACCAGGCCGGTACGGGTGAGGCGGAGGCCCCCGCGGCGGCGGTGGGCCGCGAGGAGCAGCTTGTGCCGGGGGACGAAGGCGGAGGGGTCGTCCTCGGCCCCGAGCAGCGCGGGCAGCCGCGCGAGGAGCCAGTCGGCGCCCGGGCCCCAGGCCTCGGCCTCCACCTCTCCCCCGCGGGCGGCGACCCGGAGGGTGCCGGGGCCCCGGGGGGTGCGGCTGGCGCGCCAGACGGAGCCGTCGGGGGTGGTGCGGAAGGTGGGGTCGTGGGGGCCGCGGCGGAGCGGGGAGAGGGTGAGGAGGAGGTCCGGCCGGGTGGGGACGGTCGTGAGGGGGGCGCGGGGGGCGAAGCGGCCGGACATGGCTACGAGGGTAGTCGGGGGGTGGACGCTTCCGGGCCGGCCGGCCGGACGGACGGCGGCCGGGGCGGGGGCCCGCCCGGGAGCGGGCCCCCGTCCGGTCAGCGGCCCTGGTACTTGGCCGAGGAGGTGCGGGTGGTGGGGAGTTTGCCGTAGAGGCGGGTGCCGGGGCAGTCCGTGCGGTAGCCGTCGCGGTGGCCCGCGATGGCGTGGAACTTCACCTTCTTGCCCTTGGCGTACAGGTTGCCGCCGCCCGAGACGAGGGTCACCGTGCCCTTGGGGTTGATGCCGTGGAGGCCGAGCTTCCAGGCGGTCAGGCGGGCGACGGCGGTGACGACGGCGGCCGGCGGGGTGCTGCTGCCGTAGGAACCGAGGACGGCGACGCCCATGCTGTTGGTGTTGAAGCCGAGGGTGTGCGCGCCCAGCACCGGCTTGGCGACCCCGCCCGCGCGGCCCTCGTAGATGGTGCCGCACTTGTCGATGGCGAAGTTGTACCCGACGTCCCGCCATCCGCTGCTGAGCACGTGGTAGCGGTAGATGCCGCGCAGGACGGACGGGGCCTGGGCGCAGGTGTAGTTGTTGCCGGTGGCGCTGTGGTGGACGAAGGCCGCCTTGATGGTCTTGGTGTAGACGAAGCCCTTCTCGCGGATGCGTTCGTCGGCGCCCCAGCCCTTGCGGGTGACGATCTTCGGGCGTGGCCCGATGTACGGCTTCTTCGCCTTCGCGGGCTGGACCGGCGCGGTGCGGACGGTGCTGCGCTCGGTCTCCGCCTTGGTCAGCGCCGGGATCCAGGCCGAGCCGTAGGGGGCCAGTTCCGCATTGGCGCTCGTCGCCGCGGCCTCCGGCGCGCTCAGGGCGGCGGACTCGGCGGGCTCGGCGGCCGTGCGGGTGGTGCCGCCCGGGGCCTCGCCCGGGTCGATCAGTTCCAGGCGCAGTCCGGCGGGCAGGGACGGGACGCCGTTCTCGGCCCGTACCCGGATCTCGACGCCGTCGGAGTCACCGACCCACAGGGGGGCCGTGGCACCGCGGCGCGCTCCGGAGGCACCCTCCGCGCTGTCCGGGTCGGCGCCGTGCTGGTCGGTGTGGGTCTCGACGTCCTGCCAGTCCGACCAGACGTCGCCGCCGGTCGCGCGGGTGCGGACCTGGACGGTGCCGTGGAGGGCGGCGCGCGGGTCGTCCCAGACGACGCCGAGGAGGGAGAACGGCCGAACGTCGCGCCGGGTGAGCCCCTGGTCGGCCGGGCGGGCCGACCCGTCCCCGAAGGCCCGCGAGGAGCCGCCCAGGGGGGTGAGGGGCAGGGACTGGGTGGAGCCCGGCAGGTCGTCGGGGGCCGGTGGGAGCGCGGAGGCCGCCGGTGGCGCCGTGGCCGCCGCGGGAGCGGCGAGCGGAAGCGGCAGGGCGAGCACCGCCGCGCAGGTGATGGCGATCGGGGAGGCGAGTGAGACACGCATAGGCCGATCGTGCGTACGGGTCGACCGTCCCGCGCGCCGGGATTCCAACCGGAAACCGGTCCCGGTGTCCGCCGTTCCGGTGGACGATGTCACCGGGACGGCGGACGCGGTGCACCCGTCCGCCGTACGCTGTCCGGCGTGAACGCCAGCGACCGTACCCCCGCCGACCTGCTGCGATCCGCGCTTGCCGCGGACCCGGCGCGCCCCTTCGTCACGTTCTACGACGACGCCACCGGTGAGCGCGTGGAATTGTCCGTCGCCACCTTCGCCAATTGGGTGGCCAAGACCGCGAACCTGCTCCAGGGCGAGCTGTCCGCCGAGCCGGGCGACCGCCTGGCGCTGCTCCTGCCGGCGCACTGGCAGACGGCCGTCTGGCTGCTGGCGTGCTCGTCCGTGGGGGTGATCGCGGAGGTGGGCGGTGATCCGGCGGCGGCCGGCCTGGTGGTCGCGGGGCCGGACGCGCTGGAGGCCGGGCTGGCCTGCTCCGGGGAGCGCGTCGCGCTCTCGCTCGCGCCGCTGGGCCGCCGCTTCCCGACGGCGCCCGCCGGGTACGCGGACTACGCGGTCGAGGTGCCGAGCCAGGGCGACCGCTTCGCCCCCTTCGTACCGGTGGATCCGGACGCGCCGGCCCTCGTCGTGGACGGGGTGGAGCGCACCGGCGCGCAGCTCGTCGAGCAGGCCCGTACGGACGCGGCGGCGCAGGGCCTCGGCCCCGGGTCACGGGTCCTGTCGGGGCTTGCCTACGACGGCTGGGAGGGACTCTCGACGGGGCTGTACGCGCCGCTCGCGGCCGGCGGGTCCGTCGTCCTGTGCCGGAACCTGGACCGGCTGCCGCCGGAGGCCCTGGAGAAGCGCGTGGAGAGCGAGCGTGTCACCGGCGCGGTCCTCTGACCCCGCCCCGGCCCGGTCCCGTCCCGCACCCCCGAACCCTCGCCCCCGTTCCCGGCCCACGTCCCCATCCCCGGTCCTCTTCCCCGGCCGGACGCCACCCCCGGCGTCCGGCCGTCCGCTTCCCGGGTGTCCGGGCGCCCCCGCCGGCCGCGAGTGCGCCGGTTCACACCCGAAAAGCCCCTCGTTCGGCGGATCGACGGGCCGAGTCCCCGGGTGGCCGCGCCTTCGGCGGTGGATGATCGGCCGGGGGGCCGTCTCCCGGCGAGCCCCGCGCATGCCCCCGATCGAGTTCGTACCCGAGCTCCACGAAGGACCTCCGCGTACCACCGAGCACCACGGAGTTCCGCACAACCAAGCGTCCGGTTCGGCCGTCTCCTCCTGTGACCGGTGGCCGCCCGGCGCCCGCCGACGCCATGAAGGACGGACTGACGACGTGACGGACCGCGCAGGCACCCCCGCCGAACCGGAACCGGACGCGCCGGCCGCGGAGGCCGGGGCGTCCGGCGCTCCGGAGGAGTCGCGCGGGCGGCGGCGTCACTGGCTGCGGTGGACGGCGCTCGGGGTCTCGCTGGCGGTGCTCGCCGGGGCGGGCGCCGGCTGGTGGTTCTACCGGAAGCTCGACGGCAACATCACCACGGACACCACGGCCGCCGACGAACTGCGGCGGTACGAGAAGGAGCGCCCGGCGGCGGTCGTGTCGGCGGCCCGAAACATCCTGCTCATCGGGTCGGACACCCGGGCCGGGGAGGGGAACCGGGAGTACGGCAAGGACGTGGGCACCCAGCGGTCGGACACGACGATCCTGCTGCATCTGTCGGCGGGGAAGTCGCGGGCGACGGCGGTGTCGCTGCCGCGCGACCTGATGGTGACGGTTCCGGACTGCCGTACGGCGGAGGGGACCCGCAGCGGGAAGCAATTCGCGCAGTTCAACTCGGCCTTCGAGATCGGCGGCACGGCGTGCACGATCCGTACCGTCGAGAAGCTGACCGGTATCCGGGTCGACCATCACATGGTGATCGACTTCCGGGGTTTCAAGAAGATGGTGGACGCGGTGGACGGGGTCGAGATCTGCCTGAAGGAGCCGATCGACGACGCCGACGCCCACCTGAAGCTGCCGGCGGGCCGCCAGACGCTCCACGGCGAGCAGGCGCTGGGCTTCGTACGGGCGCGGAAGTCGCTCGGCGACGGCAGCGACACCGAACGGATGGACCGGCAGCAGCAGTTCCTGGGGGCGCTCGTCACCAAGGTGCAGAGCGACGGGGTGTTGTTGAATCCGACGAAGCTCTATCCGGTCCTGGACGCCGCGACCCGGTCGATCACGACCGACCACGGTCTGGACTCGCTGCGCGACCTGTACGACCTGGCGCGCGCGATGCGGGCGATCCCGGCGGAGAACGTGCAGTTCCTCACGGTGCCGCGGCGGCCCTATACGTACAACGCGAACCGGGACGAACTGGTACAACCCGACGCGAGCCATCTCTTCCGGCAACTGCGCGAGGACAAGCCGGTCCTGGTGCGTCCGGAGCACGGCGAACGGGAGGGGACGGGCGCGGATCGGGGCGGGGAGGGCGGCGGAACAGCCGGTGAACTCCCCGCCGACGGCAAGCCGGACGACGCGGACACCCCGACGCCGGCCGCGACCCCGACCTTCACCGGGCGCAACGCGGCGGAAGGGGCGTGCGCCTGAGGGGGAGGGTGAGTAAAGCGCGCCCCAAGGGGAGGGCGGGGAGGAATGCGGTTTGGGCAGATTGCCCAGTTGTAAGGGGCGTGGAATTTGTCACGGACGTCGCCCCACGCTGAACTGGGCGGATAGTGTGACGCGATCCGGTGCACCCCGACCGCGTGGTCGCACACACCAAGGATCGAACGACCGAGCGGCGCCCTGTGGGGGAGGCGCCTCGCGTGGCACCGACGGAGGACCCGAGGAACCGTGGACGCGCACAGCCGTGGACGGGCGGACGAGATCGACCCCGCCGACCAGTGGGTACTGAACCCGCAGACCGGCAACTACGAACTGCGACTGGACCACTCCGGTCAGCAGCCGCAGGCCGCGGCCCCGTCGTACCGGAGAGCCGCGACCGTCGAGACGCCCTCCACCACGACGCCCGCCACCCCCGTCGAGGCCCCGGTCCCCGGCCAGCGCCGCCGCCGACCCGCCGAGCCGGGCCGGGGCTCCGGCACGGGCGGTACGGGCGGCGGTACGGGCTCCACGGGCCGGCGCGGCGGCCCGCCGCCCGCGAGCCGCCGCAAGCGCAAGCAGGGAGCCTCCCGCAAGAAGAAGGTCCTGCTGTGGACCGGCGGCACGATGGCCCTCGTCCTGGTGGGCGGCGCGACCAGCGCGTACGTGCTCTACAACCGGCTGGACGGCAACATCACCACCGTCGACCCGGTGGGCCGCAAGAGCCAGGGTTTCCGCAAGGGCCAGGCCTTCAACATCCTGATCATCGGCACCGACAAGCGGACCGGTGAGGGCAACGGCGGCTACGGCGACACCAACAGCCCCGGCCACGCGGACACCACGATCCTCTTCCACGTCTCCCAGGACCGGACGAACGCCACCGCGCTGTCCATCCCTCGCGACCTGGTGACGAAGATCCCCGTGTGCGAGTCGCGGCAGCCCGACGGGTCGATCAAGACGATCCCCGGCGCCGAGAAGGCCCGGTTCAACGTGAGCCTCGGCCAGGACGGCCGCGACGCCGGCTGCACCATGCGCACGGTCGAGGAACTGACGGGCCTGACCGTGGACCACTTCATGATGGCCGACTTCAACGCCGTCAAGGAGCTGACGACGGCCGTCGGCGGCGTGAAGGTGTGCGTCGAGAAGGCCGTGGACGACCCGAAGTCGCATCTGAAGCTGCCGCCCGGCGAGTCGGTCATCCAGGGCGAGCAGGCCCTCGCCTTCGTCCGCACGCGCTCCAGCTTCGGCAACAAGAGCGACCTGGACCGGATCAAGATCCAGCAGCAGTTCCTGAGTTCGATGGTCCGGCAGATGAAGTCGGACGACACGCTCACCAGTCCGTCGAAGCTGTACGGCCTGGCCGACGCGGCGACCAAGGCCCTCACCGTCGACACGGGCATAGGCTCCCTCGCCAAGCTCCAGGAGCTGGCCGGGGAACTCGCCCCCATCGACACCAAGAACATCGCCTTCACGACGCTTCCGGTGGTCGACAACCCGGACGAGCCGAAGCCGGTCACCGTGGTGCCCCACCCGACGCAGGCGCCCCAGCTGTTCGCGATGCTGCGGTCGGACACCTCGCTCACCGAGGTGAAGAAGAAGGAGGCGCAGGCCAAGAACGCCCAGGCGCAGGCGCAGGCCGCCCTCCTCAAGGGCCCCCGGTCCACCGCCGCCGAGGTGCGCGTCGACGTCTACAACGGCAGCGGCATCACGGGTGCGGCGCAGTCCACCATCAACTGGCTGCAGAACGACCAGGGCGTGACCCGGTCGACCAACCGGAGCAACGCTCCGGAGCAGGCGGCCAGGACGACGCTGACGTACGCGCCGAACCAGGCCGATCAGGCCCGCAAGCTGGCCGACATGATGGGCCTGCCGGCCACGGCGCTCAAGCCGGGGACGCAGGACGCCGCGGAGCGCGCGCCCATGACGCTCGTCCTCGGCGCCGACTTCAAGGGCGCGGGGGTGCCTCTCAGCGGGCCGGTGAAGGCGCCGAAGGATCTGCAGAAGCTAGCGGCCGACAAGCAGGTGTGCGCCAAGTGACCCGGAGACACCGGGGTGCGGCGCGCACGTGGCTGGTCTGACGGACAGGGGACCTTGGGGTGGGACGAAACAGCGTGCGTGGGGAGGGAACACGGGGACGTGTTCCGCACGCCCGTGAGTCGGGCTGGGACGACGAGCCGTACGGCGCCGACGGCACCACCGGCGCGGACGAGGGGGCCGTGGGCGACGCGGCGGGCGCGGAGGGGGCGCCCGCGTCGCCCCGGGCCACGCGCCGTCGCGGCGGCGGGCCGGCCGGTTCCGGCGGTACGGGACCGGCGGCCGCGGGCGGGCGGGCCGCCGCACGGCGGCAGGCCAAGAAGTCCGGCAAACGCAAGGCGCTGCGCTGGAGCGCGATCACCCTGTCGCTGCTGATACTCGGCACGGCCGGCGCCGGATACCTGTACTACGAGCACCTCAACGGCAACATCCGCGGCGGCGCCCGCGCCGGCGGCAACAGCGGTGTGGAGAAGGCCAAGCCGAACGCGCTCGGCGACACCCCCCTGAACATCCTCCTGATCGGTTCCGACAGCCGCGCCGACGAGAAGAACATCGCTCTCGGTGGCGGGCGGAACGACAAGAACCGCAGGCCGCTGGCGGACGTGCAGATGCTGCTGCACATCTCGGCGGACCGGGAGAACGCCTCCATCATCTCCATCCCCCGCGACACCGTGGTCCCCATCCCGGAGTGCCGGGACGAGAACGCCACCTACCCGGCCACCACCAACCGGCCCATCAACGAGTCGCTGCAACGCGGCGGGCCGGGCTGCACGCTGACCACCTGGGAGTCGCTGACCGGGGTCTACATCGACCACTGGATGATGATCGACTTCGCCGGTGTGGTCGCCATGGCGGACGAGGTCGGAGGTGTCCCGGTCTGCGTCAAGACCGGTGTGCACGACCGCTCGACGAGGACGGTCAAGGGGGGCTCCGGGCTGAAGCTGCCGGAGGGCACCCACGAGATCAAGGGCGAGCAGGCCCTCCAGTGGCTGCGCACCCGGCACGCCTTCGGCAGCGACCAGAACCGCGCCAAGGCCCAGCACATGTACATGAACGGCATGATGAAGCAGCTCCAGAAGCAGAACGCCTGGAGCGACACCGGCCGCCTCATGGGCCTGGCCGACACGGCCACCAAGGCGCTGATCGTCTCCGACGAGATCAAGTCGGTGTCGGCCCTCTTCGACCTGTCGATGCAGCTGAAGAACGTGAAGATCGACCGCCTCACCACGGCGACGGTCCCCACCAAGCCGTACCCGCCGAAGCCCCGCGAATGGCTCGAACTGCTCCCGGAGTCCGCGGACAAGATGTGGACGATGCTCCGGGACGACGTCGCCCTCGACAAGAACGGCGACAGGCCCGGGACCGCGCCCAAGCCGAAGCCGGCCGGCCCCGCGAAGCCCAAGGCGCAGCCGGAGGCCCCGGACTCCTTCGCCGTGACCGTCGTCAACGGCACCGACGGCAGCGGCACCCGGCCCCCCGTCGAGGGCCGGGCCGGCGCCATGGCCGGAACCCTCAAGGGCAAGGGCTTCTCCCGCGCCGAGGCCTCGCGCGAGGACGGCGGCCGCAAGGACACCGTCGTCACCTACCCCAAGGCGACGGGCGAACAGGGCCGCGCCAACGCCCAGTCCGTGGCCAAGGCACTCGGCCTGCCCGACTCCGCCGTGCGCGCCGCCACCGGCAGCGAGTCCGTCACCCTGATCGTGGGCGAGGACTGGCGCGAGGGCGACACGTACAAGCGGCCGGTGACGAAGGCGGGCGACCTGCCGGAGGGCGCCGACGACAAGGTGGACTGCATGGACATCTACTCCGTCTACCGGTGGGACGGCAAGAGCTGACCTCCCGCCCCGCGACACGGCGACGGCCGGGCCCCAGGAGGGACCCGGCCGTCGCCGTCCGCGCGGAGCGGAGAAGGCGTCAGACGCGCTCCGCCCGCACCGCCGGGCGGCGGCTCGCGATGACCTTCTTCGCGAGGGAACGCGGGCTGGTGAGGAAGCCGTACCCCCACGACATGTGCATCGTGGCCAGCGCGACCGGGATCTGCAGGCGCGCCTTGAGCGGGAGGCCCTTGCCCGCGGGGATCGAACCGGCCGTGATGGCGGCGAGGTAGCCGGCCGGGATCACGAAGCCGAGCGGGGTCAGCGTGGCCCCCACGACCAGGCCGGCGGCGATCGCGCAGACGGCCGTCGGCGGGGCCAGGTAGCGGAGGTTGATGGAGCCCTGGTGGTAGCGGGCCACCACGTGGCGCCAACGGCCGTAGTCCTTGTACTGCTTGGCGAGCGCCTTCACCGACGGGCGGGGCCGGTACTGCACGCGGAGCTCCGGCGAGAACCAGATCAGGCCTCCCGCCTCACGGATGCGGTAGTTCAGCTCCCAGTCCTGGGCGCGGATGAACTCCACGTTGTAGCCGCCCTGCTGCTCCAGCGCCTCGCGCCGGAACACACCGAGGTAGACGGTCTCCGCCGGGCCCGCCTCGCCGCCGGTGTGGAAGGCGGCGTTGCCGACGCCGATCTTCGAGGTCATCGCCGCGGCGACCGCCTCCTCCCAGGCGTTCTCGCCCTCGGCGTGCATGATGCCGCCGACGTTCTGCGCGCCGGTCTCCTCCAGGAGCCGGACGGCGGTGGCGATGTAGTTCGGCGAGAGCATCCCGTGGCCGTCGACGCGCACCACGATCGGGTGACGCGAGGCCTGGATCGCCGCGTTGAGGGCGGCGGGGGTACGGCCCGTGGGGTTGGGCACGGTGCGCACGCGGGGGTCCTCGCGCACGAGCTCGGCGGCGATCTCGTCCGTACGGTCCGTGGACGGGCCGAGGGCGATCACCACCTCCACCTCGCCGTCGTACTCCTGCTCCAGGATGTGACGGACCGCGTTGCGCAGGTGCCGCTCCTCGTTGAGGACCGGCATGATCACGGAGACAGGGGGCTGCATGGATTCCTCGGGGGGTCCGGGGTCGTCGCCCGGGAGACAGCAGTATCGCCCGCCACGTTACCGCGAATGGGGGACAGCCTCGCGCGCCGCCGGGGCGGGCGGGCCCTTGCGCTGATCGTATGGGCCTACGGTGCTCACGGCTCCCCTTGTCGCACCCGCGGAGGTGTCCGTCCGTGCCCACACCGCCCCGCACGCCCCCTCGCCGGCCCGTCCCCCGACCCGCCCCGGGCCGCCGGAGGCCCGGGCGGCCCCGGCGGCCCCGCTGGGGGAAGCGGATGGCGACGGCGCTCTCCGTGGCGGTCCTCGCGGCGGGCGGCATCGGGCACGCGGTGGTCACCGGACTGGACACCGGGATCACCCGGGTGGACCCCTTCAAGGACATGAAGAACCGGCCGCAGGCCGGGCACGGCATGAACGTCCTCGTCGTCGGCACCGACGGGCGCGACCGGATCACCGCCGAGGAGAAGGAGAAGTACCGGCTCGGCGGCGAACCCTGCCACTGCACCGACACCGTGATGCTGGTGCACATCTCCGGGGACCGGGAGCGGGCGAGCGTGGTGAGCCTCCCCCGCGACTCGTACGCCGAGATGCCCGAGCACACCGACCTGACCACCGGCGAGCGGCACGAGGCGCACCCGGTGAAGCTCAACGCCGCCTACGCGGAGGGCGGTCCTGCGCTCACCGTGCGGACCGTCGAGTCGATGACCGGGGTGAAGATCGACCACTACCTGGAGGTCGACTTCACCAGCTTCATGCGGACCGTCGACGCGGTCGGCGGGGTGGAGATCTGTACGGCCCGGCCGATGAAGGACCCGTACACCGGGCTCGACCTGGCCGCGGGCACCCACGAGCTGGACGGCGGGCGGGCGCTCCAGTACGTGCGGTCGCGGCACATCGACGGCGCGGCCGACATCGGCCGGATGCAGCGGCAGCAGCGGTTCCTGGCGGCCCTGGTCGACCGGCTCACCAGCGGCGGGGTGCTGTTCAACCCGGTGCGGTTCCGGCAGGTCGCGACGACGATGCTGGGGTCGGTGCGGGCGGACGAGGGCTTCGGTACGGACCAGATGCTGTCCCTCGCCAAGGCGATGCGCGGCTTCACCCCGGCCTCGTCGGAGTTCGTGTCCGTGCCCGTCGGGAACATGAGCTTCCCGGTGAAGGGCATCGGCTCCACGGTGAAGTGGGACGCGGCCAAGGCGCAGAAACTGTTCCAGGCGCTGCGCGAGGACCGGCCGCTGGCCCCGCCGAAGGGGAGCTCCGCGGGCCCGGTCTCCCCCGGCGCGGCCTCCGCCGCCCCCACGGCGCCGGACGGCGCGGTGGTGGACGTGCCGCCGCGCTCCGTCCGGGTCCAGGTCTACAACGGCACCCGCACGGACGGGCTCGGCCGCAGGGTCGACGAGGCGCTGCGCGCGGCCGGGTTCGACACCACCCGCACCCCGCTGACCGCGGCGGGGCCGGTCCGGGAGCGGACCGTCGTCGAGTACGACCCGCGCTGGGACCGTTCCGCGAAGACCTTGGCGGCGGCGCTCCCGGGGGCCGAGCTGCGGGAGACCACCGGGCGGGGCGGGACGCTGAAGGTGACGGTGGGCGGGGACTACAAGGGGGTCACCCCGGTGCGCGGGGAGGAGGAGGGGCAGGCCGGGCCGTTCGAGGCGGTCCGGGGGGACGAGGTGGTGTGCGGGTGATCCCGTACGGGCCCGGTCCCGGGCCGGTGGTGCGCGGCCTCCGCGCGTCACGCGCCGGTGCCGTGCGGACCCGTGCCGTACGGGGTCCCGCTCCCCCCGCCGCCGCGCGCCCCGGTCAGTCGTCGTAGCCCTGGGCCGCGCGGGCCTCGCGGAGCTCCATGATGGCGCGGCGGCGGGCCAGGCGGTGGGTGCGGCGGATCTGGGCCTCCTGGTAGCGGCGCTTGTCCTGTTCCGTCTCGGGGATCACCGGGGGGACGGGGCGCGGCTTGCCGTCGGCGTCGACGGCGGCGAAGACCAGGTAGGCGGAGCCGACCTGCGTCGCGGGCGTGGACTCGTTCCAGCGCTCGGCCAGGACCCGTACGCCGACCTCCATGGAGGAGCGGCCGGTCCAGTTGACCTGGGCCTTGACGTGAACGAGGTCGCCGACCCTGACCGGCTCCAGGAAGGCCATCTCGTCCATGGAGGCCGTGACGGCCGGTCCGCCCGAATGCCGGCCCGCGACGGCGCCCGCCGCGTCGTCCACCAGCTTCATGATCACGCCACCGTGCACGGTGCCGAGGAGGTTGGTGTCGTGGCTGGTCATGATGTGGCTGAGGGTGGTGCGGGAGGCGGAGGTCGGCTTGCCGGGCAGCTCGCCCGGGGTATCGCCCTGTTCTGTCATGCCCTCCACCTTATGCCGGGTCCCGGGCGCGTCCGCTTTGCATCAGCTTGGCAACAGCACCGGCCCGATGCTCCACCCGGCCTGTCGCCGGGAAAGGACCGCCCGGCACACTGGACGGCATGAATGACTGGCCCGACGACGGCGGATACGGCCGTGGCAGCGCGAACCCTCGGTCCGAGGGCCCTCGCCGCATGCGTCATGTGCAGCGACCGCAGGTCCCCCAGCAGCCGCCTCGGCACGACCAGGGCTACAACCCGAACTTCACACAGGCCCAGGCCTCCGGCTACGACTCCGGTTACAACACGGGCCAGGTGTACGGCCCCCAGGGCCGGGGCGGTGACGGCGGCGGGCACGGAACCGTACCGCCGCAGTACTCGCCGAGGTCCGGCGGGTCCGGGGGCGGCGCCCCGGTGGACTGGCGCAAGCGGATCAAGGTCGGCTCGATCGTGCTCGTCGCGGGCGTCCTGGCGTGGGGCATCGGCACCTACGCCTGGGCGAGCTCGCAGATGCGGGGCGAGGTGGACCTCTCCAAGGTCATCGAGCGGCCGGAGGAGGGGGACTGCACGACGTATCTGATCGTCGGCTCCGACAGCCGCGAGGGCATGTCGGCGGAGGAGAAGAAGAAGCTCCACACCGGTTCCGCCGAGGGCAAGCGGACCGACTCGATGATGATCCTCGCGGCCTGCTCCAGCGGGAACACGATGATCTCGCTGCCGCGTGACTCCTGGGTGACGATCCCGTCCTTCGTCGGCTCCGAGTCCGGCAAGCAGTTCGGCCCCCGGGGCGGCTCGAAGCTGAACGCCGCCTACGCGATGGACGGGCCCGAGCTGCTGGTGCGGACCGTGGAGTACAACACGGGGCTGCGCATCGACCACTACGCGGAGATCGGCTTCGCCGGCTTCGCGAACATCGTGGACGCGCTCGGCGGTGTCGAGATGAACATCGAGAAGGGCTTCAAGGACAAGAAGTCCGGCGCCGACTTCCAGGCCGGTCAGCAGACCCTCAACGGCGAGCAGGCCCTCGCCTTCGTCCGGACCCGGTACGCCTTCGCCCAGTCGGACCTCCAGCGGACGAAGAACCAGCAGAAGTTCCTGTCCGCGCTGGCGAACCAGGCGGCGACGCCGGGCACGATCCTGAACCCGTTCACGCTCTACCCGACGCTGGGCGCGGGCCTGGACACGCTGATCGTCGACAAGGACATGTCACTGTACGACCTGGGGAAGATGTTCTTCGCGATGAAGGGCGTCAACAGCGGTGACGGCCGGTCGATGAACATGCCGATCGCGGGCAGCGCGCCGCAGGGCTCCCTGAAGTGGGACATGCCCAAGGTGAAGGAACTGGTCCGGCAGATCCAGAACGACGAGAAGGTCACGGTGACCTCGGACCGCTGAGGCGGCGAGGACCCCGGTACGGGGAAGGGCCCCGCGGACGGTGTCCGCGGGGCCCTTCTGCGTACCCGTGCGTGGCCGGTCAGCCGACGACCTTGAACAGGACGCGGCCCTCGGGCGAGGTGGCGACCTTCCTCAGGGCCGGGTCGTCGGCCCGCAGACCGCCCTGGGTGGGCCACTGGACGACCCAGTCGGCGTCGTACTTGTGCAGGATCGCCAGCTTCTCGTCGCGGCTGATCTCGCCCTTGAAGTACTGCACGACGTCGATCTTCCGCTGGGTCTCGTCCGGCAGGAAGAAGTCGGGGTAGCCGATGGCGATGGTGTAGTAGCCGTAGGCGGGGAGCTTCTGGGCGGCGAACGGGTCGCTCATGAAGACGTCGCCGTACTTGGCGTACCGGGTGGTCCACTCGTACGTCTTGGGGAGCTCCATGAGCCCCTCCTCGGTGACGGCCTTCGGCAGGGCTTCCTCGCGGATGACGAAGCCGAAGCCGTCGCGCTGCGCCCAGGCGCCGGTGAGCAGTCCGGCCGTCAGGGCGGTCGCGAAGACCGCGCGCAGCAGGCGCCTGCCGCCCTCGACGGCCGCGATCGCGGCGGCGATCTGCGCGGGCATGACGACGGCGGGCTCGGCCCGGCCCCAGGAGTACTTCCCGGTCGCGGCGCCCGCGAGGACCATCGCGAGACCGAGCGCGAACCAGATCACCAGCGGGTCGCGGCGGTCGCGGACGAACCGCAGGACCAGGGCGACGAGACCGATGGCGGCCAGGCAGTAGCGCGGCCAGAGCTCCTTGTAGAGGTTCTGGTGGATCTCCTCCAGGCCCCCGATGCCGAAGAGGGAGAAGAAGGAGTAGTACGGCCAGATCACCAGGACCAGCAGACCGGCGGCGACCGCCCCGCCCAGCTTCAGCCAGGTGGCCTTGACGGGCCAGGGGCGGGCCGAGACCAGCACGCCGACGGCGCCGAGGGTGATGACCACTCCGGAGAACTGGTGGCTCAGCATGAGCACGGCCCACAGCACGCCGAGGCCCAGGTAGGCCGCCCAGCCGGTGGCCGTGCCCGCGCGCAGGGCGCGGGTCAGCAGCGCCAGGAAGACGAGGCCGAGGCCCAGGGTGACGGTGCTGGGGTAGGCGATGACCAGGGCCAGCGAGGTGAAGCCCAGGTACCCGCTCCAGGCGATGGTGTCGACGCCCCAGAGGAAGAAGAGGCTCAGCACGGCGAGCGGCGGGGCCGCCCGGTGGGCGCTGAGGGTGCGGGTGAAGATCCAGACGCCGAGGATGAGCAGGGCCAGGCCGATGTACGCGCCGAGCCGCAGCGCGTTGAAGGTGTTCAGCCCGGTGACCTTCGCCACGAGGGTCAGGAACACCATCCACGGCGAGTAGTAGGGGCTCTCCGTGTCGGCGTCGACCATCGGGTTGCCCGGGTCGAGCAGGCTGTGGCGCAGCCGGTGGATCGTGGCCGCGTGCACACCGAGGTCGCCCGCCCAGGGCAGGCGGACGACGACGAAGACCAGGACGGCGGTGACGAGCAGGACGGCGCCGTTCGCGACGCCCGCCACGCGGTCCTCCAGGGACCGCCCGCGGGGCGGGGCGGGCGCCTCGGCGGCGGCCGCCCCGGCGTGTCTACGGGACCGCTCCGCGGCCGGCGAACCGGCCCCGTCGAGGTCCCCTCGTATGGCGTCGACGCTCACTTACGGCCCCGGGCGCGCGCACGGAGCTTCCAGGGCATGGCGATGGACTCGAGCTGGACGGCGAGGTTCATCTTGGACTCGCCGACGGTCCGGTCCTCGAAGTGGATGGGGACCTCCATGACCTGGAAGCCCTTGCGGAGCGCCGCGTACTTCATCTCGACCTGGAAGCTGTAGCCGGCGCTGCCGACGGAGGAGAGGTCGATGGCGCGGAGCGCGTCGGCGCTCCACAGGTTGAAGCCGCCGGTGATGTCGCGCACGCGGGTGCCGAGGATGGTGCTGGCGTAGGCGTTGGCCCAGCGGGAGAGGAGTTTGCGGTGGGCGCCCCAGGCGTCGGAGAGGGTGCCGCCGGGGACGTACCGGCTGCCGACGACGAGACCGGCGTCGGTGGCGAGCGCCACACCGAGCATCTCGGCGATCTTGCCCTCGGGGTGGGAGCCGTCGGCGTCCATCTGCAGGACGTAGTGCGCGCCGTCCTCGACGGCCTTGGTCATGCCCGCCGTGTAGGCGCGGCCGAGGCCGTCCTTCGCGGTGCGGTGCAGGACCGACATGCGCGGGGAGCCGTCCTCGGCGTGGTACTTCTGCGCGAGCTCCTCGGCTATCTGCCCGGTGCCGTCCGGGGAGGAGTCGTCGACGATGAGGAGCCGCAGGCCGGGTATCTCCAGGTCCATCAGCAGCTCGGTCATGCGGGGCACGTTTCCGGCCTCGTTGTACGTGGGCATGACCACGGTCAGCGGGGTCCGGCCCCACGTGTCGGGAAGGGTGGCCGTACGAGCGGTCGCGACGTCATCCGCACCGGGGGTCTGGTACACACCTGTCACTGGATTGCTGCCTCACTGACGACTGAAGGGTGGAGATCCGGGTGGGGCGGGTCCTTCCGGACCGGGGCCCCGAACGGCCCGGTGGGCCGCTGCGGGCCCGGGTTCCCCGTGGCCCCGATGGCCCGGGACTTCCTCCGGACCGTGAGGGTCCGGGTCTTCCTCCGGACCAAGGAGATCCGGGTCTTCCGCCGGACCGGGGTCCGGGTCTTCCGCCGGACCGTGGAGGTCCGGGTCCTGCTGGCCGCGCCGGTTCCCCGGGCTCCCCCGGAACCGGTCGGGTCCGGGGGACGAGCGCACGGTGGTACGGCCGGTCAGCGGTCCGAGGAGAAGCGGAGCGCGGCGTCGGGCAGTTCTGCCTCGCACCACACCCGCGCACCGGCGCGTACCTCGTTGTCCGCGCCGACGCGGGCGCCGTCACCGACGACGGCACCGTCCACGACGGTGCGCTCGCCCACGACGGAGCGCGCGCCGATGAGGCTCGCGCTCACCTGGGCGTCGGCCCGGACGGTCGCCCCGTCGAGCACGATGGAGCCCTTCACGACGGCGCCGGCCTCGATCCGGGCGCCGGCCCCTACCACAGTACCGTCAAAAAGCTTGGCCCCGGGAGCCACCTGGGCCCCGGGGAGCACGAGGGATTCGCCACGCGGGCCGGGCACGGCCGGGGAGGCGACGACGCCGCGGACGAGGTCGGCGGAGGCCTGGACGAAGGACTCGGGCTTGCCCAGGTCCAGCCAGTAGGTGTCCTCGGTCTTGCCGTACAGCTTGGCACCGGACCGCAGGAGGCCGGGGAAGGTCTCGCGCTCGACGGAGACCGGCCGTCCCTCGGGGATGGCGTCGATCACGGAGCGGCGGAAGACGTAGCAGCCGGCGTTGATCTGGTCGGTGACGATCTCCTCGGGCGTCTGCGGCTTCTCGGTGAAGGCCAGCACCCGCCCCTCGGAGTCGGTGGGGACCAGGCCGAAGGCCCGGGGGTCGGAGACCCGCACGAGGTGGAGCGAGACGTCGGCCTCGGCGGCCTTGTGCGACTCGACGAGGCCGCGGATGTCCAGGCCGGTGAGGATGTCGCCGTTGAACACGAGGACCGGCTCGTCGGGCCCGCCGGTGAGGCGGCGCGCGGCGTTCCGGATGGCGCCGCCGGTGCCGAGCGGCTCGTCCTCGACGACGTACTCGAGGTGGACGCCGAAGTCGGAGCCGTCACCGAAGTACGGCTCGAAGACCTCGGCCAGGTAGCAGGTCGCCATGACGATGTGGGTCACACCCGCGTCCGCGGCCCTGGCTATCTGGTGGGCCAGAAACGGCACACCTGCGGCCGGAACCATCGGCTTGGGGGTGTTCACCGTGACGGGCCGCAGTCGCGTCCCCTGCCCGCCGACCAGCAGCACCGCTTCCGTCATTGTCTTCCCTAACACGATCGGGTGTACGAAGCGCTAAATCTAGCCCAACCGCGAGTCGCCGCGGACCGGAGGCGAGCACTGCTGATCGCCTCCGGTGCCACTTGTGTTCGTTGTCCGGCCGGCCCGTGATTACGGGAGGTTGCGGGCCATCACGATGCGCTGAACCTGGTTGGTGCCTTCGTAGATCTGGGTGATCTTGGCGTCGCGCATCATGCGCTCGACGGG
>NZ_JBIBBY010000017.1:38014-50539 GCF_042900905.1 Streptomyces sp. NPDC012827 | reverse complement strand
CTGGCGTTGATTTTTGGCACGCTGTTGAGTTCTCAAGGTGCGGACGCTTCCTTCGTTCCTGTTTCCAGGCCCTCCGGGCGCTTCCTTCGTTTCCAGCTTAGCAGATCCGATTTCCTTCTCTGCCACCCGCTGGAGCGGGCTGCCGGGATAGGAATTCGCTTTCGCGCTTTCCGTTTCCTCGGCGGGGTCAAACATTACCAGGCTTTCTCCGGCCTCCTGACCACTCCCCCGGCGAGCTGACGCACGCAGAGGTGTAGACCACTGGGGTTAGGATCTGAGCTTGATGGGTGCTGCCGACCCGCGGCTCCAGGCCGCACTGGGGTCAAGCAGGAGTACGACAGTACATCCCACCGTCAGTAGAGGCAAATCGTTTCGGGTAGTCCGTAGGTCCGCCAACTGGTACGTCTCGTGCGGAACTAGGACTTCCCATGACATACGCTTCAGGACAGTACGCCGTCCAGGACAGGTAGTGACGGCGCCACACCATCTCCGCCCCTGGGAGGCTTCCCATGTCAACCGTGACGTCGCCACTCGCTGGACGCGCCATCGGTCTCGCCGCAGTTCCCGACCCGGTCTTCTCCGGTGCCATGGTCGGGCCCGGCACCGCCATCGATCCCGTGCGCGAGCCCTCCGAGGCGGTCTCCCCCGTCGACGGGGTCATCGTCTCCATGCACCCGCACGCCTTCGTCGTCGTCGACGGTGAGGGCCACGGCGTCCTCGTCCACCTCGGCATCGACACCGTGCAGCTCAACGGACAGGGTTTCGAGCTGCTCGTGAACAAGGGCGACACCGTGCAGCGGGGACAGGCCGTCGTGCGCTGGAACCCGGCCGAGGTCGAGGCCGCCGGCAAGTCCCCCATCTGCCCCGTCGTGGCCCTCGAGGCCACAGCGGACTCCCTCTCCGCCGTCCAGGAGGACGGCGAGGTGAAGGCCGGCGACCAGCTCTTCCACTGGAGCTGAGCCGGCCCCGTCCGCAGGACGGCCAGGAGTTCGACAATCGACACGGCGGCCCGGGCCGCCGCACTATCGGAGACGGTGAGATGGAGACAACGCTGCGAGGCGTCGGCGTCAGCCACGGAGTGGCGATCGGCGAGGTCCGGCACATGGGCACGGCGGTCCTCGAACCGCCGGCCAAGCAGATTCCGGCCGACGAGGCGGAGCGCGAACAGGGGCGCGCCCGCCAGGCCGTGGAGGCCGTCGCCGCGGACCTGATCGCGCGGGGCAACCTGGCGGGCGGTGAAGCCCAGGCCGTGCTGGAGGCCCAGGCGATGATCGCCCAGGACCCGGAGCTCATCGCCGACGTGGACCGGCGGATCGCGGTCGGCAGCACGGCCGAGCGCGGAATCTACGACGCGTTCTCGCACTACCGCGAGCTGCTCGCGGGCGCCGGTGAGTACATGGCCGGCCGGGTCGCGGACCTGGACGACGTGCGGAACCGGATCGTCGCGCGGCTGCTCGGCGTGCCCATGCCGGGCGTGCCGGACAGCGACGAGCCGTACGTCCTGATCGCGCGGGACCTGGCGCCCGCGGACACGGCGCTGCTCGACCCGGCGCTCGTGCTCGGTTTCGTGACCGAGGAGGGCGGGCCGACCAGCCACAGCGCCATCCTCGCGCGGGCCCTGGGAGTGCCGGCCGTGGTGGCGCTGCCCGGTGCCGGTGAGCTGGCCGAGGGCACGATGATCGCCGTCGACGGTTCCACCGGTGAGATCTTCGTGGAGCCGAGCGAGGAGAAGAAGGCCGAGCTGACCAGGGCCGCCGCCGAGCGCAAGGCCGCGCTCGCCGCGTCCAGCGGTCCCGGTGCCACCTCGGACGGGCACAAGGTGCCGCTCCTCGCCAACGTCGGCGGTCCCGGGGACGTACCGGCGGCCGTGGAGGCCGGTGCCGAGGGCGTCGGTCTGTTCCGTACCGAGTTCCTCTTCCTCGACGACAGCCGGAAGGCGCCGTCGGAGGAGAAGCAGATCGAGGCCTACCGCAAGGTGCTGGAGGCGTTCCCCGAGGGCCGGGTGGTCGTGCGGGTGCTGGACGCCGGGGCGGACAAGCCGCTCGACTTCCTGACGCCGGCGGACGAGCCGAACCCGGCGCTCGGTGTGCGGGGTCTGCGGACGCTGCTCGACCACCCGGAGGTGCTGCGGACGCAGCTCACCGCGCTGGCGAAGGCGGCCGAGGGCCTGCCGGTGTACCTGGAGGTCATGGCGCCGATGGTCGCCGACCGTACGGACGCCAAGGCCTTCGCGGACGCCTGTCGTGAGGCCGGGCTGCGGGCGAAGTTCGGTGCCATGGTCGAGATCCCGTCGGCGGCGCTGCGGGCGCGCTCGATCCTCCAGGAGGTCGAGTTCCTGTCGCTGGGCACCAACGACCTGGCGCAGTACACCTTCGCCGCCGACCGGCAGGTCGGTGCGGTGTCGCGGCTGCAGGACCCGTGGCAGCCGGCGCTGCTCGACCTGGTGGCGCTCTCCGCGGAGGCGGCCAAGGCCGAGGGCAAGAGTTGTGGTGTGTGCGGTGAGGCGGCGTCGGATCCGCTGCTCGCCTGTGTGCTGACGGGTCTGGGGGTCACCTCCCTGTCCATGGGTGCGGCGTCGATCCCGTACGTGCGGGCGACGCTGGCCACGTACACGCTGGCGCAGTGCGAGCGGGCGGCGGCCGCGGCGCGGGCCGCGGACACCGCCGAAGAGGCGCGGCGCGCGGCGCAGGCGGTGCTGTCCGGCGAGTGATCGCCGGCCGGCGCCTGTTCTCCGGAGGGGCTTCCCGTCACATGGTGGCGGGGAGCCCCTCCGGCGTTTCCGGGTGGTTGGCCGGTCAGGGCCGGGGCCGGTGGGCGGCGCAGTCGTCGTAGGGGTCGGTGGGGAGCGGGAAGCCGGCGCGGTGATCGACGTCCGGTTCGGGCGCGACCGGTTCGCCGGTGCGGGCGTCGGTGCAGTAGGCGGCGAAGACCTCGGCCTCGGTGAGCGGGGCGAGGGTGGCGTCCTTCAGGCGCCAGCCGTGGAGGCGGTCGCGGGCGCCCGGCGCGGAGGTGCGCAGGACGAGGCCGCCGGGGGCGGAGAGGGCGATGCCGGCGGCGAGGACGGCGGTGAACTCGGTGGCGGCGGTGAGGTCGTGGTGGGCGGTGCCGTCGTCGTCGGTGCGGGTGTGGAGGACGGTGAGGAGGTGGTCCGTGCCCGCGGGGACGCTGCACACCAGGTGGTGGGTGCCGGGGCCGGTGGCCTCCAGGAGGCGGGCCAGGAGGTGGGTGGCGCGGTCGAAGGCGGCCTTGCCGATGTCCTTGCCGCAGGCGGCGCAGTCCCCGGCCGTGGCGAGGACGGTGGTGGCGTACTCCCAGGTGGCGTGGCGGACGGCGGTGTCGACGAGTTCGGGCAGGAGGGTGGCGAGCGGCTGGCCGGTGTAGGTGAGGCGGGCCCCGGTGGCGGCGACGTGGGCGGTGAAGCGGCTGCGGCTGGCCGGGTGGTCGGGGTCGGTTCCGGTGGCGGTGCACCAGGCCGCGTACTCCTCGGGGTCGAAGAGGGTGACGGTGGTGTGTCCGCCCTGGGAGGCGAGGGTCCTGAGGAGGGCCTCGATCTGCTGGAGGTAGGCGGTGTGGTCGTCGAAGGCGAAGGTGCGGTAGCGCCGCATGGCGGCGAAGTCCCGTGCGTCGGCGAGGAGTCCGACGGTGCTGGGCATCTCGCGGCGCAGGGCGCGGCGGAGGCGGCGGTCGGCCGCGGTGGTGTGCGGGGTGCGGGCGGTGTCGGTGTGAGGCATGGCTGGTCCCCCCTGGTTCGCGGGCCGGTCGGTCCGCTCCGATCAGTGCTCACTCACCGTAACCTTCGCCACTGACAGTGACGATTCGGGGAGTCGGTGACCGATGAGGCGCCGCTGGGCGACGGTGGTGGCGACGAGGACGGCACCGAGGACGGGCCAGGCGAAGGGGCCGGCGGAGACGAGTCCGGTGACGAGGAGGGGGCCGCCGAAGCGCTGGGTGGACTGGGCGAGTCCGTGGACACCGAGATAGGCGCCCTGGGCGTCGTCCGGGGCGAGGGCGACGGAGAGTTCCCAGGAGGCGAGGGTGTGGAGCATCTCGGCGAAGGTGAGGGCGACGGCCGCGACGACGAGGGCGGTGACGGCGGTGGCGGGTCCGCCGATGCCGGAGACGCAGACCGCGGTGGTGCCGGTGGCGAAGAGGACGGCGAGGGGGCGGTAGAGCCGGCGGGCGGCCGCGGGGGTGGCGCCGAAGCGGGAGAGGGGGACCTGGAAGAGGACGACGAGGACGCTGTTGACGACGAGCAGCAGGGGCGCGAGGCCGGCGGGGGCTTCGGTGGCGTGGACGATCCAGAGGGGCAGGCCGACCTGGAGGATCGAGTCGTGGAGGAAGAAGACGGCGTCCCCCGCGGTGAAGCCCAGGAAGGCGCGGTCGCGCCACGGGTCGGAGCGGCGGGGCGCGGGGGCCGGGGAGCCGTCGGTGGCGGGGGTGCCGGTCGCCACGGTGCGGGAGGGGGCGGGCGGCTCGGCGCAGCGGAGGGTCAGGGCGGCCATCAGCAGGTAGGAGAGGACGTTGCCGACGAGGAGGAGTTGGTAGGCCGCGGTGGTGCCGACGGCGAGCGCCGCCGCGGCGCCGAGGCCGCCGATGGTCCAGCCGATGTTGGAGGCGGTGCGGTTGATGGCCTGGTAGCGGGCGCGGTCGGGGCCGGCGATCCGGGCGGCGTAGAGCTTGGTGAGGACGTTGGTGGCGCGGTCGGGGAGGGCGCCGATCGCCGAGTAGACGACGAGGAGGGCGTACGTGTCGGTGGTGAGGAGGGCCAGGAGGGCCGCGGCGCGCAGGAGTTGGGTGCCGATGAGGACGCGCACGAGGGGGAAGCGGTCGGCGAGGCGGCCGCCGAGCGGGGCGCCGGCGATGCCGGCCGCGCCGGACAGGCCGACGAGGAGGCCGACCTCGCCGAGGCCGAGGCCGGTGACGTACGTGAAGTAGAGGGCCATGGCGGTGGCCCAGAGGCCGGTGCCGCACTTGTCGATGAAACCGATGAGGAGCAGGCGGCGCCCGTCGGGGCCGCCCGGGACGCGGTCCTTGAGAGGTGTTCGGGCGGGGCGGGTCGAGCGGCTCACGTGGGTCCCCCTTGCGTATTTCTTTGTATTGGTACATAGTTGAGTACGTGGCAGCACAATATTCGATCGAGGGGTCCACGGCCAAGGGGATTGCCGCGTCCGTCGAGCGGGGGGTCGCCGAGGGCGGGCTCCGGCCGGGTGACGCCCTCCCTCCGGTACGGCGGCTCGCGGACGCGCTCGGAGTCAGTCCGGGCACGGTCGCCACGGCCTACAAGGAATTGCGCCGACGGGGGCTCGTCGTCACCCGGGGCCGGGGCGGGACCGTGGTGGCCGAGGTTCCGTCGGTGGCCTCCCGGCGCCCGCCCCGCGTCCCCGAGGGACTGGTGGACCTGGCCGGTGGCCATCCCGATCCGGCGTTCCTGCCGGTGCTGCGCCCGCCGGCGGAGTTCGCGCCCGTCCAGGGCTCGCACCGCGCGGCCCCGCGCCTCGCCGAGCTGGAGGCGCTGACGCGGGACTGGTTCGTCCGGGACGGCGTGCCCGCGGAGCACGTGACCTTCGCGCACGGGGCTCTGGACTGCATCGCGCGGCTGCTCTCCACGGAGCTGCGGCCCGGTGACGCGGTGGCCGTGGAGGACCCCGGCTTCCACCACCTGCTGGATCTGGTGCCCGCGCTGGGACTGCGGATCGCGCCGGTGACGGTGGACGGGGAGGGCATGGTGCCCGAGTCGCTGCGGGCGGCCCTGCGCGGCGGGGCGCGCGCGGTGGTGTGCAGCCCGCGCGGTCAGTGCCCCACGGGGGCCTTCTTCACCCGCGCGCGGCGGGACGCTCTGGTGGCGGTGGTGCGCGAGTTCCCCGAGGTGCTCGTCGTGGAGGACGACCACAACGCGGAGGTGGGCGGCGCGGCGGCGTACACCCTGGCCGCCGGGGGGCTGGAGCGCTGGGCGCAGGTCAGGACCGTCTCCAAGCACCTCGGGATCGACCTGCGGTGGGCCGGGGTCGCCTGTGACCCGGTGACGCTCGCCCGGCACGACGGCCGGATGCTCATGACCTCGGGCTGGGTCAGTCACCTGCTGCAGAGGACGGTGGCCGGGCTGTTCACCGACCCGTCGGTGGGTGAGCTGGTCGCGGCCGGGGAGGCGGCGTACGCGGAGCGGCGCGCGACCCTGCTCGACGCCCTCGGCGCGTACCGGATCCGGGCGGTCGGGGCGAGCGGGTTCAACGTGTGGGTGCCGGTGCGCGACGAGTCCGCGGTGGTGAACGGGCTGCGGACGCACGGCTGGTGGGTGGCCGCGGGGGCGCGCTTCCGGATCGCGGCGCCGCCCGCGGTGCGGATCACGGCGGCGACGCTGCGGCCGGAGGACGCCCGGCGGCTCGCGGCGGACTTCGCCGAGGTGCTGGGCGACGCGCAGGCCACGTACGGCGGATGAACGGAGGGCCGGCACCCGGGCGGGTGCCGGCCCCCGGTCGCGTCAGGCGCGGCGGGCTTCCGCCAGGGAGGCGTAGAAGCGGAGCAGGTCGAGGTTGTCGACCGAGCCCGGGTTGACGGCCTTGTCGAGCGGCGTGCCCTGGAGCAGGCGCTTGACCGGGACCTCGATGCGCTTGCCGGTGAGCGTGTGCGGGACGCCGGGGACCTGGATGATCTCGTCGGGGACGTGGCGCGGGGAGAGTTCCGTGCGGATGGTCCGCCGGATCCGGTCGATCAGTTCCTCGTCGAGGGTCGCGCCCTCCGCGAGGTGGACGAAGAGGGGCATCCAGTAGCCGCCGTCCGGCTCCTCCAGTCCGATGACGAGGGACTCGCGGATCTCCGGGAGGCGCTCCACGGCCTCGTAGATGTCGGCGCTGCCCATCCGCACGCCCTGCCGGTTGAGGGTGGAGTCGGAGCGGCCGTGGATGACGACGGAGCCGTGGTCGCTGATCGTGATCCAGTCGCCGTGGCGCCAGACGCCGGGGAACATCTCGAAGTAGCTGTCGCGGTAGCGGCTGCCGTCGGGGTCGTTCCAGAAGTGGATCGGCATGGACGGCATGGGGTTGGTGACGACCAGTTCGCCGACCTCGCCGACGAGCGGCTTGCCGGAGGGGTCCCACGCCTGGAGGTCGGTGCCGAGGCCCGCGGCCTGGAGTTCGCCGATGTGCACGGGGAGGGTGGGGACGGCGCCCGCGAAGCACGAGCAGACGTCCGTGCCGCCGCTGACGGACGCGATCCACAGGTCGTCGCGGACCTCGTCGTGGAGCCAGCGGAAACCGTCGGGCGGCAGCGGGGAGCCGGTGGTGGCGACGCACCGCACGGCGGACAGGTCGAAGTCGCGGCCCGGGTGGACGCCGGCCTTGGCGCAGGCCATGACGTACGCGGCGGAGGTGCCGTACAGGGTGGCGCGGGTGCGTTCGGCGATGCGCCACTGGGCGGCGGTGTCGGGGAAGCCGGGACTGCCGTCGTAGAGGACGACGGTGGTGCCCGTGAGGAGACCGGAGACGAGGAAGTTCCACATCATCCAGCCGGTGGAGGTGTACCAGAAGAACACGTCCCCGGGGCCGAGGTCGCAGTGCAGGCCGAGCTGCTTGAGGTGCTCGACGAGGATGCCGCCCTGGGACTGGACGATCGCCTTGGGCAGGCCCGTGGTGCCGGAGGAGTACAGGACCCACAGCGGGTGGGAGAACGGCACCTGCTCGAAGACCGGCTCGGCGTCGCCGGCGACGAGGTCGTCCCAGAGGAGGGCGCCGTCCGGGGTGCCGGTGCCCAGGAGCGGGATGTGGACGACGGCGCGGAGGGCGGGCAGCTCGGCGCGGAGTTCGGCGACGGTCGCGCGGCGGTCGTGCTCCTTGCCGCCGTAACGGTAGCCGTCGACGGTGAAGAGGACGACCGGTTCGACCTGCTGGAAGCGGTCGAGGACGGAGCGGGCGCCGAAGTCGGGGGCGCAGGAGGTCCAGACACCGCCGACGGCGGCGGTGGCGAGGAGGGCGACGACCGCCTGCGGAACGTTGGGCAGGTAGCCGCTGACACGGTCACCGGGGCGTACGCCGAGGGCGCGGAGTTCCGCGGCGAGGCAGCCCACCTGGCGGCGGAGCTCGGCCCAGGTGATCGGGGTGGGCTCCTGGGTCTCGTCCACATGGAGGAGGGCCGTGTCGTGGGGACGGTCGGCGGCGGCGCGCAGGGCGTGCTCGGCGTAGTTGAGGGTGGCGCCGGGGAACCAGTCCGCGCCGGGCATCGCGCGGTCGCCGAGGACGCGCTCGTACGGGGTGGAGAAGCGGACGTCGAACCACTCGGCGACGGCCCGCCAGAAGGTGTCGAGCTCCTCGACGGACCACCGGTGGAGCGCGGGGTAGCCGCCCTCGGCCGGCGCGCCGTGGTGTTCGGCGGCCCAGGCCTGGAAGCGGGTCACGGCGGCCGAGGCGATGCGGTCCTCGTCCGGCTGCCAGAGCGGCTCGGTCGGCGCTGCGGATGTCATGGGGTGGCTCCCTGGCTGTACGCGGGGTCGGCGTGTGTCCCGCGCACGTGCTGGGGTGTGCGCGTGACGCGGCTGACAGGACGATGCCATGTGATCCTCTTTCGCACCAGGGTCGCCCACCCATGGTCGGGGAGTTGAACATGTGCTCCCACCACGGGTGAACGGCGGTTGAACGGAGCTCACCGCGCCTCCGGCGGGTGGCAGGGTGATCGTCATGGACGGTCGTGAACTGCTGCGTTCGGTGAAGGTGTGGGGGTCGGTGCGGGGCCTGCGGACGGTACGGACGGCGTGGCGGCTGCGCCGGACGGACGCGTGGGGGCTGCCGGCCAGGGGGCCGGAGCGGGCGCGGGTGCCGGGCCCGCTGGTCGCGGCGGAGGCGCTGCCGGGCGGGGGCGTCCTGCGGTTCGCGCGGTCCGCGCTGCGCATCACCGTGTCGGCGGGCGGCACCGTGTTCTGGGGATGGGACGGGGCCGAGCCGCTCCCCTCGTACGCGCTGGCGGGAGAGGCACCGGAGCCCGATCCGCGGGCGGCGCTCGAACCGGACACGGACGGCGGGTGGCGGATCGTGTCGGAGCGGGTGACGGTGGCCGTCTCGCGGCACGGGGCCGTGGAGGTCCGTACGCCGGGCGGGGTGGTGCTGCGGCGGGATCTGCCGCCGCGCTGGTGGGAACCGGTGGCGGGCGGTCCCGCGCGGTGGGCGCAGCGCAGCGAGGTGCCGGCGGACGCCCGGTTCTTCGGCCTGGGGGGACAGGCGGGCGGGCCGCGGCTGCGGGACGGCTCCTACCGCCTGTGGAACACCGGTCCGCGGGGGCTCCCGGCGCCGCAGGACGGTCCTCCGTCGTGCACGATGCCGGTGCAGTTCGTCGTCTCCGACGCGGGGACGCATCTGGCGTTCCACGACAACTCCTGGGACGGGCGGGTCACGCTCGCCGAGGGTGAGGAGGGGGCCGGTTCGGGCCACGACCGGCCGGGGACCGCCGAGGTGCGGATGGAGGGCGGGCCGCTGCGCTGCTGGGTGGTGGTCGGCACGCCCGCGCGGGTGCTGCACGGCTGGGCGGCGCTGACGGGGGCGCCCGCGCTGCCTCCGTCGTGGGCCCTCGGGCCCCAGCACGTGAGCCGGGGGGCCGGGAGCGCCGACGAGGTGCGCCGGGTGGTGGACGGGTACCGGGAGCGGGGGCTGCCGCTGGCGGCCGTGCACCTGGAGAGTGGCCCCGCCGGCGGTCACGGGGTGCCGGGGGGCGGCCGGGAGCGGTCCGCCGGGCTGCCGGGTCTCGCGGAGGAGCTGCGGGAACGGGGAGTGCGGCTGGTGTCGGTCGTGGAGCCGGCGGTGCGGGCCGAGCCGGGGCGGGCGCGGTACGAGGAGGGGCGGGCCGCGGGGGTCTTCGTGCGGGACGCGCGGGGCGCGGAGATCCGCGGGGTGGCGGGGGCGGGTGACTGCGCCTATCCGGACTTCACGGACCCGGAGGTGCGACGGTGGTGGGGCGGGCTGTACGAGGAGCGGCTGCGGCAGGGCTTCGCCGGGGTGGCGCACACCGGGGACGAGCCGCTGGTGCCCGGCCCGTTCGGGGACGGGACGCTGCCCCGGTCGGCCCGGCACGCTCTGGAGGGGCGGGGCGGTGACCACCACGAGGCGCACAACGTGTACGGGCTCGCGATGGCCCGCGCCGGGTACGAGGGGTTGCGCCGGCTGCGTCCGCAGGAGCGGCCTTTCCTCCTCTCCCGGTCGGGCTGGGCGGGCACGCAGCGGTACGGCGGCACCTGGTCCGGCGAGGTGACCGCCGGGTGGCCGGGCTTGCGGGCCTCGCTCGCGCTGGTGCTGGGGCTCGGGCTGTGCGGGGTGCCGTACACGGGCTCCGGTCCGGACGGGACCGGTGGGACCGGCGGGAGCCCGTCACCGGAGCTGTACCTGCGCCGGCTCCAGCTGGCGGCGTGGCTGCCGCTGTTCCGTACGGGGACGTCGGGCGGCGAGCCGTGGGAGTTCGGCCCGGAGGTGCTGGAGCACGCGCGGGCGGCGCTGGCCGAACGGGAGCGGCTGCGCCCGTACTTCGGGACGCTGGCCCGGCTGGCGCGGATGACGGGGGCGCCGTTCGCGCGGCCGGTGTGGTGGGGGACGCCGGAGGACCGGGCGCTGCGATCGTGCGAGGACGCGTTTCTGCTCGGGGACGCGCTGTTGGTCGCGCCGGTGCTGCACCGGGGTGCCGACCGGCGGGCGGTACGGCTGCCGCGCGGGCGCTGGTACGACACGGCGACGGGCCGCCCGTACGAGGGGCCGGGGCAGGTGCTGGTGGAGGCCCCTCTCGCGCGGGTGCCGGTCCTGGCGCGGGCGGGGGCGGTGATCCCGGTGAGCGGTGCGGACGGGCGGCTCGCGCTGGAGGTGTGGGCGCCCGCCGTGGGGCGGACCGGCGGGGGGCTCGTGGTGCGCGACACCGGCGACGGCTGGGAGCCGGCGGAGATCGAGCGGTACCGGTCGCGCCGGGTGGACGGGCGGGTGGTGGTGGAGCGGGTGACGGACGCCGGCGTGGAGGACGTGGGGCTGCCGGTGCGGGTGCGGGGGTGCGGTCAGGAGCCGTAGGCCCCGGCGAACCACTTCCGTGCCGCCTCGGTGTGGAGGGGGAAGGCGAGGGTGCGGGGGGCGCGCAGGACGTGGAGGGCGGTCGTCTCGGGGGTCGGCGTGAAGGGCGGGAGGGCGTCCAGGGCGGGCAGGAGGCCGAAGAGGAGGAGGTGGTCGCCGGAGCCGAGGGCGTCGGCGAGCCGGACGTCGGTCGCGCAGGCCTCGATGCCGGTCTCCTCGCGGAGTTCACGGACGACGGCGGCGCGCCAGTCCTCGCCGTGGTCGATGAAGCCGCCGGGCAGGGCGGTGCCGCCGCGCCGGGGTTCGATGCCGCGGGTGATGGTGACGAGGCCCTCGCCCCGGCCGTCGCGCACGGGGAGCAGGGCCACGGCGACGGGCAGCGGGTTGCGGTAGGCGGTGCGGCCGCAGGAGCGGCAGGTGCGGGGCCATCCGGCGCCGGCCGGATGGGCGGCGCCGCAGGCGGAACAGAAGGTGGTCCCGGTGTCGTTCACGGCCCGACCGTACGCGATGGCCCTTTCCCGGCGCCGCCGGAACTGATAGACGGTGCGCATGACTCGACCGGTTCGCGCACTCCGTACCCTCGCCGTCACCGCCTCGGCCGGGCTCCTCGCCCTGACCGGGGCCGCCGTCTCCGCTCCCCCGGCACGGGCCGTGCCGGAGCCGAAGGCGCCGTCCGGGTTCGTGGCGCTCGACGCGGTGGACCGGACGATCCTCCAGGAGATGCGGTACACGACGGCGCACAACTTCGTGGGTGAGCCGGTCGACGGCTACCGGCAGCCGGTGTGCCTCCTGACCCGGCCGGCCGCCGAGGCCCTGCACCGCGCGCAGCGGCGGCTGCTGCCCCGGGGCTACACGCTGAAGGTGTACGACTGCTACCGGCCGCAGCGGGCCGTCGACCACTTCGTGCGCTGGGCGAAGGACCTCGGCGACGAGCGGATGAAGGGCGAGTTCTACCCCCTGGTGGAGAAGTCGCGGCTGTTCGCGGACGGTTACATCGCGGAGAGGTCGGGGCACAGCCGGGGGTCCACGGTCGACCTGACGCTGGTACGGCTGCCGGCGGCGCCGACCCGTCGGTACGTGCCCGGCGAGCCGCTCGTGGCGTGCTTCGCCCCGCGGGCGGAGCGGTTCCCGGACAACTCGGTGGACATGGGGACCGGGTACGACTGCTTCGACACCCGTTCGCACACCGACGATCCGCGGGCCACGGGCGAGCAGCGCGCCAACCGGCAGCTGCTGAAGGGGGTGCTGGCCGAGCAGGGGTTCGTGAACCTGCCCGAGGAGTGGTGGCACTTCACCTTCAGGCCGGAGCCGTACCCCTCGACGTACTTCGACTTCCCCGTGGCCCGGCGGTCGGTGGCCGGACGCTGAGGATTCCCGGCACCGGCTCCTCCCCCGCCGCCCCCCGGCCGGGCCGCCGGCAGCGGGGGGGGGGGGGGGGTGAGGGGGGGGCGGGGGGCGGGGGGGCGCGGGGGGCGGGGGGGAAGGGGGGGCGGTCCCCCGG
>NZ_JBIBBY010000017.1:0-38004 GCF_042900905.1 Streptomyces sp. NPDC012827 | reverse complement strand
GTCCCTTACCCCCCCCCTTACTTCTCGTACCCGTTGGCCGGGGGGTGGGTGGCCGGACGGTCTGGTTGCCCGCCCCGGCCCCCCCCCCCCCCCCCCCGGGCCGGCCGCGCCGGCCGGGGGGCGGGGGTGGAGTTCAGGAGCTGACGGGGGCCGGGTGGACGCGGGCGGCGTGGGTCATGGCGTTCCGGACCACGGCGACCAGGACCTCCTTCACCGACTCGCGGTCGCGGGCGTCGCACATGAGGAGCTCCACCTCGGGGTCCAGGTCGAGCGCTCCCCGCACGGTCTCGGGCGGGTAGCGCCGGGCGCCCTCGAAGCAGTTGACGGCCACCGTGAACGGGATGCCGCGCCGCTCGAAGTAGTCGATCGCCGCGAAGCTGTCCTCCAGGCGGCGGGTGTCCGCGAGGACGACCGCGCCGAGCGCGCCCTGCGCCAGCTCGTCCCACAGGAACCAGAAGCGGTCCTGTCCCGGGGTGCCGAACAGGTACAGGACGAGGTCCTCGCGCAGGGTGATCCGCCCGAAGTCCATGGCGACCGTGGTGGTCGTCTTCGTCTCGACGCCGTCCAGGTCGTCCACGGGCCGCCCGGCCTCGCTCAGGATCTCCTCGGTGCGCAGCGGCCTGATCTCGCTGACGGCGCCGACCAGCGTCGTCTTGCCGACCCCGAACCCGCCGGCGACCAGGATCTTCAGGGTCATCGGCTCGACGGGGGTCTTCTTGCGGCTAGAGCGCCCGAAGGCCATTGATCACCTCGCGGAGAATGCTCACGTCCGGCAGCTCGGCCGGCGGAACGGGGCGGGTCACATGGACGAGTTCGTCCTCGACGAGGTCGCCGACGAGGACCCGGACCACCCCGACGGGGAGGTCGAGTCCGGCGGCGAGCTCGGCGATCGACTGGGGCTGTTCCCAGCAGCGTTCGACGATCTCCACGTGTTCGGGGGAGAGCGTCCGGTCCCGGCCGGGGTCGTCGGCGGCGGGCTCGGGGACCACCAGCGCGATGAGGTCGAGCCGGTGGCGGGAGGCGGCGCTCGTCCGGCCCCGGGTCATCGCGTACGGGCGGACCACCGGGCCCGCCTCGTCGTCGAACCAGTGGTGGCGGACGGGGGGCCGGCCGGCGTCGTCCGGGGTGGATTCGGCTGCGTCGCTCATGGTCCGGCCACTCACCCTCCGGTGGACAGGCCGGCCCGGGGCGCGGTGGTGAGGTGGGCGCCGACCCGCTTGACCATGAGGGTCATCTCGTAGGCGACCTGGCCGACGTCGGAGTCGGCGTCGGCGAGGACGGCCAGGCAGCTGCCGTCGCCGGCGGCGGTGACGAACAGGAAGGCGTCCTCCAGCTCGACCACCGTCTGGCGGACCCTGCCCGCCTCGAAGTGGCGGCCGACGCCCTTGGCGAGGCTGTGGAATCCGGAGGCGACGGCGGCCAGGTGCTCACCGTCCTCCCGGGTCAGGTCCTGGGAGGCGCCGGTGGGCAGTCCGTCGCTCGACAGCACCAGGGCCTTGCGGATGGACCCGACGCGCTGGACGAGTTCGTCGAGGAGCCAGTTCAGCTCGCCGTTCCCGCGTCCGTGGGTGCTGTTGGGTGCTGCGGCGTTCGGTGCGGTCATCGACCGTCCCCCTCCGGTGTCGTTCCTGGTGCTGTGGTGTCGTCCGGTTCGGCGTTGTGCCGCCGCCCGCGCTGCCAGCCGCGCTGCATGGCGGCCATGCGGGCGCGTACCTCGTCGGCGTCGCGCTCGAAGGAGTCGGGCCCGCCGGCCCCGGCGGTGCCCGTGCCCCTCCCCGTGCCGCCGCTCGTACCCGTGCCGGCGTCCGTGCGGTCGTGGTCGCGGAGCTGGGGCGCCAGGCTGGCCTGGCGGACGCGGCGGGGCAGGCCGCCGAAGGTGTCGGACGGCTCCGGGGGTACGGGGACGAGGGTGGGTCCGGTGCCGTGCGGCGGCACGGGCCGGTCGTCACGGGCGTCGGCGCCGCGGGCACGGGAGTCGTTCCGGCGGGTTCGGGGGGCGTCCTCGTGCGGCCCGGAGCCGTCGGCGCCGGGGCGTCCGGGGGCCGGGTGGGCGCGGCCGCCCTCGTCCAGGCGGCGTCCGTGGTCCACGACGAGCGTCGGCGGCCGGCGGCGGGGCAGCGGGAGGGGGCCGTGCGGCGTGGGAACGGTGTCGTTCCCCGCTCCGTCCCGGCCCGGGCGGTCGGCGCCCCCGCGTGCGTCGGCCGGGGTGTCGGAGGCCTGCTGATGCTGTTCGCCGGCGGGGGCGAGGCCGCGGCGGCGGTCGCGGGGCCGGAAGAGGCCCCCGCGCTCGCTGTCGGAGTCCAGGAGGTCGGCGGAGCGGTCGAGAAGCGTGTCGAAGTCCTCTTCGCCGAGCGGCGGTTCGAGCTCGACCGGTCCGTCGAGGTGTGCGGGCGTCGCGGTCACGTCGGGGACGCGGGCGAGGGCGGGCCTGCGGGTGGGCAGGCGGCCGTCGTCACCGGGCGCGCCCGGCCGCGTCCGGCCGGTGGTGGCGCGGTCGGGGCCCGTGCCATCGGCCGCCGCGCGGTCGGGGGCGGCGCGGTCCAGGTGGGTCCGGTCCAGGCGGAAACCGGCGCCCTGGGTCTCCGGGGCGTCGGTGAGCAGGGCGGCCGGGATGAACACGACCGCGGTGGTGCCGCCGTACGGGGAGGTCTGGAGCGAGACGCGGACGTTCTGCCGCTGGGCGAGCCGGCTGACGACGAAGAGGCCGAGGCGGTCGGTGTCGGAGAGCTCGAACTCGGGCGTCTCGGCGAGGCGGAGGTTGGCGTCGAGCAGGGCCTCGGGGGTCATGCCGAGGCCGCGGTCGTGGATCTCCAGGGTGAAGCCGTTGGCGACGCGCTCGCCGAGCACCTGCACGGCGGTGTGCGGGGGCGAGAACACGGTGGCGTTCTCGAGGAGTTCGGCGATGAGGTGGGTGAGGTCGGCGACGGCGGGGCCGCCGACGCCGAGGCGCGGCAGGCGCCGGACCTCGATGCGCTCGTAGTCCTCGACCTCGGCGACCGCGGCCCGCACCACGTCCATGAGCTGGACGGGCTTGCGCCATTGGCGGGAGGGGGCGGCGCCGGAGAGGATGACGAGGCCTTCGGCGTGGCGGCGCATGCGGGTGGTGAGGTGGTCGAGGCGGAAGAGGTCGGCGAGTTCCTCGGTGTCCTCGGTGCGCCGCTCCATCGTGTCGAGCAGGGTGAGCTGGCGGTGGAGGAGGACCTGGTTGCGGCGGGCCAGGTTGACGAACACCTCGGAGACGCCGCGGCGCATGTCGGCCTGCTTGACGGCGGCCTCGACGGCGGCGCGCTGGAGGGTGTGGAGGGCCTGGCCGACCTGGCCGACCTCGTCCTCCCCGTACCCCAGGTGGGGGACCTCGGTCTCGACGTCGACGTGTTCGCCGGCGGCGAGGCGGCGCATCACGCTGGGCAGCCGGACGCCGGAGACCTCCTGGGCCTCCTTCTGCAGGCGGCGCAGGTCGCGGATGAGGTCGCGGCCGATGCGGACGGAGATGACGAGGGAGGCGAGGAGGGCGAGGAAGCCGAGGACACCGGCGGCTCCGGCCTTCAGCAGGACGCTGTAGGCGGCGGGCTGGACGCGGTCCTGGTAGCGGTCGCCGGCGGCGGTGTTCTCGCGGGCGAGGGCGTCGAGGACGGGACTGGCCTCGTCCTGCCAGTAGGCGGCGGTGACGGTGCGGGGGTTGTCGGTGGGGCCGGCTTCGATCAGGGCGTTCTCGGCGGTGCGCAGTGCGGCGGTGCCGGGGCTGCGCCAGAACTTCTCGAAACGGGCGCGCTCGGCGGCGGGGAGCAGTTCGAGGTTGACCTCGTAGAACTGCTCGCGGTTGGCGACGAGGTCCGATATCGCGCGGATCTCCTGGGCGGTGATCCGGTCGGCGACGAGGGCGGACAGGACCAGGGCGTCCTCGCGGGAGAGGAGTTCGCGGGCGCGGGTGATGCCGACGAGGGCGCGGCCCTGCTTGTCCATCTCCACGTTCTCCAGGGCGTGGAGGGTGACGAGGAAGCTGTAGCAGGGGTCGACGAGGCGGTTGTAGAAGTCGAGCGCCTGCATGCGGCCGATGCTGCGGTTCTCCACGGAGCGGCGCAGCGAGGTGAGGCCGTCGAGCGCTTCGAGGAGGGAGTTGAGGCGCTGGGTGGTGACGGGCCGCATCTCGTCGCGGACGCCGGGTTCGGCGGCGTTGGCGCGGATCCGGGCGATCTGCCGGTCGGTGGCGCGGCGGGCCTCGCGGAGGGTGCCGAGGGCCTCGGAGCCGCGCGGGTCGGCGAGGTAGACGAGGGACTGGCGGCGCTCCAGCTGGATGACCCGGGCGGTGTCCTCCAGGGGGTAGCCGACCTTGTCGACGATGTAGCCGACGTCGAGGAGCTGGTCGGCCTCGCGCCCGGTGAGCACCGTGGAGAAGCCCCACAGGCCGGTCAGGGAGACGAGGGGGACGAGGAGCAACGCCACGATCTTCCGGCGGATGGACTTCCCGCGAAAGCGCATGGCCTCCCCCAGCTCGACCTCCGTGCGCCACGGAGGCCCTCCACGTGTGACGTCGCCGTCAACACGCGGCGTCAACCTTCGATTTCAACAAACGGCGGCGCGAGCCTACTACTGCATCAGAGCCATCTCGAAGGAGTGTCCGGGCGATTTTCAGCCTGTCGAGTGATCGTTGATCATGAGATGTCCGGGTATTCGGGGAGTTGGGATCGGCCACTGTGGCAGAGGACACGGAAAGGTGCGCCTTTTACCCGAGCTGCGGAGATGGCTGGAATTATTCGTTCCGGTGGATCATGTTCCGGACAGGCGAAACCTTTTCCCCGTCAGACACGTCATGCAGAGCGGGGAGGCGCCTGTCCGTGTAAAGCCGCGCACAACGGGCAGCCGACCTGAAGACGTCCGGCGGTGGGGAGTGACGAACCATGGAACACGACGCGCGGTCGGCGCGGCAGCTGTGGGTGGAGGACGAGCGGGGCCGGCGCAGGATGCCCGACCCGGTGCGCGACGCCGCCGTCCGGGCCGTGCTGATCGTCTCGGTGACGCTCATACAGGCGGTCATCGCCTTCCTCTGCACGCTCGCGGGCTCCTGGCTCGCCTTCCCGATGAGCATCACCGCCATCGCCTCGACGGTGGTGGCGACCTGGAGCGTTCTCGACATCTGGATCACCCGCCAGGTGTGGCGCCAGCGTCACGGGGTGGTCTCGGAGCCGAGCAGCACGGCGTGGCCGCCGCGCCGGGAGCGGCAGGCGGAGACGGTGGGAGCGGTGGAGGACGGCGCCGGCAGGGCGGCCACCGAGCCCTCCTCCGCGGGCGTGCCGAGGACGCTGTCCGAGGCGGCCTGACCGGCCCGGGCTCGCCCGCGCGCGAACCTGACCGGAAGCGGGGCCGCCCCCCCCCGGGGGGGGGGCGGGGGCCCCCCCCCCCCCCCCCCCCCCCCGCCCGCCCCCCCCCCGGGGGGGGGGCCCCCCCCCGCTTCCGTACGCCGTGGCCCTGCGAACAACCCGGTCCGCCGTACGCCGTGGCCTGCCGGTCACGCCGGCCGCGAGGCCGCTCCTACCGGGCCGGGGGTGTGGCGCCGGCCGGTTCGCCGGCGTCGTGGCGGCGGAACATCCGCGTCGCCGTGATCTCCCCGTGGATCGTCTCGCCCTCCCCCGCGGGCTGCGGCAGACCGGGCCGCAGGTGCTCCTCCACGCTGATGTACTTCAGCCCGGCCCGCAGGTCGGCGTCGTTGCGCAGCCGGATCACCAGCGGGAACTCGGCGAGCGCCGTCGTGTCGAACAGGCCCGTCGTGTAGAGCAGCTGGACGCCGAGCGCGTCCGACACCGCCCGCTGGAGTTCCAGCAGGTACGTGGCGTTGGCGCGGCCGATGGGGTTGTCGAGGAACAGCGTGCCCGCGTGCCGGTGCTTGTCGCGGCCCCGGTCGTTGGAGCGGAGCGCCGCCATCGTGCAGTACAGGGCGATGGCCGCGGTGAGCAGCTGGCCGCCCGAGAACACGTCGCCCATCTGCCCGACGGGGACCCGCTCGGCGCGGAGCACGGCGTCCGGCTTGAGGATCTCGACCGAGACCCCGCGGGGTTCGAGCGCCGCCTGCACCCCGCGCAGCAGCAGGGACATGCCGTCCCTGCGCAGGTCGGCGTTCTTCCTGACGGCGGCACGGGTCGCCTCGTCGACGACCTCGCCGAGCCGTTCGGTGAGCGTGGCCTGGTCGGGCTCCTCGAAGCGGATGCGGAGGAACTCCTGCCCGGACCACTCGCCGAGTCCCTCGGGGAGCCGGGAGAGCCGCTGCGCGGAGCGGAGGGTGGCGAGGGAGGACTCCACGAGTCCGCGCAGCCGGTCCACGATCGAGTCGCGGTTGCGCTCCAGCTGCTCCAGCTCGTCGGTGAGGACGCGGAGCCGGGGCGCGAAGGCCTCGGCCCACTTGGCGGCGTGCTCGGGGAGCGCGGAGGCGGGCAGTTCGCGGATCTGCTGGCGGGCGGGGGTGCGGACCTGCTCGTACCGGGTGGAGTTGGCGTGCCGGACGAGGATGTCGCCGGCCTCGCGGACCGCCGCGTCCGCCGCGGAGAGTTCCGCGGTGCGGGTGCGCAGCGCGCGGCGGGCCTCGGCGGCGGCGGTCCGGGCCTCTTCCAGGCCGCCGGGGTACGGGCCGGGCTCCTCGCCGTCCTCGTCCGTGTGGTCGCGCAGGAGGTCCCGCAGCAGGGCGGCGGCCTCGTCGAAGCCGCCGGCCGCGTCCTCGGCGGACCGGTGGTCGCGCAGCAGGCCGGCGTGCGCGGCGCGGGCCGCCTCCAGCGCCTCGGTCCGGGCGGCGAGTTCGGCGGTGGCCGTACGCAGCAGGACCTGGGCCTGCTCGGCGTCGACGGGCACCAGCTCCTCGGGCAGCTCGGTGTGGACCTCGCCGTCCTCGGGGGCGAGGCGCTCGGCCTCACCGCGCAGGCGGCCCAGCTTCTCGCTCGCCTCGGAGGCGCGCGACTCCAGCATCTGCACCAGGGATTCGGCGCGGGCCGCCGCGGCCTGCCGGGACGGGCCGTCGGCGCCGTCGGTGGATTCCAGGAGCTGTTCCGCGCGGGTGCGGACCTTGTTGGTGAGCCGGTCCAGCTCGGCGAGCGCGGCGGACTCGTCGCTCTCGGCGCGGGCCTGCTCGGCGCGGAGGTCGGCGCCGACGCCGACCTTCTCGTACAGCTGGGAGGCGGCCCGGTAGGCCTCGCGGAGGGTGGGGAGGGCGACCCGGGGCGCGTCGGCGTCCTCGTCCGGGAGGTTCTCGGGGGCACCGGCGATCTCGGCGCGTTCGGCGCGCAGGGCGCGGGCGGTGCGGTGGGCGTCGTCGGCGGCGCGCTGGGCGGCGCGGCGGTCCTCGTCGGCGGCGCGGGCCCGCTCCAGGCAGGTCTGGGCACGGGCCTCGGCCTCGGCGGCGTCGTCGGCGAGTTCGCGGAGCTTGGCCTGCCAGGCGGACCGCTCGCGGAGCCGGAAGGCGAGTCCGGCGAGGGCGTCGGCGGCGCGGCGGGCCCGCTGGGCGGCCTCCTGCCGCTCGTCGCGGACCTGGGCGGCGTCGGCGGCCGCCTCCTCGGCCTCCGCCCGTACCGTACGGGCCTCGGCGAGGGTGGCGGCGGCGGCCTCGGCCTTCTCCCGGGCGGTGGTGGCCGCGGCGGCGAGTTCGGCGAGCATGCCGGGCGGGCAGTCGGCGCGCCAGGCTCCGATGCGCGCCGCGAGGGCGCGGTCGCCGGCGAGGCGGGCGGCGAGGGCGCGGATCTCCTCGTCGCGGGCGGCGGCGCGGGCGCGCAGGGCGTGCCGCTCCTCGTCGGCCGCGTGCTCGTCGTGCATGGCCGGGTTCGGCGGGACGAGGAACACACCGGTGTCGTCCCCGACCGCGTCCCGGGCGGGGACGGGGGCGAGGAGGGCGGCGGCGGTGCCGACCGCCACGGCGGACCGGGGCAGCAGGGCGGCGGCGGAGAGGACCTCGCGGGCGCGTCCGTACGAGACGGGGTCGGTGATCACCACGCCGTCGACGAGCTCGGGGCGGGCCGCGAGCACGCGCGCGTGGTCGGCGGGATCGACGGCCTGGGCGAGGTAGCGCCAGCCGGGGAGGGCGGGGATGCCGTGCTCGCCGAGGTGCTCGACGGTCGCGAGGACGTCGGGGCCGGGCGGCAGGAGGCCGCCGTCGCCGAGGGCGCCCAGGATGCGGGAGTCGTCGGCGGCCGCGGTCCGCAGCTCGAACAGCTGGCGCTCGGCGGCGGCGACGGCCCGGTCGAGCAGGGCGCGCAGCTCGTCGGCGTACCGGTCGAACTCGGTGACGGTGAGGGGGCCGTGTGCGGTGGCCGCGAGGCCGAAGGCGGCGCCGGGGACGTGGCCGGAGCCGGTCGCGGCGGCGGTGCCGGGGCGGCCGCCGGCCGCCTGCTCGCCGACCGGCACGTGGCTGCCGGCAGCCTGGTCGCCGGGGCCGCGGTCACCGGACGGGGAACCGGCGGGGCCGGCGGTGCCGTCGCCGCGGCTTCCGGCGGCCGCGGGGCCGGCCTGGTCGGGAACGGCGCCGGTGCGCTGGCCGGGCAGCGAGGACGCGGGGGTGTTCGGGAGGCTCAGCAGCTCGGCCAGGCGCTCCTCGGCGGCCAGCGATTCGGCGGCGCGGCGCTCGGCCCCGTAGGCGTTCTCGGCGGCATCGGCCGCGTCCGCCGCCCGGGCGGCGGCGAGTTCGGCGCGGGCCTCGGCGGCGGCGGCCTCGCGGGCCCGTTCGGCGGCCGTGCGGGCGGCCTCGCGGGCCGCGTCCCAGGCGGCGACCGTCGACTTCTCCGCGTCGCTGGCGGCCAGCGCGGCGCGGGCCGGGTCGGCGTCGGGGGCCGAGTCGTCGAGCCAGCCGGCCCGTACCGCCTCGGCGGTCTCCTGCTCGACCTCGGCGAGGCGCTGGCGCAGGTGTCCGGCCTCGCTGCGGGCCCGCTGGGCCTCCGTCGCGGCGGCGGTGGCGTCCCGGTGGGCGGCCTCGCCCGCCTCCTGGAGGGCGGTGGACCGCTCCTCCTCCTCGGCGGCGTGCCGCTCGCCGTCCTCGGCTGCCGCGGCGAGGGCCCGTACGAGGTCGGCGGCGGCCTTGGCGCGGGCGGCGAGGGCCGGGGCGGCGTCGCGCTCGGCCTCGCGGATGGCGGCGGCCACGCGGGCCGAACGGTCGGCGGCGGCGCGGTGGCGCAGGACCGCCTCGGCGGCCTGCCACGCGGAGTGCAGGGTGCGGGCCTCCAGGAGCTCGCGGCGCTGGGCGGCGGCGCCCTTCTCGGCCGCGGTCAGCGCCAGCGAGGCGTGCCGGAAGGCGAGTTCGGCGGCGATGAGGGCGCTGCGGCCGCGGGCCGTCTCGGCCTCGGAGACGGCGTGCGCGGCGGACGTGACCCGCTGGGCGAGTTCGGCGGCCCGGCCCCGCTCCTCGGCGGCGCGGGCGGAGAACCGGCGGGCGAGGGTACGGGTGCGGCGCTCGGCGCCGGCGTGCACCTCGCGCGCGTGGGCCCGGGTTTCGGCGGCGTCCACGATCCGGTTCAGGAGGTCCACGGATCCGGCGGTGAACTCGCGCTCGGCGGTCAGTTCGGCGCGGCGGCCGAGCTTGTTGCCGAAGCCGCCGACGAGGTCGGCGAGGCCGTCGGTGTCACGGGTGTCGGTGACGGCCCGCAGGAGCAGGTCCGTGAAGTCGGAGTCCTTCTTGACCGCGAAGAGGCCGGCGGCCTCGCCCTCGTCGGCGTTCATCTCCCGCTGGTAGCGGAAGAGTTCGGGGTCGAGGCCGAGTTCGCCGAGGTGTTCGTTCCAGCGGTCGTGGATCTCCTCCCAGTACACCTCCAGGTGCGGGTACGCCTTCCCGGCCTCCGTGAGCGCGTCGCGGAAGCCCTTCATGGTGCGGCGGCGGCCGGTGGCGCCGGACGCGCCCTCCACCGGAGGGCGGACGGAGGTGGCCTCGGCGACGGGGAGGCTGTCCAGGCTGAGCCCCGGACCGGGGCGGAAGGAGTACCAGGCCTCGGCGAACTTCCGCGGGTCGTTGGAGACCTGCCGGCCGCGCCACTCGCTGGCCTTGCCGACGACGACCAGCTCGCCGGTGAGGGTGTGCTGCCATTCCAGGGCGACGTGACCGCAGTCGTCGGCGAGGAGGAACTTGCGGAGCACGCCGGAGCTGGCGCCGCCCAGGGTGTTGCGGTGGCCGGGCAGCATGACCGAGAAGATCAGCTTCAGGAGGACGGACTTGCCGCCGCCGTTCTCCAGGAACAGCACGCCCGCGGGGGCGGGGCGGCGCGGCGGGCCGACCGGCTCCTCCTCGAAGAACTCCGCCTGGGTGGGAGCGGGGTGCGGCACGGGGGCGCCGACTCCGCGCAGGTCCAGGACGGTGTCGGCGTAGCGCGCACCGGCGGGGCCGATGGAGTAGAGGCGGACCCGGGACAGCTCGTACATGGCGAGGGACTCTCGTACTGGGAGGTTCGGTTACGCGGGGCGGTCAGGCGTGGAACGGCAGTCCCGCGTCGGCGGCGAGTTCCAGGTCGTCGCCCTCGGGCGGCGGGAGGAGCGTCGGGGAGCCGTCGCTGACGGGGACGACGCCGAGGTCCAGCAGCTCCGCCATGGCGGCCGAGCCGGCCATGTCACGGACCTGGAGCTGGTAGCGGGCGGTGGTGCGGTAGGAGCCGCCGCCCTCGTCGCCGGTGCGCTGGAGGAAACCGGAGTCGGTGAGGAAGGCGACGGCCTTGCCGACGATGCCGGTGGTGGAGCCCGCGAGGCGGCGGGCGTCCTTGGTGGCGCCGGTGGCGCTGCGGCGGGCGTAGATGCGCCAGGCCGCCTCCAGGCCGGGGGCGTCGGAGGCCGGGTCGGTGTTCTCGCCCTGTTCCTCGGCGCGCTGCTCCAGGCGCAGGCAGGCCTGGCGGACGAAGGCGTCGACGCCGTTGACGGTGAGGCGGCCGATGTAGCCGTCGTCGGCGAGGTCCTCGGGCCGGGGGAAGGCCATGGCGGCGACGGCCAGGTGGGCGAGGCCGTGGAGGAAGCGGTCGGCGGAGTCGGTGTTGGCCCGGCGGGCGTAGTCGCCCATGCGGACGGCGAAGACGGAGTCCTCGCCCGCGGTGACGGCCATGCCCGCGCGCGGGGAGACCTCCAGGACGATCAGGCCGAGGCCGGTGGCGACCGCGTCGGCGAGCCGGGCGAAGGGGGGGTCCTCGCGGTAGCGGCGGAGGAGTTCGGCGTACTCGGCGTCGCGGGCGGGGAGCAGCTTGGGCTGGAGGCCGAAGGAGACCAGGCGGGCGGCGTCGGCCGCGTCGGCGGGGGTGACGGCGGACGGCGCGGGGGCCTGCGCGGGCTCCGGTTCGCTCCACGCGTCGGTGTACTCGGCGTGGGTGTCGCTCACGGCTGGGGCTCCTCGGTGCGGCGCTCGGTGTCGGGACGGGGCAGGGGAAGGGGGACGGGGGTGACCGCGGCGGGGCGGTCCGCGCCCGACGGGCGGTCCGTCGCGGGCGCGGTGGCCGGGCCGTCCGGGTGGACTGGGTCGGCCGGGTCCGTGGGGTGGTCGCCGGCCGGGACCCGCGGGGCCGGGTCACCGGTGAGCCGGACGGCCCGGACCGCGGGCAGGCCGCCGCGCCCGGAGGCGGCGCCGGCACGCGAGGGCTCCGCCGGGAGCACCGACCCGACCCGGGGTCCGCCTCCCGGCCCGGGTCCGGGGGCGGCGCCGGCGGGCGGCTCCACGACCACGGGCCGCACGCGGGGACCGTCGGCCGGCCCGGCGGCGTCCGGAGCCGGGCCGGCCGGGGGCTCTCCCGGTGCGGTGGCGGGGCCGGTACCGGGCGCGGGGGCGGTCACGAGGCCTCCGTACGGGCGGCGGCCATGCCCGCCGCGTCGAGCAGCGCCGTACCGACGACGAGGTCGGCGCCGCCGAACTCGGGGTCGTCCAGGGGCGTGCCGTCGTCCACCGCGAAGAGGAGCCGTTCCTCGCCCTGGCGGTAGGCCGTGCCCACCGGGGGGCTCGCCGCGTGGACGGCCAGCAGGGCGACCAGGTACGGCAGGTCGGGGTCGAGACGGCGGGCATCGGCGAGCAGACCGGAGAGCCGGCGCGGGGCGTCGTGCTCCAGGTCGAGCAGGCGGAGGGCCTGCGCGAGCTGCTCCTCGCTGAAGCGGGAGTCGTCGGGGGTGGCGATGAGGTCGGGCTCGGGCATCTCCGCGCCGAGGTGCTCGCGCTCCACGGGAGGGGTGAGCAGCAGGTCCACGAGGTCGCCGAGGCGCACGGAGGCGGGGGTGCGCAGGCCGGTGCCGTGGGCGAAGAAGGCGTCCGTGACCTTGGTGGCCTGTGCGACGGGCAGCGGCAGGACCGGGGCGACGAGCTGTCCGTACAGGTCGAGCCCGGTGTACCGGGTGGGGGCGGCGAAGGCCTGGCGGTCCTGTTCGGCGCGGAAGAGGGGGCCGGCCTCCAGGAGGCGGGACTGGAGCTGTGTGTGGCGCCGGATGCAGTCCTTGACGATGTCCACGAGTTCGGCGGCCCGCCGCTTGTGTTCGGCGGTCTTCGGGTCGGAGGTCGTCTCCGCCTCGTCGCGCGCCTTGCGGATGTTGGTGAGGATCGCGTTCTCGTGACGGTAGCGGTCGGCGACGTGGTCGAGCGCCTCCGCGATCATGTCGGGGACCGCGTGGAGCCAGTCCACGGCGCGGACGTTGCGGCGGGTCGCCTCCAGCGTCTTGCGGAGGGTCTCGGCGTACTGCACGGTCCGGTACCGCGCCTGCTCGGCGGCGAGCTGGGCGTCGGCGAGCCGGCCCCGGCTGATGAGCACCTCCAGCTTCACCTCGGCGGCGATCTGGGCGCTGGTGACGTCGGTGTCGAGGGCGCCGACGAGCACGTTGACGGCCTCGTCGGTGGTACGGAGGTAGACGCCGCCCCCGTAGCCGGGGACCTCCTCGATGAGCTTGAAGTCGTAGTCCCGGCGGACGTACACGCCGTCGGTGTCGAAGGTGCCGTAGACGGCGCGGAAGCCGCGGTCGACGCTGCCGACGTTGATCAGGTTCTCCAGGACCCAGCGGGCGACGCGCTCGTGCTCGGCGGCGGGCCGCCCGGGCGCCTGCGCGGCGACGCGCGGGATCAGCCGGGCCACTATCTGCTCGTGGTCGGCGCCGGTGTCGAAGTCCATGTTCAGCGTGACGAGGTCGATGGCGGCGAGGGCCACCTCCGCCATCGCGTACACCGAGTACTCGCCGGCGAGGTTCGCCTTGCGGACGTCGAGGTCGTGCAGCGGGGCGGTGCACGCGAGCGCGCGGAGGCGCCGCGCGAGCCCTTCGTCGGCGGCCGGGCCCTGCGCGGGCCGCGGCCCCGCGCTGAGCTGGGGCGGAGCGGGATCCGTCGAGGCTGGCGAAGTCACGGTGCACAGAGTAGGTCCTGGAACTGACAGCGGTCGAAACGGCGCAGGTCCGGCCGGGGGGCGGAGGCGGTGGTACGGAGTGGGGCGCGCGTTCCGAGGGGGCGTGGCCCGGTCGGTACGGGGCCTGGCCGACGGGGCGCGGCGGTAGGCCCGGCGGGCGAGGCACGGCGGTACGGCGTCCCCGGGAGGCCCGCCGTCGCGATCGGATCGGGGGCCCGTCAGGACCGTCCGCTCAGGCGGTCCCGTCCGCCGGGGCTTCCGGGGGCCGCCCCGCGAACGGGGCGTACGCGGCGGCGAGGCGGGTGTGGGAGTCGTCGAGGTAGCGCGCGAGGAGGCGTTCGGCGGCGGGCCGGTCGCCCGCTCGCAGGGCGTCCAGGATCTCGCGGTTGCGGAGGAGGAAGGGCCGGTGCAGGGAGCGCGGGTCCGGCACGACGTGGAAGGCGAGGCGGAGTTCGGCGAGGACGCTCCGCATCAGTTCGTCGGTGCGGGGGCTGCCGGCGAGGGCGACCAGCGCGCGGTGGAAGTGGATGTTGGCGGTGGCGACGCCCTGCCAGTCGTCGGCGCCGGCCGCGGCCTCGCCCTCCGCGACGGCGGCGGCGAGCGCCGCCAGGGCGAAGGGGGGCTCGCCGAGGCCTCGTACGACCGCGCATTCCACGAGCCGCCGGGTGCGGTGGATGTCGTCGACGTCGTCGGCGGCCAGGACCCGGACGGAGACACCCCGGTTGAGCCGGTGGACGAGCAGCCGCTCGTGGGTGAGCAGCCGGAAGGCCTCGCGCAGGGTGTTGCGGGACACACCGAGGGCGCCGCCGATGCTCTCCTCGGAGAGACGGGATCCGGGCGGGAAGTACCCCTCCGCGATCCGGGTGCGGAGGACGTCCGCGACGCGCTCGGCGGTGCTGGTGCGCCCGAGCAGCGCGCGGTCCTCGGTCAGTCCCCCGGCGTCACTCGTGCCCACGGCGCCCCTTCCGTCCCGTTGCCCTCCGCCCCTCCGGCGTGCGCGGCCGAGTCAACCGCAGAACGGGGGACGGGACAACACATCTCTTGTCGGATCGTTCAACAATCCTCTACGTTGGCGGCACCGCGCGGCTCCCGCCCGCGGGCCCTCCGCCGCCGGCGGGCCGCACCCGGCGGGCCGCACCCGGCCGGGGCCGGGTGAGAGAGGAAGGCCGTCATGAGCAGGGTCTCGATCGACCTCAACGCCGATCTCGGCGAGGGCTTCGGCCGCTGGACGCTGACCGACGACGAGCGGCTCCTCACCGTCGTGACCAGCGCCAACGTGGCCTGCGGCTTCCATGCCGGGGACGCCCCCACCATGCGCCGGGTGTGCGAGCTGGCCGCGGAGCGCGGGGTGAGCATCGGCGCGCAGGTGTCCTACCGCGACCTGGCGGGCTTCGGGCGGCGGGCGATGGACGTGCCGGCGGCGGAGCTGGTGGCCGAGGTGGCCTACCAGATCGGCGCCCTGGAGGTCTTCGCCCGGGCCGCCGGCTCGCGCGTCTCGTACGTGAAGCCGCACGGAGCCCTCTACAACCGGGTCGTCCGGGACGGGGAGCAGGCGGCGGCGGTCGTGGAGGGCGTGCTGCTGGCCGGCGGGGCGCTGCCGGTGCTGGGGCTGCCCGGTTCGCGGCTCCACGAGGCCGCGGCGGCGGCCGGACTCCCGGCGGTGCCCGAGGCCTTCGGCGACCGGGCCTACCGGGCGGACGGCTCGCTGCTGCCGCGCGGGCGGGAGGGAGCCGTGGTCACGGACCCCGAGCGGGTCGTGGAGCGGTCGGTGTCCATGGCCCGGACCGGAACGGTCACGGCGCACGACGGCTCGGTGGTGCCCGTCGACGCCCGCTCGCTCTGCCTGCACGGGGACACTCCGGGCGCGGTGGAGCTCGCCCGGCGCGTGCGCGCCGGCCTGGAGGCCGCCGGGATCCGGGTGGAGGCCTTCGCGTGAGCCCCCGCCGGAGCGGGCCGCCGAGGGTGCTGCGGGTGGGCGACCGGGCGCTGCTGGTGGAACTGGCCGACGGCGACCGGGCGGAGGCCTTCCACGCCGAGGTGCTGCGGCGGCGCGCGGCCGGGGAGCTGGCGTCCGTACGGGAGGTGGTGCCGGCGGCCCGCACGGTGCTGCTGGACGGGGTGGACGATCCGGAACGGCTCGCCGCCGAGCTGCCCCACTGGGAGCCTGCGCCGCTCCACGCGCGCGTGGGCGAGGCCGTCGAGGTGCCGGTGCGGTACGACGGTCCCGATCTGCCGGAGGTGGCGGAGCTGTGGGGGGTGTCGGTGGCGGAGGCGGTACGGATCCACACGGCGGCGGAGTTCCGGGTCGCGTTCTGCGGGTTCGCGCCGGGCTTCGGCTATCTGACGGGCCTGGGCGAGCGGTACGCGGTCCCGCGCCGCGCCACTCCCCGCACCGCCGTCCCGGCCGGGTCGGTGGCTCTGGCGGGGCCGTACACGGGCGTGTACCCGCGCCCCTCGCCCGGGGGCTGGCAGCTCATCGGCACCACGGACGTGGTGCTGTGGGACCCCCGGCGCGAACCGGCGGCCCTACTGGCACCGGGCACGCGCGTCCGGTTCACGGCGGAGGGCGGGCGGTGACCGGCCGCACGGTCGCCGTCGTCCGGCCCGGGGCGCTGACCACCGTGCAGGACCTGGGGCGGATGGGACACGCGCACCTGGGCGTGCCCCGCTCGGGCGCCCTCGACACCGGTGCCGTACGGCTCCTGAACCGGCTCGTCGGCAATGCCGAGGACGCCGCGGTCCTGGAGACCACCGTCGACGGGTGCGCGCTGCGGACCGGGTGCGCGGTGACCGTGGCGGTCGGCGGCGCGCCCTGCCCGGTCCGGGTGGACGGGCGGCCGGCGGCCTGGGGTACGGCGGTGCGGCTCGGGCCCGGGTCCCTCCTGGAGGTCGGCGCGGCCGTGCGCGGGCTGCGCTCGTACGTGGCGTTCGGCGGCGGGATCGCGGTCGAGCCGGTGCTGGGCAGCCGCTCCACCGACCTGCTCTCCGGCCTGGGCCCGGCGCCGCTCTCGGCCGGCGCCGACCTGCCGCTGGGGGCGGTGACCCCCTCCGCGCGGGGGCCGGTCGACACCGCGCCGTGGCCGGGCCCGCCGGACGAACTCGTCCTGCGGGTGCGGCTCGGCCCCCGGGACGACTGGTTCACCCGCGGAGCCCTGGAGACCCTCGCCACGCGCGCGTACCGGGTGTCGCCGGCGAGCAACCGGATCGGGCTGCGGCTCGACGGCCCGCCCCTGGAGCGGGCCGTACCGGGTGAACTGCCCAGCGAGGGCATGGTCCTGGGAGCGGTGCAGGTGCCGCCGGACGGGCACCCGGTGGTGTTCCTGGCGGACCATCCGACGACCGGCGGCTATCCGGTGGTGGCGGTGGTCCGGGAAGGGGACCTCGACGCGGCGGCCCAGGCCGTGCCGGGCACTCCGGTCCGCTTCGTCCCCGTGACCCGGCGCGGGCCGGCCGGAGGCGGGCCCCGGTAGCGACGGCTCCGGGGCTCACGGGGGCCCGGCGGGCGCGCCTCCCGGGCGGTCGTTCCCGCCCCGCCCACGGCGTCGCGCATCGGCGCGGGGGCCCCGCCTCGTCGGGGGCGGAACCACCCCGGGGCGCCGCTCCCCGGTCCGGCGGGCGGCACGGGCCGGAACCGCCGGCGACGGGAAGCGGACGCTCCCGCCGGGCCCGGACGCACGGCACCGGGGGCGGGGAGGGTCCGGCTCAGACCTGGAGGTCCGGTCCTATCCGGTTCCGTACCGCGGTCTGGACCTCGACCTCCTCGGCCGGGTCGGCGGCGAGGCGGCGGAGCCGCTCGGCGACGCGTACGTCTCCGGTCTCCGCGTGCTGGGCCGCGAGCTCGCGGGTGGTCTCCTCGCAGTCCCAGAGGCATTCGACGGCGAAGCCGGTCGCGAAGGTGGGGTCGGTGGCGGCGAGGGCCCGGGCGGCCCGGCCGCGGAGCTGGGAGGAGGAGGTCTCGCGGTAGATGTGGCGCAGCACGGGGGCCGCGCAGGCGATGCCGAGGCGTCCCGCGCCGTCGGCGAGGGGGCCGAGGGCGGCGGAGTCGGGGCCCTCGGCGCGGACGGTGCCGCGCAGGGCGTCGAGGACGAGGCGGGCGTCGGCGGCGGTGCCCCGGCAGGCGAGGACCTCGGCGGCGGCGGCACCGAGGGCGTCGTCGCGGCGGACCCAGGCGCGGGCGCGGGCGACGGCGTCCTCCCCGCACATGCGCCGGTAGGCGGCGACGGCCGCTTCGGCGACGGTACGGGAGTCGCTGTCGGTGGCCCCGTGGGCGGCGAGGTCCGCGGCGGCCTCGACCAGATCGAGGACGGCGGGGTCCCGGGCCTCGGCGAGGTGGTGCAGGGCGGCGCCCCGGGCTCCCGGCGCTCCGTGCCGGGCGGCGTCGAGGAGTTCGGGCCGGTCCTCGGGGCCGGCGACGGCGGTGAGGCAGCGCGCGGCGGGCCCGTGCAGCAGCGCACCGCGCGCGTACCCCTCCTGCGCCCAGTCGAGGACGGCGCGCACGCTCCAGCCGGGGCGGGGTCCGGCCGGGCGCAGCTGGCGCTGCCAGCGGTCGAAGGAGCCCTGTTCGCGGGCGGCGCGGACGCGGGCTCCGACCTCCTCGCGGGGGTCCTCGGCCCAGAGCCGCCAGGGGCGGGGTTCGAAGGCGTCCCGCACGGTGCGGGACAGGTCGGCGTCGCCCTCGGGCCCGGCGGGGAAGCGGGCGAGGACGGGCAGGGCGAGGCCGCGCAGGCCGGCGTCGTCGTCGCGGAGCGCGAGCTCGTCCAGGGCCCAGGCCCAGTTGGAGCCGGTGGCCGCGTAGCGGCGCAGGAGGAGCAGGGCGTCGCGCCGTCCGTAGGAGGCGAGGTGGCCGAGGACGGCCAGGGCGAGCCCCGTCCGGGATTCCTCGGTGTCGAGGTGGTCCTCGGCACAGAAGAGGTGCGCCTCGATCTCCTCCAGGCCTCCGTGGAGGTCGAGGTGGAGACGGGCGTAGTACAGGGAGCGGTTCTCGACCTGCCAGTCGTGGCGGGGGTCCTGGAGCACGCAGTGGTTGAGGGCCGCGAGGGCCTCGGCACGGGGGGCGGCGAGCGCGTGCAGGGTGCCGTCGCCGCGGCCTCTCTGCAGCAGACCGAGCAGGGTGCCGCTCGGCGCTATGACTGGATCGAACATGGGAAGACGCCTCACATCAAGCTGTCGACACGACCGGGGGAGACCGGGAGCATCCGGGGGTCCGGTATGACCCGGGTCGGGCGGTACGTCACCCGTACGCCTAGGCCGTGCGGCGACATGCCGAGCCGCGCTTCGTCGTCCATCGCTTGCCAGTGACCATCTTCCTCTGCCTCTCGTCGATGGCCCGGTCCACCGGGCCCGACGTCATGATGACCCACCCGTTTCGGCGCCGCGACCACATTTACGGCACCGCTCTCACCTGGGGTTCAGCTCCCGTTCACCGGGTTTCGAAGAGTGCGAGGAGTTCGGTCTTGCCGAACATCCGGGCCGTGTCCAGGGCGGACGGAGTCCCGGCTTCCGGATTTGCGCCGCCGGCGAGGAGGGCGCGGACGACGGCGTCCTCCCCCTTGAAGACGGCTCCGGCGAGGGGGGTCTGGCCGCGGTCGTTGGCGCGGTCGGCGTCGGCGCCGCGCTCCAGGAGGGCGGTGACCGCGGGGGCGTGCCCGTGATAGGCGGCGAGCATGACGAGGGTGTCGCCCTTGTCGTTGGTGAGGTTCGCGGGGACGCCCGCGTCGACGTACGCGGCGAGCGCCTCGGCGTCTCCGGCGCGCGCCAGGTCGAAGACCTTGGACGCCAGCTCGACGACCTCGGGGTCGGGAGTCTCGCTCATGTCTCGGTAACCGCCCTTCCAGCTGTGACCTGCGCACGGCGAACGCCGCCGTACGAGTGAATCGACAGGGTACTGCCCGTCCGGGGACATGACGGAGCCCGGCCGAGGCAAAGATCACGGCAGTCCGGACCCTGCCCCGGACTAGCGCACCTCACGCATTTCGCCACCGGGAAGCGGGGGCGGCGTCGGCCGGTCAAGTGAAAACATCACCAATTCACCCGATTGCACCTTTAATCACATAGATACTTCCCGTGAACTTGGAAGGACTCATGGTGACTGTCCCCTCAACCAGGAGAACACCCAATGATCCTGTCCATCTCAGGCGTGGTCCTGCTCGGCATCATCTGCTTCCTGTTCTTCAAGAAGGACGGGATGAAGGCCTCCCACGCCCTCGTCAGCGCGCTGTTCGGCTTCTACCTCGCGGGCACCGCGATCGCCCCCAGCATCACGGCGGGCGGGCAGAGCCTCGCCAGCCTCCTGGGCGGGATCAAGTTCTGACGCCCCTCAGCCCCTTCCACGACTCCAGGAGTACGACGTGGCCCGGCGACCACTCCCCCGCATTCTGAGCAGCGGCAGCGCACAGATCGCTCGCAGCCGAGAGATCGCGCGCACGGCCGCCGACAGCGCCACCGACGTGCTCCATCCGCTGATCACGGTCACCCGGGGTCTGCGGAAACTGGCGGCGGCCGCGCGCGCCAGGTGGGCCGCGACCCCCAAGGAGCGGCGCGGTCCCACGCTGTTCCTGGTCGCGGCCGTCGTCCTGGCCGTCGTCCTCATGCCGTACGGGCCGCTGTTCGCGCTCGTCACGCTGATGGGCGCCGCCGCGTGGAAGGGGCGCGAGCGTCCGGTCGTGAGGACCGGACCCGACGAGGCGGAGCTGGCACGCCTCAAGGGCCTGTACGAGGCGCTCGTGCCGTACTTCTCCGTCCCCGAGGACCCCGCTCCGCTGTTCGCCCACGGCGGCGACTGGAGCGGTGCCCTCGACGAGTACGCCTTCGACGAGGACGGCCGGCCGACCCGGCTGCGCGTCGCGTACCCCCCGTACTTCACCGACGGCGAGCCCGCCGCCCGGGCCCGCGTCGAACAGTTGCTGCGCGCCAAGTCCGGGCGCGGCCGCGAGTACCTCTTCGACTGGGACGAGGAGGGCAACCGGCTCGTCATGAGCGTGCTGCCCCCGCTGCCCACCACCGTCGCCGCCCAGCGGTTCGTGACCGTGCCCGGCGAGACGGTGCTCGGCTTCACGGACGCCGACGCCGTGCAGCGGACCGTTCCCGTGGTGACCGCCGACGGAGCGGAGGACGCCCCCGCCGTGGTGTGGCGCACCGGGCCGCGCTCCACCGAGCCCCACCTGCTCGCCGTCGGCCAGCCCGGCAGCGGCACCACCTCCCTGCTGCGGTCGCTCGCGCTCCAGGCCCTCCCCCACGGCGACGTCCTGATCGTCGAGGGCACCGGCTCGGGCGAGTACGCCTGCCTGGTCGGCCGCGAGGGCGTGCTGGGCGTCGAGAGCGCCCTCTCCGGCGCGCTCGGCTGCCTGCAGTGGGCGGTGCAGGAGACCGAACGGCGGCTGATCGCCGCGAACCGCGCCCGCCAGGCGGGCGAGCCGGCGCCCGAGGACACCCGGCGGCCGCTGTGGATCCTCGTCGACCGGCCGGGCGTCCTGGGCCACCTGGCCGCGGCCGAGGGCCGGCCGGACCCGCAGGAGCTGCTCCAGGTGCCGCTGCGGCACGGGCGCGCGGCGCACGTGACGGTGGTGGTGGCGGAGCAGTTCGACAGCGTGGACACCCTGCACGAGACCGTACGGACCCACACCCGGGCCCGGGTCGTGCTCGGCCCGGCGCCGGCGGACCGGATCGCGTGGGTCCTCGGGGCGGAGCCGCACACCACTCCGGTCCCGCAGGTGCCGCCGGGCCGTGGCTACGCGCGCCTCGGTACGGGCCCGGTGCTGCGCCTCCAGGTGCCGGCGACGCCCGACCCGTACGACGACGCGACGAGCGAGACGCACCGGCAGGCGGTCCTCCAGCTGCTGCCGGAGCGCCTGCCGGCGGTCACGGCACCGCTGGAGAAGGTTCCGGAGTCGGCCGCTCCCCCGGCCACCGTGCCCGAGCCGCTCGCGGAGCCCGCGGCCCCGCCCCACCCGGCCTCCCGGCACACGCCGGTCCCGGCGGAGGGCTGAAGACCCCCGGACACGGCGGGAGGCGGGTACGGACGCCGGTCCGTACCCGCCTCCCGCCGTGTCCGGCCGTCAGGCGACGAACGAGCGGGGCGGCTCGGCGCCGCTCGTCATGCCGGAGGCGACGAGCCGGGCCGCGGCGGCCAGCCGGACGGCCGCCTCCTCGGCGACCGCCCCGGCGACCGTGAACGGCAGCCGGACGTATCCCTCGAACGCGCCGTCGACGCCGAAGCGCGGCCCGGACGGCACGCGGATCCCGACGCGCTCCCCGGCCTCGGCGATCCGCGAGCCCGACAGGCCCCCGGTCCGCACCCACAGGGTGAGGCCGCCACGCGGTACGGAGAACTCCCAGTCGGGGAGTTCCCGGCGGACGGCGGCGACCAGGGCGTCCCGGTTCTCCACGGCCTGTTCGCGCCGCAGGCTCACGGCCTCCTCCCAGCCGCCGGTTCCCATGAGCCAGTTGACGGCGAGCTGCTCCAGGACGGGCGTGCCGAGGTCCGCGTAGGCGCGGGCGGCGACGAGCGAGCGGATGACGTCGGGAGCCGCCCGGACCCAGCCGATGCGCATGCCCGCCCAGAAGGCCTTGCTTGCCGAGCCGACGGTGAGGACGGTGGAGCCGGCCGGGTCGAAGGCGCAGACCGGGCGGGGCATCCGCAGATCGTCGTCGAGGTGGAGCTCGGTCATGGTCTCGTCGACGACCAGCACGGTGCCGGCCGACCGCGCGGCCTCCACGAGCTGCCGCCGCTGGTCCTCGTCGGCGAGCGCGCCGGTGGGGTTGTGGAAGTCGGCGACGACGTACGCGAGGCGGGGCGCGGCGTCCCGCAGCACCTGACGCCAGCGGGGCAGGTCCCAGCTGCCGAGCCCCTCGGACATGGCGACGGGCACCAGCCGGGCACCGGCCTCCCGCATGAGCTGGAGGATGTTGGCGTACGACGGGGATTCCACGGCGATGCGCTCGCCGCGACCGGCGAAGAGGTGACAGATGGCGTCGATCGCGCCCATGGCGCCGGTGGTGACCATGATCTGCTCGGGCATGGTGGGGATGCCGCGGGCGGTGTACCGGTCGGCCAGCATCTGCCGCAGGGCGGGCAGTCCGGCCGGGTAGTCGCCGTGCGTGTGGGCGTAGGGCGGCAGCTCCTCCAGGGCCCCCTGGACTCCGCGGGTGAGCCAGGGCTCGGGCGCGGGCAGCGCCGCGCAGCCCAGGTCGATCATCGAGCCGAGCGCCTCGGGCGGCAGGGGTTCGAGGCCGCGCGCGGGCAGGGGGCTCCCGGCCGGGGCGGCGGTCCAGCTGCCGGCCCCGCGGCGGGACTCCAGGAAGCCCTCGGCGCGCAGGGCCTCGTAGGCCGCTGCCACCGTGGTGCGGCTGACGTTGAGGGCCAGCGCGAGTTCCCGTTCGGCGGGCAGGCGGGCGGCGACCGGGACGCGGCCCTCCAGGACGAGCAGGCGGATGCCGTCGGCCAAGGCGCGGTAGGCGGGCGGCTTGCGGGCGCCGGGCCCGGCGGGTCGGGGCTGCTGCGCCTGGAGTTGCCGGGCGAGCTGGGCCGGCCCCACCGCCGAAGTCCACTGAGCCATCGAAATCAGTCCACCTTCCTCGAATTGGCCATGGTTGACATCCGATCCCCCGCCACAGAGTGACATGAGTCAGTCCACCACCACCACACAGGGGGCACTCCTTGTCCATCGCCTCCGGCCTCCGGGGCCGGCACCTCACCCGCCGGCTCGTCCAGCTGTACTTGGGGCTCGTCCTGTACGGGTTCAGCTCGATCCTGCTCCTGCGCAGCGGGCTCGGCCTGGAGCCGTGGAACGTCCTCCACCAGGGCATCGCCGCGAGGACCGGCCTGAGCATCGGCCTCGTGACGACCGTCCTCGGCGCGCTCATCCTGCTGGCCTGGATTCCCATCCGGCAGCGGCCGGGCCTCGGCACGGTGTCCAACGTGCTGGTGATCGGACTGGCGATGGACCTCTCCCTGGCCGTCCTGCCCCCGGTGCACGGCCCGGCCGCCCGAATCGCGGTGATGGCGGCCGGCATCGTCCTCAACGGCATGGCGACCGGCCTGTACATCGCGGCCCGCTTCGGCCCCGGGCCACGCGACGGCCTGATGACCGGTCTGCACCGGCTCACCGGCCGGTCGATCCGGCTGGTGCGGACGGGCATCGAGGTGACAGTGGTCGCGACGGGCTTCCTGCTCGGCGGCTCGGTCGGCATCGGTACGGTCGTGTACGCGCTGGCCATCGGGCCGCTCGCCCAGGTGTTCCTGCGCCTGTTCGCCGTGCCGGAGCCGGCCGGCGTCAGCACCGTGGTCGCCTCCGGGACACCGGAACAGGCCATACTGCGGCGGTGACTCCCGTACGCCACCCCTATCTCGACCACCCCGCTCCCCTGCCGTTCGCCCATCGCGGCGGCACCGCGGACGGCCTGGAGAACACCGCGGCCGCCTTCCGCCGGGCCGCGGCGGCGGGCTACCGCTACTTCGAGACCGATGTGCACACGACGGCGGACGGGCGGCTCGTCGCCTTCCACGACGCGACCCTGGACCGGGTCACCGACGCCTCCGGCCGCATCCGGGACCTGCCCTGGGCGGCCGTACGGCAGGCGCGGGTGGCGGGCAAGGAGCCACTGCCGCTCTTCGCGGACCTGCTGGACGAGTTCCCCGAGGCACGGTGGAACGTGGACGTGAAGGCGGAGTCGGCGCTCCTCCCGCTGCTCGCCCTGATCGCGAGGACCGACGCCTGGGACCGGGTCTGCGTGGGCTCCTTCACCGAGGCCCGGGTGGCCCGGGCCCAGCGTCTGGCCGGGCCGCGGCTCGCCACCTCGTACGGGGTGCGCGGGGTGCTCGGGCTGCGGCTGCGGTCGCTGGGGGTCCCGGCGGCGCTGCGGGCGGGCGCGGTGGCGGCGCAGGTCCCCGAGCGCCAGGGCGTGATCCCGGTGGTGGACCGGCGCTTCGTGCGGGAGGCGCACGCGCGCGGCCTCCAGGTCCACGTCTGGACGGTGAACGAGCCGGAGCGGATGCACGCTCTCCTCGATCTCGGGGTGGATGGCATCATGACCGATCATCTGGAGACGCTGCGCGGGGTGCTCACCGACCGAGGGCTGTGGGTCTGAGCCGCGTCCCGCGACGGGGACGAACGAGGGGGGCGCGGCCGTGACCGCCGACACCACCGGCCAGGAGGGGCGCGCCGCCGATCCGGCCGACCGCCGGCGCGAACAGCGCGGCTGGTACTTCTACGACTTCGCGTGCTCGGTGTACTCGACGAGTGTGCTGACCGTGTTCCTCGGCCCGTACCTGACGTCGGTGGCGGAGACCGCCGCGGACCCCGGCGGCTTCGTGCACCCGCTGGGGATCCCGGTGCGGGCGGGCTCGCTGTTCGCCTACGCGGTCTCGGCCTCCATCGTGGTGGCGGTGCTCGTGATGCCGCTGGCCGGGGCCGCGGCGGACCGGATGGGGCGGAAGAAGCCGCTGCTGGCGGCGGCCGCGTACCTGGGGGCGGCGGCCACGGCGGGGATGTTCTTCCTGGAGGGCGGCCGGTATCTGCTCGGCGCCCTGCTGCTGATCGTGGCCAACGCCTCGCTGGCGGTCTCGATGATGCTCTACAACGCGTATCTGCCGCAGATCGCCGAGCCGGACGAGCGGGACGCGGTGTCCTCGCGCGGCTGGGCCTTCGGCTACACCTCCGGCGCGCTGGTCCTGGTGCTCGACCTGGTGCTGTACTCCGGACACGACTCCTTCGGCCTGACGGAGGGCGAGGCGGTCCGCATCTGCCTCGCCTCGGCCGGCCTGTGGTGGGGCGCGTTCACGTTGATCCCGCTGCGGCGGCTGCGCGACCGGCACCTGGCCCGGGAGACCGCCGGGCCGGCGGGGCCGGGGACGGGCGCGGCGGGCAACGGCTGGCGGCAGCTGCGGGCCACCCTGGGGGACATGCGCCGGCACCCGCTGACGCTCTCCTTCCTCCTCGCGTACCTCGTCTACAACGACGGGGTGCAGACGGTGATCTCGCAGGCCTCGGTGTACGGCTCCGAGGAGCTGGGCCTGGACAAGACGACGCTGATCACCGCCGTGCTGCTGGTGCAGGTGCTGGCGGTGGCGGGCGCACTGGCGATGGGCCGGCTGGCCCGCTCCTACGGGGCCAAGCGGACGATCCTGGGCTCCCTGGCGGTGTGGACGGTGATCCTCGCGGCCGGATATCTGCTGCCGGCCGGGAAGCCGGTCTTCTTCTACTGCCTGGCGGCGGCGATCGGGCTCGTCCTCGGCGGCAGCCAGGCCCTGTCGCGCTCGCTGTTCTCGCATCTGGTGCCGCGCGGGAAGGAGGCGGAGTACTTCTCGGCGTACGAGATGAGCGACCGGGGGCTCAGCTGGCTGGGGCCACTGGTGTTCGGTCTCGCGTATCAGCTGACCGGGAGCTACCGGGATGCCATCATCTCTCTGGTGATCTTCTTCGTGGCCGGTTTCGCGCTGCTTCTGCGGGTACCCGTACGGCGTGCGGTGGTGGCCGCGGGAAACCCGCTACCGGAGCGTATTTAGACGCGGGAGTGAAAGGCCGGTAGTGTACGCCTTTGGCCTGCCAGGCGGACCGTTACTGCGTGCTGCTTTGGTGAAGACGCCAGGTCACATCTGCCGCCAGATGTGACAAAACGGGCACTGGTGGGTACAACAAGGGGCGGCACGACGGGCGACGCATGACCCGGAACGGGAATCTTTACCGCCGACCGGACGTTGACCGGATGACGACGACAGCGACACCTGTCCTGTGGGCGACAAGCCCGGGAGGCACGATTCATGAGTGAGCGAGCTCTTCGCGGCACGCGCCTCGTGGTGACCAGCTACGAGACCGACCGCGGCATCGATCTGGCCCCGCGCCAGGCCGTGGAGTACGCATGCGAGAAGGGCCATCGTTTTGAGATGCCCTTCTCCGTGGAAGCGGAAATTCCGCCGGAGTGGGAGTGCAAGGTCTGCGGAAGCCAGGCGCTTCTGGTGGACGGGGACGGCCCCGAGGAGAAGAAGGGCAAGCCGGCGCGTACGCACTGGGACATGCTCATGGAGCGGCGCACCCGCGAGGAGCTGGAGGAGGTCCTCGCCGAAAGGCTGGCCGTCCTGCGTTCCGGCGCCATGAACATCGCGGTGCATCCGCGCGACAGCCGCAAGTCCGCCTGACGGACGGCTGAGACAGCAACGCCGCGGGGCCCGGTACACGATCCGTGTACCGGGCCCCGCGGCGTTGGCCCGCCTCCGGAGCCGGGCGGACCCGGAGGTCAGGGGGTCAGGGGCGGGCGGGGCCGGTCCGTGTCGTACGGATGGCGGCCGTCCTCGCGGACGACCTCACCCTGGACGACCTTGCCGTCCGGGCGACGCATGCGCGCCTGCTGGAAGGCGTCCTGGAGGCTGCCGGGCGGCGCGGCGTTCATCCGGCGCTCGACGGCCTTCTCCGCGGACCGCCCGAGCGCGGCGCGGACCGGCGGGATCAGCAGGAGCAGGCCGGCCACGTCCGAGAGGAGCCCGGGCAGGATCAGGAGCAGCCCGCCCAGCATGAGGAAGCCGTTGCGGTCCTCGGCGCCCACCCGGTCCGCCTCCGTCGGCGTCCGACCGCTCCGTGCCGCCGCCTCGGCCTGCTGGAAGGTCGTGGTGAGGTTACGGAAGGCCCGCCGCCCGGCCCGCTTGATGACGGTGCCGCCGAGCAGGGCGCCGGCGACGAGCAGCAGGAACACGATCAGGCCGCCCGCCGCACCCGCCACCACCGTCAGCAGCCAGATCTCCAGGGCCAGCCAGGCGGCGATGCCGAGGGGTAGGAAGGTGCGCGCGCGGGAGCGCTTGGAGGCGGAAGGAGGCGGTGTGCCGGTCGTCATGGTCACCAGTGTGCCTGGCACTCCGCAGGAACGTCGTAAAGGAAGGATCAGCGCCCGGAGCGGGTGATTCCCCGGCCCGCCGCCCGGCCGAGGAACCGGCCGGCCTTCTCCGCGCGGGCCGTGAGCCCCCAGGCGGTGACCCTCCACAGCGCCTCGACGAGGATGTCACGGCTCATCTTGGAGTCCCCCGCCTCGCGCTCCACGAAGGTGATGGGCACCTCCACGACGTGGAAGCCGGTGGCGACGGCCCGGCGGGCCAGGTCGACCTGGAAGCAGTACCCGGCCGAGGCCACGTCGTGCAGGCCGAGCCCCTCCAGGGTCTCCCTGCGGAAGGCCCGGTAGCCGCCGGTGACGTCGCGGATCGGCACGTCGAGCAGCACGCGCGAGTAGAGGCTGCCGCCCCGGGAGATGAACTCGCGGGACTTCGGCCAGTTGACGATCCGCCCGCCGGGCACCCAGCGCGAGCCGAGCACCAGATCGGCACCCTTGAGCGCGGTGAGCAGCCGGGGCAGTTCCTCGGGCTGGTGGGAGCCGTCGGCGTCCATCTCCACGAGGACGCCGTAGCCGCGCTCGATGCCCCAGCGGAAACCCGCGAGATAGGCGGCGCCGAGACCCTCCTTGCCCCGCCGGTGCAGGACGTGGACGTGGTCGTCCTCGGCGGCGATCTCGTCGGCGAACTTCCCCGTGCCGTCGGGGCTGTTGTCGTCGGCGACGAGGATGTGCGCCGCGGGTACGGCCGCCCGCACGCGGGCGACGACCGGCTTGATGTTCTCGGCCTCGTTGTAGGTCGGGATGATCACCAGGACCTCGCCGAGCGGGCCGTAACGCCTCTGGCCACCGTCGTTCACTGCTGCCCCTCCGGTTCCCTGCGCGGGTTCCCACCTTAGCGAGACCGCCGGGGTGGTCCGTCCCGCCGGGGCGGGGCGCCCGAGGCGCCGGGACCGGGTGCCCGCGTGCGGTGCGGGGCCCGGAGGTCCTTCGGTCCGACCCGGGACCCGCTGGCTGCGGGTCGACCGAAGGCCGTTGTCTACTGAACGTCCGGGCCCCACCCGGGTCGCACCTTCCGCCGGAGAAACCTTCCCTCGCGGCCGGGGCGCGGGCGGCGCTCGGCGACGGCGAGGGGGCGGACCGGTCGGACGTCCTGTGGTGGACGCGGAGAACCTACCGGCCGCTGAGGGTCGGCTGTCAATACCCGTCTGACCTGCGACGATGACCGAAAGGCCCAGGTGGACGGGGAAGATCCGCAGGTCGGGGACAAGGCCGCCGGACGGCGTCCGGCGGGCGGAATGTCCCTACATCACTCGTTCGGCCGGTCGAAGACCGTCTGCCCGTGCACCACCGTCCGCAGGCACACCGGCAGCTCCCGGCCGGGGGTCAGATCGGGCAGGCCGGGCGTACCGGACCGGGGATCGGTGGACCAGCGGGCCACCCGGTCGTCCGGCGCCTGCACCACCAGCTCCCCGGTCCGCCAGACCGCGTAGTCGGCGGGGGCACCGGGCACGAGCACCCCCGCGTCGTCCCGGCCCACCGCCCGCCAGCCACCGCGCGTATGAGCGGTGAAGGCGGCGCGGACCGAGATCCGGTGCTCGGGCGTGCGGTGGAAGGCCGCGGCCCGGACCGTACCCCACGGGTCGAGCGGCGTGACGGGGCTGTCCGAGCCGAAGGCCAGCGGTACGCCCGTACGCAGCAGGGCCGCGTACGGGTTGAGGGTGCGGGCCCGCTCGACGCCGAGCCGGTCGGCGTACATGCCCTCGTCCCCGCCCCAGAGCGCGTCGAAGGCCGGCTGGACGGAGGCGGTGAGCCCCAGTTCGGCGAAGGCGGCGATCGTCTCCGGGGTCAGCATCTCGGCGTGCTCGACCCGGTGCCGGGCGGCCCGCACGCGCGCCAGGCCCAGCTTCTCCGACGCGGCCCGCACGCCCTCCACCACCGCGCTCACGGCGGCGTCGCCGATCGCGTGGAATCCGGCCTGGAGACCCGCCTCGGTGCAGGCCACGACATGGGCGGCCACGGTGGCCGCGTCCAGGTGCGCCGCCCCCGTGTGCCCGGCCCGGTCGGCGTACGACTCGTGGAGACAGGCCGTGTGGGATCCGAGGGACCCGTCGGCGAACAGGTCGCCCGCCGCTCCCAGGGCGCCGAGCGCCCGCGCCCGCTCGACGTCGAGGTCGGCCCAGTAGCCGACGACCCGCGGGCCGGGCTCGCCGCGCGCCAGATCCATCAGACCGGTGAAGTCCTCCTCCGAGGAGATCTGAGGCCCGCCGCACTCGTGCAGCGTGCCGATGCCCAGGGACGCCGCGTGCGCGCGGGCCGCCCGCTGGGCCCGCGCACGCTGGCGCGGCGAGACCGCGGCGAAGGCGGCCGCGCGCACCGCGTGGTGCGCGTCGCCCGTCAGCGGCTCCCGCCCCTCGTGGAAACCGTCCATGTCCCGCACGCCCGGAACCAGGTCGAGCAGGGCCGTGGTGACCACCGCCGAGTGGACGTCGATCCGCGTCAGATACAGCGGCCGGCCACCGGTCAGCTCGTCCAGTTCCGCCCGGCTCGGTGGACGGCGCTCCGGCCAGCGCGAGGCGTCCCAGCCGTGCCCGAGGAGGATGCGGTCCTCCGGGCGGGCCGCGGCATGGGCGCGGATCGCCTCCGCCGCCTCGGCGAGCGAGCCCGCCGAGGACAGATCGAGGCCGGTCAGGGCGAAGCCGGTCGCCGTCGTGTGCACGTGCGCGTCGACGAAGGCCGGCGTGACGAGGGCCCCCTCCAGGTCGACCACCTCGTCCACCCCGGAGGCGAAGGCGTCGGCCGCCCCCTCCGAACCCACCCAGGCGACGTGCCCGTGCTCCACCACCATCGCGGTGGCGAAGGGGTCGGCGGGGCTGTGGACTTCTCCACCGCGCAGCAGCACGGTGCGGTGTTCGCCGGCAGAAAGGCTTTCGGTCATGCGCACAGGCTAGGACGTGGGGGGTCCCGGTTTGTCCGGCAGGTCCCCCCTCCGCCTCAGATGCGCGGGGGCCTGGCCTCGTACGGCGTCGAGAGCACCACCGTCGTACGGCTGGACACCCCCGCCTGGGAGCGGATCCGGCTCAGCAGGTGCTCCAGCTCCAGCGGGGTGGCGACCCGCACCTTCAGGATGTAGTTCTCCTCGCCCGCCACGCTGTGGCAGGCCTCGATCTCCGGGATGTCCGCCAGCCGGTCCGGGGTGTCGTCGGGGGCGCTGGGGTCGAAGGGTTTGACCGAGATGAACGCGGTGAGCGGCAGCCCCACGGCCTCCGGGTCCACGACGGCGGCATAGCCGCGGATGACGCCGCGCTGCTCCAGGCGGCGGACGCGCTGATGCACGGCCGAGGTGGACAGGCCGGTGGCCTTGCCCAGGTCGGTGTAGCTCATGCGCCCGTCCTTGACGAGCAACTCCACGATCTGACGATCCAGCTCCTCCATGCCGTGACCCTATTGCTCCGAGGGGCCCCGGGGACAGCCGGGGACCGGCCACCGAGGGCGCTATGGGCGTTCACGGGGCACCTGCGACAGGCATGTGACGAACACCACAGGTTTGAGGGGGTTCCGGGGCGTGCCCACACGGTTATGCGGAGGACCGCATGGGAAGTTGTTGCTGTGGTCGAGGCCGTACGGATCCGGCCGACCCACCCGAGGGGGAGAATCCCATGCAGGAGCCTGCTGAACCGGTCGAGTCGTTCGACGAACTCGACGCGTACGACACCTTCGAGATGTTCCGGGTGATCTGCCCGGAGTGCGTGCAGCCCATCGCGCTGCTGGCGGACGAGGACGTGCTCCCCGAGCACGCGCTCTGCCCCACTCCGTGGAACCCCTTCACCCTGACCGTCTGCCCCGGCACCGGCCGCCCCGCCGACGACGCCCGGCCCGCCGACGACAGCCGGGAGCTCCAGGAACAGGACACGGCCCTGCTCCTGACGCTCCCCCAGGAGCTCGACTGGCGCACCCAGCCGTTCTCCCACGTGGGCGGCCCCGGCTCCCGTCCCCTCCGCTTCCCGCAGATGCGCCGGGCCGCCTGATTCTTCGAGGGGCGCGCTCGGGGGCTTCCCCGGCGCGCCCTTCGGCCGACTCGGCCGGGGTGCTCGTAGCGGGCCCGGGGTCCGGCCGGGTACGGGGCGAACTGGGGGGCGAATCGGTTCGGGAGTGACCCCGGGTGCGGCGGGCACGTTGGACCCGGTATGACCACGCTGTCCACCACGCCCAGCGGAATCGGTCGGCACCGGCAGGCCGGCACGCGCGTTGAAGAATCGGTTCCTCACCAGGCTCCGGCCGCGGTTCCGGCACCCTCCCCGGTGCCGGCTCCGGTTCCCGTACCGGTACCGGCGGACCCGCCCATCTACACGGCGGTGCTCGCGCTCTGGGCCAGCGAGGGGCGGACCCTGCCCGGCCACCGGGACCAGGAGTGGCACCGGCTCGCCGCGGGGCCGGTGTGGGCGGACCGCACCGTCCGCGTCAGCGGGACTCTGGTCCGACCAGGTGACGGGCGATGACCACCCGCTGGATCTGATTGGTGCCCTCGACGATCTGGAGCATCTTCGCCTCGCGCAGGTACCGCTCGGCGGGGAAGTCCGCCGTGTAGCCGTAGCCGCCCAGCACCTGCACCGCGTCGGTCGTGACCCGCATGGCTGCGTCCGAGCAGAACAGCTTCGCCATCGCAGCCCGCTGCCCGTACGGCCGTCCCTCGTCCCGCAGCCGGGCCGCCTCCAGGTAGAGCGCCCGGCCGGCCTCGACCGAGGTCGCCATGTCGGCGAGGAGGAAGCGCAGCCCCTGGAAGTCGGCGACGGGGCGGCCGAACTGGTGCCGCTCCCGGGCGTGGGTGACGGCGAGGTCCAGAGCGGCCCGCGCGAGCCCGACGGCGCAGGCGGCGATGCCGAGGCGCCCCGCGTCCAGGGCGGCGAGCGCGAGGGTGAAGCCCTGCCCCTCCGCGCCCAGACGGCGCGCGTCGGGGACCCGTACCGCGTCGAAGTGGAGCTGGGCGGTCGGCGAGCCGGACATCCCCATCTTCCGCTCCGGAGGGGCCGCGGTCAGGCCGGGCGCGTCGCCCGGGACGAGGAAGGCGGAGATGCCCCGGGGGCCGGGGCCGCCGGTGCGGGCCATCACGGTGAGGAAGTCCGCGACCCCGCCGTGGGTGATCCAGGCCTTGGTGCCGTCGAGCACCCAGGTGTCGCCGTCACGGACGGCCCGGGTGCGCAGCGCGGCGGCGTCGGAGCCGGCCGAGGGCTCGGACAGGCAGTACGCGCCGAGGAGGCCGCCCGCGAGCATGGCGGGCAGGTGCGCGGCCCGCTGCTCCCCGGTACCGGCGGAGGCGAGGGCGTGGCAGGCGAGGGTGTGGACGCTCACGCCGAGCCCCACGGTGAGCCGGGCGGCGGCGAGCTCCTCCAGGACCCGCAGGTACACCTCGTACGGCTGTCCTCCCCCGCCGTACGCGGGGTCGTACGGAAGCCCGAGCAGCCCGGTGCGGGAGAGCAGGGCGAACAGCTCGCGCGGGAAGTGTCCGGCGGCCTCCTCCTCGGCGGCGCGCGGGGCGATCTCGCGGCGGGCGATGTCCCGCACCAGGGCGAGCAGTTCGCGGGCCTCGTCGGTGGGCAGCCGGCGGCCCGGGCCGTCCGTGCCGTCCTCGGTGCCGTCGGGCATCCCGGCGCTCCTCCCTGTCGGACGCGGGGTCGCAGGAGTATGCCCGGGCGGCGGCCGGATCACACGGCGGCGGTCACATGAGCCCCGCTCGGGTGACGAACATGGCGAGCAGGACGACGAGGGTCCAGCCGAGGACGTGCTCCAGCAGCTTCGGGCCCTGCTCGTCGTCCTGGGGGCCGCCCGTGCGGGCGCGGACGAGAAGACGGGAGGCGGCGGCGGTGGTCGCGGTCATGCGCACCACCATGCGTCACGGGGGCGGCTCCGGGGTAGAGACGTCCCTCACACTCCGGCGCCGGAGGCGGCGGCCCTGGCGGGGCCGGGGTCGGCGCGGGCCTTGTGCCGCGCGGGCGGCGGGCGGGCGGGCCGCCCGAGGCAGCCGCTCCTCCTGTGCCGGAGACCACATTCCCGCCCGCGTGGTGGGGTGCGGCGCGGAACGGCGATGTTCTTCCGCCGGGGGCGCCACCGACCACGCCCCCCGGCGGCCGCAGTCTGGCGGCGGGGTCGGCGGGGGCGGCGGCGCCGGGCGCCGTGGCGGGGGTGACCGCACGGGGCCCGGGCGGGGACGATGCCCCGGCCGCAGGGCCGCGAGGTCCCCGTCGCGGGGTCGAGGAGGGGGACACGCGGGCGGCAGCGGGTCGTCGCCCTGGACGTGGCCGCGGGCGGCTTGAAATGATCACGGCCTTGTTCGATCTCCCGCACGAAGGCCCCAGCATGTTGACTGCGCATCAGCGCTCGAAGGCCCGTTCCGACCGTCGCGCCGGATGGGTCACCGCGCTGGCCGCGGTGGTCCTGGCCGTACCGGCACTCGGTACTCCGGCGCACGCCGCGATCCCCGGTGACCCCGCGGCCCCCTCCTCCTTCGACCTCAAGCCCGGCCCGGACCTCCGCGGCACGGTGGCCGCGTTGCAGGCGGCCCTGCCGAGGCAGGACATCCAGGACCTGCTCGACCAGGGCAACCGTGTGGCGAAGACCGGCGCTTCGTGCACCGCGGACCCCTTCGGCACCGGTGACAACGGCGCGGTGCTTCCCCCGGCCAGGAAGCTCTGCTGGGACGGCGGCGACGCCGGCACCCAGGAGTGGATCCCGCAGGGCATCACGGGCGTCTCGGACGCCCAGGAGGAAGAGGTCTGGGGAACCCGCAAGCCGCTGGTCGCCGCCTGGTACGACAAGGCGGATCCCAAGGTGTGCGCGGACGACCCCGGCACCTGCCCGGAGAAGGGGGTGCGGCTGTCGTTCCTGGATCCGGAGACGCCGGTCGCGGGTGACCCCGACGGGCGCCGGTACCGCCACGTCCTGTTGGTCGAGCCGTACGTCAACTCGTACGGCAACGCCTCCTACAAGGCGGTCGACGTCCACGCCGGAGGCATCGCCTGGTACAAGAACCACCTCTACGTCGCGGACACGCTGGCGGGCCTGCGCGTCTTCGACATGCGCGCCGTCCTGGACCTCAATCCCGACCGGAACGCCTCGGTGGACGACACCACGCTCAACGGCCTGAAGAGCAACGTCACGGACGGGAGCAGGATCGGCCGGCAGAGCAACGTCTACTACGGCCACACCTACCGGTACGTGATGCCGCAGGTGGCGTCGTACCGGTTCGTCGCCCCCCAGCGCAACACGTCCGCGGCGACGTGCGAGGAGACCGGGGCACCCAAGGCGTCGTACATCTCGATCGACCGCAGCGCCCCCACGGCCCCCGCGCTGATCCTGGGCGAGTACTGCAACTCCGACAACGACCGTCCGGAGAAGGGCCGCGTCGGTGCGCTGCCCATCGACGACACCACGGGCCTGCTCGCGCAGACCGGCGGCACGGTCGCCGCGACCTCGGCGTTCCACCTGCCCCGCGACCTCACCCAGGGCGCCGCCCGGTACGACGGCATGTACTACTTCAACCGCAGCAACCTCCACCACAGCGGCAGCCTGCGCCGGGCCACCGTCTCCGACGGCCGGCTGAGGGACCACGGGAGCAACATCACCAACGCGGTGGGCCCCGAGGACCTCTACCTCGAGCACGGCCGGAGCGTGCCCGGCGGCATCCCGTACCTCTGGTCGCTGACCGAGCACCGCGTGGACGGCACGGCGGACTGCGCCGACGCGGGTTCCCCCTGCGGCCGGGTGATCTACGCCCACCGGCTGTCCGACGTCCTGGCTCGCCCGTAGCCGGCGGTACGGAACGGAGACGGGCTGAGCCCCGTGCGTGCACGGGGCTCAGCCGGCGCTGAACGCGCCGAGGGTCAGACGATGTTCCACTGCTGGGCGTTGTTGCTGGTGCAGGTCCACTGACGGACTTCGGAACCCGGTGCCGTGCCCCAGTTGTAGTTGTCGAGGCACAGACCGCTGTGCCGGTTGACGAGGGCGGAGTAACCGCCCGCGACCGGCACCACTCGCCACTGCTGCACGGTCGCGCCGTTGCACGTCCACTGCTGGACGGGCGATCCCGCTGTGGTCGCGAAGTCCTTGTCGTCCAGGCACAGGCCGCTGTGCCCGTTACGGATCCGGTAGTAGCCGTCGCCCGTGGGTGTCAGGGTCCAGTTCTGGACCGCGGCGCCGTTGCACGTCCACTGCCGTACCTCCGCTCCGGGCGCGGTCGCCCAGTCGTAGTCGTCCAGGCACAGACCGCTGTGCCGGTTGCGCAGGGCGAGCGGCTCGGTCGGCACGGGGGACTCTCCCGACGGGCCCTCAAGGACGGTCGACGTCGAGACCGGGGTTCCGAGATGCGGTGTGCCGTCGGCGTTCCAGGAGATCTTCTGCACCCGCGTCGTGCGCGTGGTGCCGCAGCCCTGCGACGCCGAGGAGTTCGCGTGGTAGGCGATCCAGGTCTCGGTGCCGTCGGGCGAGGTGAAGAAGGAGTGGTGCCCGGGCCCGAACACCCCGGCGGCGTCGTTGCGTTGGAAGATGGGCCGGGGCGCCTTGGCCCACGAGGCGGCGGCGAGCGGATCACCTCCCGTGTACTCCAGCATCCCCAGCTTGTAGTTGGGCCCGTTGCAGTGACTGGCCGAGTACGTGAGGAAGGTGCGGCCGTTGCGCTGCAGCGCGAAGGACCCTTCGTTGACCGCACCGTCCTGCCGCTCCCAGGCCAGCGTCGGAGCCGAGATCCGCGTCCCGTGGGCGCCGGCGGTCCAGGGGTTCGACATGGGGGCGATGTACAGCGACTGCAGGTTGTCCACCGGGGAGACGGCGGAGAACGTCATGTAGAGGGAACCGTTGAGCCTCAGCAGGCTGGCGTCGATGGCCCACCCGTTGTTCGGCATGAGGTCGACGATGCCGCGGTGGACGTACGGACCGAGCGGATCGCTGCCCGAGCTCTCCAGGGCATGCGTGCGCCGGGGCCCGCCGGACTGCTCGACCGAGTAGTACAGGTACCAGCGCTCACCGACCCTCTCCAGATGCGGCGCCCACATCCCTGTCCCGGCCGTGCGGAAGACCAGGCGCTCCGGTGCGTCACGCAGACCGGCGATCGTGGGTGAGCGGCGCATCACGATGTCGGAGGACCAGGTCGTCGCGACGTAGTAGTAGAAGCCGCCGTGCTGGACCAGCGTCGGGTCGGCGCTGTTGGGCACGTCGACGACGGGGTTGGTGAAGCTCGGGCCGGGCGCGGCCCCGGCGCGTTCCGCCCCGGTCAGGGTCATGCCGATCGCGGTGATGAACGCGAGGACGAGAAGGACCCCTCGTCGTACCGTTCCGCTGCCGTGGACGACGTGCACGTCTCCTCCTTGGGGAACGTCGGCTCCTGGAATCCGAGCGGGAGTTCCGGAGATCACTGCTGGTGGAAGGTGGCGTCCTGACCGGCGAGCGTGCCGGCGACGGGCTGCACGTGGAGCAGGAAGCCGTAGTGCCGGAGATACTGCCCCGGGGAGCGGTAGGCCTCGAAGGAAACGCCTGCCGCATCGGCCAGCCCGGGGCGTCGGTGGAAGCTCGCGCTGTCGGCGAAGGCTGTGCTGCCGTCGTTCCTGTCCACCCACACCTCACCGTTCCTGGCACGCAGGTAATGACCGGGGAAGTTGGCGGATTCCAGGGAGACCGTCCCGTTGCCGGCGAGTCCGCTCACGGTGCGGAACTGCGAGTCGGCGAGGTTGGCGACGTTCGCCTCCAGCTTGACCCTGTACTCCCAGTGCCGGAGGTAGTGGGACGGGTAGTTGGAGGAGGACAGCCGCTGGGGGGTGGCGCCGTCGGCGACGGGGATGCCGAAGTTCGGAGTGCCGTCGGCGTTCCAGTAGACCTTCTGGACGCGTGTCCTGCGGTTGGGGTCGTTCAGCGGATCGCCGCTGATGTCCTTGTAGTTGCGGTCGTGGTAGACGAGTATGTCGCTCTTGCCGTCCTCGGACGTGGTGAAGGAGTTGTGCCCCGGCCCGTACTGCCCGGTCGCCGCGTTGCTGGCGAAGACGGGCGTCGGGCTCTTCGTCCAGGCCGCGGGGTCGAGCAGGTTCGCCGAGGCGGAGGCGGTGAGCATGCCGAGGCAGTAGTTGCTGTCCGTCGCGGACGCGGAGTACGTCATGAACACCTTGCCGCCGCGCTGGATGACGGCCGGTCCCTCGTTCACCTTGTGGCCGACGGTTTCCCAGCCGTACGTGGGCATGCTCAGCCGCACGGGCGTGCCGGTGATGGTCCACGGGTTGGCCAGCCGGGCGATGTAGAGGTTGGAGTTGTTGTTGATCGCCGGGTCCTTCTGGGCCCAGCTGAGGTAGCGGGCGCCGTTCACCACGAACGTGGTCGCGTCCAGCGCGAAGCTGTCCATCGGCGTGGCGATGCGGCCCTTCTCGGTCCAGCCACCCGTGAGCGGGTTCGCGGCGGAGCTCTCCAGGACGTACATCCGGATCCGCCACACGTCGTCGGCGCGGCCGGCGGCGAAGTAGACGTACCACTTGCCGTCGATGAAGTGGATTTCCGGCGCCCAGATGTGGGCGCCCATCTCCCCGGACGCGTGCTTCGTCCAGATCACCGTCTCCGGGGCGGCGGAGAGCCCCTGGATGGTGGTGGCCCGGCGCAGGATGATGCGGTCGTACTCCGGGACGGTCGCCGTGTAGTAGTAGAAGCCGTCCGTGTGCTTGAAGATGTGCGGATCGGCTCGCTGGTTCACGAGCGGGTTGGCGTACGAGACCGCCGGTGACGCGGGTGCGGCGGCGTGGGCGGGAGACGGCAGCAGCAGGGCCGCCACCAGGGCCGCCCAGGCCGTGAGAACACTGCGGATTCTTCGCGGACTCACTTCGTCCTCCTCGTGTGTGGGTGGTGGTGGGGCCACTCGGGCACG
>NZ_JBIBBY010000016.1:0-69110 GCF_042900905.1 Streptomyces sp. NPDC012827 | reverse complement strand
CCGATGCTCCGCATGGACTCCCTCCTCCGCCTTGCGATGCACGGCGCCAGACGCCGCTCCCTGATCCGGCCTGATCCAAAAGACACGGCCTAGGGTGGGCCCGTGCTTCTGGACGTGAACGCCACCTTCGCCGCGGTCCTCGCCGTACTCCTCGCCGCCGCCGCGGGTGTCGTGGCCCTCGCCCGGCTCGGCCGGGCCCGCGACACCCTGCTCGCCGGTGCCCGCGCCGCCGTCCAGCTCGTGGCCGTCTCGCTGGTGATCGGCTGGGTGGTGCGGTCCGTACCGCTGCTGTTCTGCTTCCTGGTCCTGATGTACGCGGTGGCGGTACGCACGGCCGGGCGCCGGGTCGTACCCGCGCCCGGCAGGGGCTGGTGGTGGGCGGCCGTACCGATCGCCGCCGGCGTCCTCCCGGTGGTCCTCGCCCTCGTCCTCACCGGGCTCGTGCCGGTGAAGGGCATCACGCTCGTGCCCGTGACCGGCATCCTCGTCGGCGGAGCGCTCACGGCCACCGTCCTCGCGGGCCGGCGTTCGCTCGACGAGCTGGAGGGGCGGTGGGGTGAGGTGGAGGCCGGGCTGGCGCTCGGTCTGCTCGCCCGGGACGCCCGGCTGGAAGTGGCCCGGAAGGCGGCGGCCGACGCCCTGCTCCCGGGCATGGACCAGACCCGCACGGTCGGGCTCGTCACCCTGCCGGGCGCCTTCGTCGGCATGCTGCTCGGCGGCGCGTCACCGCTGCACGCCGGGGCCGTTCAGCTGTTCGTGCTCATCGCGCTGCTGGCGGTGCAGGCGGTCGCCGCGGCGACCGTCCTGGAACTCGTCGCCCGCGGCCGGATCGTCCGGCCGCGGGCGGGGGAGACGGGGGCGGGCCCGGTTACGGCAGTGCGGTGAGCGTGGCCGTGCCGTCGGCGCCCGCCTCGACGCGGAGGTGGGTGAGGTCCGGCACGTACAGGTCCGGTGCGAACGCCGCCGCCCGAGGGCCCACGCCCACGATCCGCATGCCGGCCGCCCGGCCCGCCCGGATGCCGGCCTCGGAGTCCTCGAAGACCACGCACTCCGCCGGGTCGAAGCCCAGTTCCGCCGCGCCCTTGAGGAAGCCCTCCGGGTCCGGCTTGCTGGCTCCGACGCACTCGGCGGTGATCCGGGTCTCCGGCATCCGCAGCCCCGCCGCGCCCATGCGGGCCCGGGCGAGTGCCGCGTCCGCCGAGGTCACCAGCGCGTGCGGGAGTCCGGCGATCGCGTCCATGAAGGCGGGGGCGCCGCCGACGGGAACGACCCCGTCGAGGTCGGCGGTCTCCTCGGCCAGGATGACGCGGTTGTCCGCGTGGTTCTCCTCCATCGGGCGGTCGGGCAGGAGGAGCGCCATCGTGGCGTAGCCCTGGCGTCCGTGCACCACCTTGAGGACTTCGTCCCCGTCCAGGCCCTGCCGGTCCGCCCAGCGGCGCCAGCAGCGTTCGACGACGGCGTCCGAGTTGACGAGGGTGCCGTCCATGTCGAGGAGGAGGGCGCGGGCGGTGAGCGGTGCCGGGGTGGTGGCGGCCATGAGGTCTCCAGAAGGGTGGCGCGGAGAACAGAGTGGACCCGCCCGCCGGTCAGGGAGTGCGAGCGGGGCCACTTTGTTTTTTCACGATACAAAACCGGGGGCGGTCTTGGCCACCCCGGCCACCGCCCCGACCGTCACCCGGAATGCCGCCGGGGTCAGATGTGGGGCGTGTTCCGTTCCAGAACCTCGCGGGTGGCGGGGCCGTACACGCCCCTCGGGTCGTCCTGGATGTACATCCACGACTGGTACGCCTTCACCGCGCGCCAGACGCCCTGGTCGTACTCGCCGTCCAGCGGCCCGCTGTAGGCGCCCACGTCGGTCAGCCGCTCCTGCAGCTCCCGCACCTCCGCCCCGCTGTCCCCGTAATCCAGCGTCCGCGGCTCCTCCGCGGGTTCCTCCGTCTCTTCCGGGGGAGGCGGCGCGGCCGGCCGGGTGCTCGGTTCGCCCGTGCCGGTCGCGGGCGCCGCCGGGGCCGTGGACGCGGGGCCCGCCGGGGCGCCCGGCGCCGTGGACGTACCGGAGGCCGACGGGGACGCGGACGCGGGACCCGAGGAGGGGCCGGAGGGGGAGGCGGAGGCCGAAGGGGAACCCGAGACCGCGGGGGTCGCCGAGCCGGACGGGGAGGCGGAGCTCTCCCGCGCCGAGGGGGACGCGGAGGACGGCTCGGAGCCCGTGGAGGACGGCGTCGCGCTGGACGGCGCCTCCGAGACGGCGATGTTCAGCGACGCGCTCGTGGTCACCTCGGGCACGGCCGCCCGGTCCTCGCGCTCGCTGCCGAAGCCGAGCACCGCTGCCGCGAGGGCCGCCGTGCCCGCCACGGCCGCGGCCGACACCAGGACGGCCGTCCCGCCCCGCCGGGCACCGCGCCGGCGCGCTCCGGACCCGTCGCGCACGCCCACCGCGCCGGGTCCGTCGAGCAGCAAGGGCCTCGTCTCGTCGCCACCGTCGTCGCCGTACGGCTCCGGGCCCATCTCGTACGCCTCCGGGCGGCCCGCCCCGTACGGCCCCGCGTCCGCCCCATGGCTCCCGGCCGCCCCGTACGGCACGGCGTCCCCGTACGTCCCGGCCGTCACGTCCTCCGGGCGGACGGCAGTCAGCCGCGCCGTCGGCGGATCCTGCCCACCGGAGCCACCGGAGCCGCCGGCGCGATCCGCACCGCCCGGACCCCGCGCCCCCTCGTCCCCCGCCTCCGCCGCCTCCAGCGTCACGTACGGCCGGATGCGCAGCGGATCGAAGTCCTCGGCCGCCGCCACCTCCGCCGCGAGTTCGGCCGCCCGGGCGCACGCGCAGCCAGGTCTGTGTCCACCGCATTCAGGACAGACGTGTCCGGTCATGATGGGTCCCCTCCCCGAGACAACTGCGAGCGATTATGCAGTCCGCCCCCTTCGGGCGGGTGAACACACGTCTCCCTCGGCAGGCCATATCCGGACATTCGGATCATGATGGAGGGAACCTCCGAGGAGACGCCCATGGCCCAGGACATCCGCTCGCCCCAGCTCGGCGGCGGCCCCGCGCCCGGAGCGGGGCAGAGCCACCGCGGGGTCCTCGTCGCGATCGGCGCGCTGCTGCTCGGCATGCTGCTCGCCGCGCTCGACCAGACCATCGTGTCGACCGCCCTGCCGACCATCGTCAGCGAACTCGGCGGCATGGAACACCTCTCCTGGGTGGTCACCGCCTACATGCTGGCCTCCACCGCCGCGACCCCCTTGTGGGGCAAACTCGGCGACCAGTACGGGCGCAAGAAACTCTTCCAGGCCGCCATCGTCATCTTCCTGATCGGCTCCGCCCTCTGCGGCATCGCCCAGAACATGCCGCAGCTCATCGCCTTCCGCGCGGTCCAGGGCCTCGGCGGCGGCGGGCTCATGGTCCTGTCGATGGCGATCGTCGGCGACCTCGTGTCGCCGCGCGAGCGCGGCAAGTACCAGGGCCTCTTCGGCGCCGTCTTCGGCGCCACCAGCGTGCTCGGCCCCCTGCTCGGCGGCGTCTTCACCGAGCACCTCTCCTGGCGCTGGGTCTTCTACATCAACCTGCCGGTCGGCATCGTCGCCCTCTTCGTCATCGCCGCCGCCCTGCACATCCCGGTCCGCTCCACCCGCCACACCATCGACTACCTCGGCACCTTCCTCATCGCCTCCGTCGCCACCTGCCTCGTCCTCGTCGCCTCCCTCGGCGGCACGACATGGGCCTGGGGCTCGGCGCAGATCATCGGCCTCGCCGTCCTCGGAGCCGTACTCCTCGTCTGGTTCGTGCGCGTGGAACGGCGGGCGGCCGAGCCGGTCCTGCCGCTCAAGCTGTTCCGGGTACGGACCTTCACACTGGTCTCCGTCATCAGCTTCGTCATCGGCTTCGCGATGTTCGGCGCGATGACCTACCTGCCGACCTTCCTCCAGGTCGTCCAGGGCGTCACCCCGACCATGTCCGGCGTCCACATGCTGCCCATGGTCCTCGGCGTGCTCCTGACCTCCACCGCCTCCGGGCAGATCGTCTCCCGCACCGGCCGGTGGAAGGTCTTCCCGATCCTCGGCACCGCCGTCACCGCCCTCGGCCTGCTCCTCCTCCACCTGCTGAGCGAGACCAGTTCCACCTGGCGGATGAGCGTCTACTTCTTCGTCTTCGGCGCGGGCCTGGGTCTGGTCATGCAGGTTCTCGTGCTCGTCGTGCAGAACGCCGTCTCCTACGAGGACCTGGGCGTCGCCACCTCCGGCGCCACCTTCTTCCGCTCCATCGGAGCCTCCTTCGGCGTCGCCGTCTTCGGCACGATCTTCACCAACCGGCTCACGCACAAGCTGGAGGACGTCTTCGCCGGAGCCGGACCAGGCGTGCCACCCGGCACAGGACCCGAGCAGGTCGCCGCCGACCCGCGTGCCATCGGGGCGCTGCCGCCCGCACTGCGGCCGTCCGTGCTCCACGCGTACGCCACGTCCATCACCGACGTCTTCCTGTACGCGGCACCGGTCGTCCTCCTCGCCTTCGTCGTCGCCTGGTTCCTCAAGGAGGACCGGCTGCGCGGCTCCGTCACCGCGCCCGACACCAGCCAGACGCTCGCCTCCAACCCGGTCGAACGCTCCTCCTACGACGAGTGCGCCCGCGCCCTGTCCGTCCTCGGGTCCCGGGAGGGACGCAAGGCGGTGTACGAGAAGATCACCGCCCGCGCCGGGCTCGACCTGCTGCCCGCGTCGAGCTGGCTGCTCCTGCGCATCCGCCGGCACGGGTCCGTCGAACCGGCGCTGCTCGCCGAGAGCACGCCCGTGCCGCTGCGGGCGATCACCGAGGCGGCCCGGGAGGTGGAGGGCCGGCGCCTGGCCCGCAGGGAAGGGCTCCAGCTGATGCTCACCGACGAGGGGGTGGTGGCCGCGACGAAGCTGGCCAAGGCCCGGGAGGACTCGCTGGCCGAACTCCTCGGCGACTGGTGGGGGCCGGACCGGCCCACCGATCTCGTACGGCTCGTGGAGGAGCTGACGGCCGAGCTGAGCGGCTCGGACGCGGAACGGCCGCACGCGCCGCAACCGCCCCGCGACCACCACGCCTGAGCGGGCGCCACGCCGTTCCCGGGCCGGCGAGGCGCCTCCGCCCGCAACCGGGCGGGCAGGCGGGGCGGTTCAGAGCTCCTTGCCGTACCAGATCTCCATGTACGGGCCGGTGCAGTACGCCGGTATCTCCGCGTATCCGTGCCGCGTGTACAGCGCCCGTGCCTCGATCAGGTCCAGGCGCGTGTTCAGCACCATCCGGCGGGCGCCGAGTTCCCGCGCGGCGTCCTCCAGATGCGCCAGGAGCGGGCCCGCGCCGCCCTTGCCCCGGTAGGCGTGCCGCAGGAACACCCGGGTCAGCTCGGCACGCTCCTCGTCGAGGAGCACGACGCCGCCGCAACCGGCCGCCTCACCGGCGAAGCGGGCCACCAGGAACGCGCCGGTGGGCGCGGTCAGCAGCTCCACCCCGTCGTTCGTCAGGCCCTCGTCGATCTCCGCCTCGGTGGCGGGCCGCTTCCAGTAGCGGCCGGCGACGTCGCCGTAGTAGTCACGGCGCAGGGCGGTGGCGTCCGGGGTGTCGACGCGCTCGGGGGTGAAGGTCCAGGTCATGCGCGCCATTCTGGGACGCGCACGACACCGGACGCACCTCAGTTCTTGGGGGACGCCTGCTGGACGACCTCGAACGACCACAGGGTCGAGCCCGAGGCGGCGGGCTTCGGCCGCTCGGCCCCGCCCTCACCGCCGGCCGTGCCCTGGTGGGCGGCCTTCATGGAACCGTTCATCCAGGCCTGGAAGTCCTCCTCACTGCGCCACCGGGTGTACACCAGGTACTGGTCGGTGCCCTCCAGCGGGCGCAGCAGCTCGAACCACTCGAAACCGTCGGACCCCTCCACGGCCCCGGCCCGCGAGGCGAACCGCTGCTCCAGCACTTCCCGCTGGTCTGCGGGGACGGTCAGGACGTTGATCTTTACCACGCTAGGCACATGACACCTCTCAGGAAGCACAGGCCGGGCGCTGCGCCGAGCCTTGATCACGTGCGTGCAGTCTCCTATATCCGCCAGTCAAAGCGGCGTGAGGACGACTCACAGGCATCGCCCGCGGCGCAGCGCGAACGGTGACAAGGCGGCGAGCGCGCGTGCCAGGCGGCGCGAGGCCGGCAAGATCGGCGAGACAGCCCTTAGCGCTGCGTCCACCACGTGCCCGCTGCCCCGCCGGCGGCGGTGACCAGGGCGACGAGCCATCCGGGGATGCGTTGCACGGTCAAGTGCAGTCCACCGAGGCGGAGTTCGAACGCTGGGCGGTTGGCGGTCTTTGTGTCCATGCTGCGAGTCGTGGTCATGGCTTGTAGTCCTCTCGCTGGCTTCGTTCATGCGGCTTGCATGTCCTCTGGCTCCTGTCGCGCGCCGTTGCGTGACGGCGAAGGAAGAAAGGACGCAACGCCACGACGCGACGTGGGGTGTCCGGTCGGAGTCAACGCCATGCAGCGATGAGAGAGGGCCGGGCTCGCATGGGCCAAGTCCGTTCCCCGTGATGCGATTTCGGGGGTGCTGTGAGCGGGGGCCATGTGGCGTGGTGGTGTGCTTCGAGCTCATCCCGGAGAGCTTCGCCGCCCCCAAGGCGTATCGCGCCGATGACGGGAAGAGCGTATCTCTCCCGCCCCCGGGGCCGTCATGAGCTGTATGTGTACAAAAGCAGTGGCGGAAGTTTGACGCTATGGACAGCGCCACGACGGATGGTTGTCGGCGGCTTCGATCCCGGGCAGTGCGGGCTTGCCTGACGGGCGGTTATGTCGCGATCCGCCAGGTCGCGACGGCGACGGCGTACGGACACCGGAGCCCCTTGGGCGCCGGACGCAACCACTCCGTCGCCGGGTTCGTCGCTTTTGCCGCGCAGCCATGCGTGTGTACGTGCCCCTGATCCTGCGCGGACTCCAGCGCTACTACCTGCACATCCGGGATGCCGAGGAGACGCCCCCATTCCCCGTAGCCCCCGAGTACCGGTGCCCCGAGCCGACCACCCGTGGTGGCAGCTGTGCCGAGCTCCAGGGCGTTACGAGTGCAGAGCGGGGCTACAGCGTGTGGGGGCAGCGCCTCCGACGCGCGGTTCTCTACCGGCGTCCGTGTGTCTGCCGTGCGGGCGTACGGCCACGGTGGCGGACGACTCCCGGGACTCGCGCCGTTCCTTGGTCGCTCGGGACGTCGCCGATCCGGACGCGTTCTCTCGGCCGCGTCCGCTGCGTACGTCGCGTGACCGGCCGGACGACATCGGCCGGCGCGGGAACGGTCGGCACCCTGCGCGACGTGATCCGGGGTACGAGGATCCCGCCGAGCTGCCCAGGGAGCCGGAAGCATCCCATGGCGTTCTTGTGGCCCGAGAACAACGGCCGGGAGTGGCTGGTTCCGCCCGACTACGTGCGGTCTTCCGCTCCCGCCGGTGCGGTGCGGTCGCGTGGTCGGGCGCCCGCGGCGAGAAGGGCGGCGATCGTGTCGGGGTGGGGCCCGGTCGTCGCCCATTCGAGAGGGGAACGGCCCGTGCCGTGGTCCTCGCGGAGTTGGGGGTCGGCGCCGTGGGCGAGCAGCGCCCGTACCGTTGCGGTGTGGCCCCAGCACGCGGCCGCGCACAAGGGTGTGCCTTCCGCGCCGTGTCCGCTCTCGGTGTCCGGCGAGGCCCCGGCTGCCAGCAGGCACAGGACGTTGTCGGTCGCTCCGGCGACGGATGCCGCGTAGAGCGGTGTGGTGCCCTCGGCGTCGCGGGCGTCCGGGCAGGCCCCGGCCCGCAGCAGGGCGAGGACGCGGGTGCGGTCGCCGAAGGCCGCCGCCTCGACGAGGCGCCGGCTCAGCTTCTTCCGCCGTCGTCTGTTCACGCTCGCTCAGGCCGGCCTCGGGGCGCGGGAGACGTCCTGCGGAAGGAACGGCCCCTTGCTTGCCGCGAGCCGGGCATGATGCGGAAGGCCGCCCCCGGTGGGTGGCTCGGCCCGTTCACGATCCCGATGCTCATGGAGGGCAGCTTATGACCCCGCACCCCGCGAACGATCACCTCGGACGCGCCGCCGACGCGGTGCGGGAGTGGGGCGGGCGGTGGGTGGAGCGGTTCGGGGCGCGGGACTTCGTGTGCGCGCCCGCCGGGTTGTGGCTGGCGCTCGGTGTCGTGGCCGCGGGGGCGCGGGGGCGGACCGCCGCGGAGCTGCGGGAGGTCGTCGGGGCCGGCGGGGAGGCGGCGGCCGGGGCGGTGACCGAGGTCGGGCGGCGGATCGGCGAGGGGGCGGCCGGGGCCGCGGTCGCGACCGGGGTGTGGAGCAGGGTGCCGGTGCTCGGCTCCTTCCGGAGCGGGTTGCCGGACGTACGGTTCGGGACGCTTCCCGGGGCGGCGTACTTCGCGCTTCCCGACACCGCTTTCGGCGCCACGGACGATCTGTCCTTCGAACCGGGGGACGCGGACGCCCAGGGCGAGATCGACACCTGGGTACGGGGGGCCACGGGCGGCAGGATCGCGCGGCTGCCGTTGGAGCTGGACGGTTCGGAGGAGCTGGTGCTGGTCAACGCGGTGGCGTTGAAGGCCGCGTGGGCGTGCGCCTTTCCGCGGCGCCTCACCCGGGACGCGCCCTTCACGGACGGCGACGGGGTCACCCGGCCCGTACCGACGATGCACCGGCGCGTGCCGGGCGCCTGGGCGTGGCGGACGGGCCGGGTCACCGTCGTGGAGCTGCCCTGCGCGGGGGAGGGGGCGCCCCGGGTACGGTTCGCGCTCGGCCCCCGGGGCGCGGGGCCGAGCGAGGTGATCGCCGCCGCCTGGGCCGGCGACGACGGCGACCGTGCCCCGCTCGGCACGCGGGCCGTCGACGTCGCCCTGCCGCGTTTCTCCCTGCGTACGCGGACCGATGTGACCGGCGACCTGCCGGCCCTCGGCGTCACGCATGCCGTGCGCCCCGGGGCGGACTTCTCCGGGCTCTCGGCGGCGGACCTCTTCGTCTCCGGGGTCGCGCAGGAGGCGCTGGTCGAGATCGCCGAGGAGGGGATGGAGGCGGCGGCCGTCACCCAGGTGACCACGGCCCGCAGCGCGGCACCGCCCCGTCCCGAAGCGGTGGAACGGGTCGCCTTCGACCGGCCGTTCGGCATGGTCGTGCTCGACGCGACGGGCCGGCTGCCCCTCTTCGCCGGCTGGCGCCGCACCGCGCCCGTCGCCTGAGGCCCCTGCCGGCGGGCGGGCCGGACGCAGTTACCGGTCAGCCGTCAGCCGTCAGCCGTCAGCCGGTCACGCGGGCGATCAGCAGCCCGTCGTACCCCTTCGTGCCGACCGTCTGGAGGGCGGTCGCGTCGAGGCGCGGTTCGCGGGCGACGAGGTCGAACATCTCGCGGGTGCCGGTGATCGCCGGGTCGTCCGGGTGCGGGGTGGCGACCTTGCCGTCGCGTACGACGTTGTCCACGACGATCAGGCTGCCCGGGCGGCTCAGCTTCAGCGCCCAGGAGACGTAGTGCGGGTTGTTGACCTTGTCGGCGTCGATGAAGACGAAGTCGAAGGGGCCCGCGCCCTCCCGCTCCAGGAGCGGGAGGGTGTCGAGGGCGGCCCCGGTGCGGATCTCGACCTGCTCGTCCAGGCCGGCGCGGGCGATGTTGGCGCGAGCCACGGTCGCGTGCTTCGGGTCGTACTCCAGGGTCGTCAGCGTGCCGTCGGCGGGCAGTGCGCGGGCGAGCCAGATGGTGCTGTAGCCGCCGAGCGTGCCGATCTCCAGGATCTTCCGCGCGCCGTGGACGAGCGCCAGGAGGTGGAGGAACTTGCCCTGGTTGGGGGCGACGGCGATCTCGGGCAGGCCCGCGGCCGTGGAGTCGGCGAGCGCGGCGGTCAGCGCCTCGTCGGCGGGGGCGAGGAGATCGGTGACGTAGGTGTCGACCTCGGACCACTGCGGATTCGGCTGAGAGTGCGTCATGCGGCCGACGCTACACCGCCGTTCGCCCCGGTGGTCCGCCGTTCCCGCCGGGCGCGCAGCAGCGCGCCGGCGGTGAGGGCCGCCGCGCCGGCGCCCACGGTGAGCAGCCAGACGGGGACACCGCCGGCGACGGTCAGCAGCCGGTCGGTGTACTCCACGCGGCGGTACGGCGTGTCGGCGACGGTCCGCAGAAGGTGGTCCCCGTCGATCCGCTCGGGGTGCGGGAAGCCCTGCTCCAGGGCGGTCAGGTGGACGGCGCGGCCTCCGGTGAGGCCGGCGACGGGCCCCTCCGGGTGGTCGACGTGGCCCGCGAAGGTCACCTCGGGGCGCTCGCCGCCGATCGCCGAGCGCGGCTCCATGCGGTGGTCGGCGAGGACGTACAGGCCGAGGGACTGCGGCGTCCGCGCGAGGCGCGAGAGGCGCATCGGGTAGACGAGTTCGGGCGAGGCGAAGGCGATCCGCAGTGGGGTGAGTTCGCCGCGCAGGACCGCGTCCTCCTCCTCCGGGGCGAGGCGGACGGCGACGTACTCCCACTTCCGCTCGACGTACGGCCGCAGCGCGCCCGGCAGGCGGTCGGGCAGGTCGAACCCGTGGGTGCGGAGCCACGTGCCGAGGGCCTCCGGGTCGGTGGCCGTCAGCCGGGCCACGTCGAAGGGGCCGAGCCGTTCCCGTCCGACGACACCGACCCCGGCGCCGTCCGCGCCGCCGGGCGCCGCCGCTCCCGCGCCGTCGCCGCGGCCCGCGTCGAACGGCCAGTCGTCGCCGCGCGGCCAGAAGTGGAAGCGGTCGCGCCGCTCGGGGGCGGTGAGGTCTTCGAGACGGTCGAAGAGGTCCGGGTCGCCGAGCGTGACGTCGGCGCGGCCCGGCACCGGCATGATCCAGGCGGCGCGCCGGGCGTTGCCGCTGACGTGGAAGCGCATGACGATCGTCTCGGTGGTGCCGTCCCAGTGGACGGCGGACTCCTCGCGGTCCACGCCGATGCGCGACGCCGGGTCCGGGATCATGGCGCCGCAGCCGCAGGCGTACGCCGGTACGGCGAGCGTGCCGAGCAGCTGGAAGGCGAGCAGCGCGACGAGTGTGGTCAGGATTCGGTGTGTCCCCCGCATGTGGTGTCGGACGCGGGCCGGGAAGGGCCGGTTCCGTACGGGGCGGGGAGGAGAGGCGATCCGGGAGGTGCGGCGGGCTCCGTACGGGGCGCTTCCGTACGGGGCCGGGCGGGCGCCGAGGGGCGGTGCACCAGGCCGGTGCCGGGCCCGGCACCCGACGGCAACGCGTTCTAGCCGTCCGGACCGGCATGGCGGGAACCAGCACCCGCCCGACCCTTGCGTACCCGCGGTAGCAGTCCTCAGACTGCTCGGGAATCTGGAACGCGTACCAGTCGCCCTGACGCGCCGACCGGGCGGTTGCCCACACTCCCGGCCGGGGCCGAGGAGAGGACGAGGCCATGCCCGCGGAACCCGTCATCGTCGAAGCCGTACGCACCCCCCTCGGCAGGCGCGGCGGCGCGCTCGCCCGGCTCCACCCCGCCCGCCTCCTGGGGGAGGCCTACCGCGAACTGCTCGGCCGCACCGGCATCCCCGCCGACTGTGTCGAGCAGATCGTCGGCGGTACGGCCGCCCTGACCGGCGAGCAGGCGGGCAACCCCGCCCGCACCGCCTGGCTCGCCATGGGGCTCCCGTACGAGACGGCCGCGAGCACGGTCGACGCCCAGGGCGGCTCCTCGCAGCAGGCGAGCCACATGGTGGCCGACATGATCGCGGCCGGGGTCATCGACGTCGGCGTCTCCTGCGGCGTCGAGTCCACGTCCCGCGTACCACCCGGGTCCGGCTCCCCGTTCGGGTCCGGCTTCCCGTTCGACTCGGGCTCTCCGATCGGCTCCGGCTCTCCGTTCGGTCCCGGCGTCCGCGAGCCGCTCGGTGACGGCCGCGGGTCCTGGCCCGGAACCGGCAGCCCCTTCCCCGACGGCTGGGACGTCGACCTGCCCCACCCGGTCGAGGCCGCCGAGCGCATCGCCCGCCGTCGTGGACTCACCCGGGAGCACACCGACGCCCTCGGACTGCTCTCGCGGGAGCGGGCCGCCGTCGCCCGGGCCGAGGAGCGCTTCAAGCGCGAGACCTTCCCCGTCCGGGTCCCCGCCACCGAGGAGGAGTCGGCTGCGGGGCACGGCCCGGGGCGGCTCGTCGACCGGGACGAGGTGCCGGGCGACACCGGCATGGAGGAGCCGGCGCGGCTCAGGCCCCTCTTCCCCCTGGCGATCCACACGGCCGGGAGCGCGGCCCCGGCCGCCGACGGCGCCGCCGCGCTCCTGTGGGCCTCCCGGCGCACGGCCCGCGCCCTCAAGCTGCGGCCCCGCGCCCGCATCGTGGCCCAGGCGCTCGTCGGCGCCGATCCGCAGCACCCCCTCGACGGGCCGGTCGACGCGACCCGCGCGGTGCTCGGCAGGGCCGGGATGAGCCTGCGGGACATCGACCTCGTGGAGATCGACGAGGTCTTCGCCTCGGTGGTGCTGGGCTGGGCGCGGGAGTTCGGGAGCGACCTCGACGGTCTGGAGAAGGTGAACGTCAACGGCGGCGCGCTCGCGCTCGGCCACCCCGTCGGAGCCACCGGCGCCCGCCTCCTGACCACCGCCCTGCACGAACTGGAGCGAGCCGACCAGGAGTTCGCCCTCGTCACCGTGGGCGGGGGCGGTGCGCTCGCCGCCGCGACGATCCTCCAGCGGCTCTGAGGAGGCCGCGGGGGAAGGGGAGGGCTCCGGCGGTACGGACCCGGGGCGGCGGGCCCGGAAACGCCGCAGGCCCCGCCCCTCCGGGTGCGGAGGGCGGGGCCTTGCGGACGCGCGGACCGGGTGTGGCGGACCGGCGGGATGTCCGGCCGGGCTCGTGGACCGGCGGGACGCGGTGTGGCCGGGTGCGTGGCCCGGCGGGTCGTCCGGCCGGGCTCGTGGACCGGCGAGACGCGGGCCGGCCCGTCGAGGGCCGGCCGGGTGCTACGGGGGCGCGGCGCCGCCCGGGAGGCGGCGCGCCGACTGCCGCACGGCGCTGCCGTGCCGCGGTGCTGCGGGGTCGTGCGCGGTGACGTGCCGCGCCGGTACGGCGCGGGGCCACGGGGTCGCGGCGGTGAGCCGCGGGACTGCCCGGTACCGGCGGAGCCGCCCGGTACCCGTCGAGCTGTCTGCTACCGGCGGTGCTTCTTAGTACCAGCCGTTGGCCTGCCAGAACGCCCAGGCGGCGTTCGGGGAGCCGTAGCGCTCGTTCATGTAGTTCAGGCCCCACTTGATCTGGGTGGCCGGGTTGGTCTTCCAGTCGGAACCGGCCGAGGACATCTTCGAGGCCGGCAGGGCCTGGACGAGGCCGTAGGCGCCGCTGGAGGAGTTGGTCGCGGCGGGGTTCCAGCCGGACTCGTGCGCGACGATCTTGCTGAAGGACGCGTACTGCGAGGCGGGCACGATCTGCCGGGCGAGCTCCTGCGGGCTGGCGGCCGAGGCCGAGCCCGTCGTGCCCAGCACCGCACCGGACGCGCCGAGCAGCACGGCTGCGGAGGCGGCGAAGGTCTTCTGGCGGGCGGAGACACGAGTGGTGAGCGAGCGGAACAAAACGTCATACCTAACGTCGGGGACATGGGTCGCGCCGGGCGTTTTCGGCATGCCGGAACCAGAGCCCGGGAGACCCGGGGACTGGGGGGAACCGGCCGTCCGTGGCGCTGCGATCAGCACCGGCTGCCTGGCGACGTCCTCCAGACAAGCAAACCCGGCGGGGCGGTGCAACGACCCCCTGTACGAGGAAGGTTCGGACCCCGGGGGGTGCTCCGGGGAGCGCCTCGCGCCCCGAGGCCGGACCGTTTCCGCAGGTGAGATCCCTGTATGGGTGTTTTGAGAGGATTCTCCAGGTCTACTATTCCGGCTCGTACGTGACCTGGGTCCTATGAGGGGCCTCACCCGGGAGGGGCCTTCGGGACCCCTCGAATGTGACCTGGGCCGCGAAGTTCGCCCGCCGCGTGGCCCGCCGCAGCGCCCGCAGCAGCGGCCCGCCCACCGCCCACGTGAGGACGACCGTGAGCACCGCCCGCCCCAGGTCCCAGGCGAGGGAGGTGGCCACCACGTACGCCAGGAACCGCACCAGGTTGTCGCCCAGCGGGTCCCCGGGCCGGAAGGAGATCGCCTGCCCCGCCCCGCCGACGGTCACCCACCCGTACAGATTGGTGACCGTGCCGTACGCGAACGCCGCCACGACCCCGTACGCCGAGAGCATCAGCAGCTCGCCCCGGCCCCGGATCCGCTCCGGCCCGGGCAGCAGGCCCGCGCCCATGGCGAACCAGCCCATCGCCATCATCTGCATCGGCATCCAGGGCCCCACCCCGCCCGTCAGGAGCGCGGAGGCGAAGAGGGTGACCGCGCCCAGGACGAAGCCGAAGCCGGGCCCGAGGACCCGGCCGCTGAGCAGCATCAGGAAGAACATCGGTTCCAGGCCCGCGGTCCCCGCGCCCAGCGGGCGCAGCGCGGCGCCCACGGCGGCGAGCACGCCCAGCATGGCCACCGCCTTGGCGTCCATCCCGCAGTCCGCGATCGTCGCCACCACGACGGCGATGAGCAGTGGCAGCAGCAGGGCGAAGAACCAGGGCGCGTCGGCCGCGTGGTCGGTGACGGCGGATCCCGCGTCGGCCACCAGCGGCCAGCCGGCGGCGGCCAGGCCGACCAGGGACACCAGCACCAGGGCCGCGACCGACTTCGGACCCAGCCGGATCGGGCGGGCGGCGGTGCCGGCGCTCACAGGGCCGCCTCCACCTGTTCGACCGTGAGCCAGGGCCGGGGCGCGAGGACCTTCGCCACCTGCGGGGAGAAGGCGGGCGAGGAGACGACCACCTCGGCCGTCGGGCCGTCCGCCACCACCTCGCCGCCCGCGACGATCACCACGCGGTCGGCGAGTTCGGCGGTCAGCTCCACGTCGTGGGTGGCCAGGACGGTCGCGTGTCCCGCGGCCGCGAGGGTACGGAGGTGGGCGACCAGCCGGGCCTTGGCGGCGTAGTCCAGACCGCGGGTCGGCTCGTCCAGGAGGAGCAGCGGCGGGCGGCCGGTCAGGACGACGGACAGGGCGAGCGCGAGCCGCTGCCCCTCCGACAGGTCCCGGGGGTGCGTGGTGTCCGTCACGCCCGGCAGCAGCTCGGCCACGAGGGCCCGGCAGGTGCCGGGGGCGGCGCCCGCGTCCGCGTCGGCCGCCGCGCACTCGGCGGCGACGGTCTCCGCGTACAGCAGGTCGCGCGGCTCCTGCGGGACCAGGCCCACCTGCCGGATCAGGGCGCGCGGATCGGTGGTGTGGGGGGTCCGGCCGGCCACGCGGACGGTGCCGGAGGTGGGGGCGACCGTGCCGACGAGCGTGTGGAGGAGGGTCGACTTGCCGGCGCCGTTGCGGCCCATCAGGGCGACCGTCTCGCCGGCCCGCACCCGGAGGTCGATCCGGCGCAGCGCCTCGACCCGCCCGCGCCGGACGGCCAGGGCGCGCACGTCGACCAGGGGTCCGGGCGCCGTGTCCTCCGCCGGGGCGGTACGCCCCCGGCGGAACAGGGGCCGGCGCCCGGAGCCCCTTCCGGGGGACGCGGCGGACGGACCCGCCGCCTCGGCACCGCCCGCGCCCCCGGCCTCACCGGCACCGCCGTCCCGCCCCGCGAGCGCGCGCGGCGGCTGCGGGGTGCGGTCGGCGAGGCGGTCGCGGAGGGCGGTGGCGCGGCGGCGGGCGTCACGGACGGTCAGCGGGAGCGGGTCCCAGCCGGCGAGGCGTCCCAGGGCGACCACCGGCGGATGGACCGGCGAGACGGCCATGATCTCGGCCGGCGGGCCCATGCGGCCGTCGGGGAGCAGAAGGACCTGGTCGGCGTACTGGACGACCCGTTCCAGTCGGTGTTCCGCCATGAGGACCGTCGTGCCCAGGTCGTGGACGAGCCGCTGGAGGACCGCGAGGACGTCCTCGGCCGCCGACGGGTCCAGGGCGGAGGTCGGCTCGTCGAGGACGAGGACCCGCGGGTGCGGGGTGAGGACGGAGCCGATCGCGACCCGCTGCTGCTGGCCGCCGGAGAGCGTCGCGATCGGCCGGTCCCGCAGCTCGGCCAGACCGAGCAGGTCGAGGGTCTCCTCCACGCGGCGGCGCATCACGGCCGGCGGGAGCCCGAGGGACTCCATGCCGTACGCCAGCTCGTCCTCCACCGTGTCGGTGACGAAGTGCGCCAGGGGGTCCTGGCCGACCGTGCCCACCAGGTCCGCCAGCTCACGCGGCTTGTGGGTGCGGGTGTCCCGGCCGCCGACGGTGACCCGGCCGGTCAGGGTGCCGCCCGTGAAGTGGGGGACGAGCCCGGACACCGCGCCGAGCAGGCTGGACTTGCCGACCCCGGACGGGCCGACCAGCAGCACCAGCTCGCCCTCGGGCACGGTCAGGGCCACGTTCCGCAGGGCCGGCGCGGCGGCCCCCTCGTAGGTGACGGAGACCTTCTCGAAGCGGATCACGTGTCCTCCTTCGGTACGGGGGCGACGAACGCGGGCAGCAGCCCCACCAGGACCGCGAGCGCCGGCCACAGCGGCAGCTCCGGTGTCTCCAGCGGGACGACCCCGGGACGCAGGGCGTCCGGTACGCGGGCGGCGGCGAGGACCATCGCGACGGCGACCGTGACGCCCGAGGCGGCGACCAGCCAGGACCGGGGCCCGAACCGGTCGGGCCGGTAGCGGGTGCGGACGGTCCTGCGCCCGCCGAGTCGGAGTCCCGCGAGGGCGGCGAGCAGCCCGGCGCCGAGCAGCGGCAGCCCGTACGCGGCGCCCTCCGCGGCGAGCAGCCCGTACGAACCGGCGCACACGCCGAGGAGACCGCCGAGGACCAGCACGTTCGTGGTGCGGCGTACGGAGTCGGGGACGCGGGCGGTACGGCCGTAGCCGCGCGCGTCCATGGAGGCGGCCACGGCGATCGACCGCTCCAGGGCCCCTTCCAGGACCGGCAGGCCGATCTGGAGCACCGCGCGCACCCCGCCCGTGGGCCGGCCCCGCAGCCGGCGGGCGGTGCGCAGCCGCACCACGTCGGCGACCAGGTTCGGGGCGAAGGTCATCGCCACGACGACCGCGACCCCGGCCTCGTACAGGGCGCCCGGCAGCGACTTCAGCAACCGCGCCGGGTTGGCGAGCGCGTTGGCGGCACCCAAGCAGATCAGCAGGGTCGCCAGCTTGGCGCCGTCGTACACCGCGAAGACCAGCTGCTCGGCCGTCACCCGGCCCCCGATCCGTACCCCCCGCGCCCAGTCGGGCAGCGGCACCTCGGGCAGCGTGAACAGGGCGGTCGTGCCCGGGATGGGCGAGCCGAGGACCAGCGAGAACACGACCCGCAGAAGCACGACGAACAGGCCGAGCTTCACGAACGCGCCGTACGAGCGGGCCCAGGGCGCGTCCGTGCGGCGCGCCGCGACGACGTAGCCCGCGACGGCGACGACGAGGCCGAGGAGGAGCGGGTTGGTGGTGCGGGAGGCGGCGACGGCGAGGCCGAGCGCCCACAGCCACCACGCTCCGGCGTGCAGCGCGTTCGACCGGTTCGCCTCCGGGGCCACGAGTCCGGCCCCTGCGGCCGCGAACCCGCCGCGCCACGCGGTGGCGGCGCTACGGCCTCCGGGACGGGGCTCGGACGTGCGGGTGGTACGGCGGCCGGGGCCGCGGGCGGGGGTCATCCGCGCCGGCGGGCCTTCCAGACGGCGGCGCCGCCGAGGGCCAGCACGGCCGCGCCGCCGACGAGCACGCCGAGCGACGGGCCGCCGCCCGAGGGCGCGGACGCGGTGCCCGTCTCCCCGGACGCGGGGGCGGACGGGGCGGGGGTGGCCGGCGGGGCGTCCGCGACCTGCTCCCCGCAGCCCTTCGCCGGGTAGCCGGCGATCCCGCAGAGCAGGGCCGCGCTGTTGTACCGCAGCGGCGTGACGACCGCCGCCAGGGCGTCGGCGGCCGTCGCCGACTCCGGGACCTGCGCGCAGCCGGCCCGCAGCAGGTCGCGCGGCGGGGTCTCGCCGGGCGGGGCGTCCTTCGGTCCGCCGAAGTCGACGACGACCGCGACCCGCTTCGTCCCCTCCCGCTCGGGCACGTCCCGGCAGGTCCGGGCGGCGTCGGGGGCGGTGGAGGGCCGGGCCGCGTCGGCGGAGTCGGCGCTGACCGCGAAACGGAAGCCGATCGCGGAGCCGTCGGCGGGCCGGGCGGTCGCCGGGCCCTGCGTGGCGTACGTCCAGCGGCCGCCGTCGGCCTCCCAGAAGGACCAGTAGCGGTATCCGGCGGCCTCGGCCGAGGGGGCCGCCGCGGCGAGCGCGATCAGCGCCCCGGCCGTGGCGCCCGCCACCCGGCCACGGGTACGGAGGCGAAGCGCGGTCACTTCTTGCGGCCGCTCAGGAGGAAGCCGATGCCGACGCCGACGACCGTGCCGATGCCGATGATCCACCAGAGGTCGAAGCCGCCCTCGTCGTCGTCGCTGGTGGAGGAGGCGGAGGTGTCCGGGGTCTTGGGGGCCGGGCCGGTGGCGTTGAGCTGCTCGACCAGGTCGGCCTCGCCGAAGTCGCGCGGGTCGGCCTCCATGGCGCGGGCGGCGAGGATCAGCTGGGCGTAGGCGGCGGGGCCGCTCTCCTTCGCCCAGGCGGCGGAGTTCTGCTCCAGCCACTGGAGCGCGGGCTCGGCCTGCCGGCCGACACCTGCGGCGGCCAGCGCGACGACGGCGTCGGCGGTGTTGCCGAAGTCGGGCTTCTCGGCCGGGTCGGTCGCGCCCGGCATCGGCGGGGTGGTCAGGTGACCGGTCTTCACGAGCGCCTTCGCCAGGTACGAGGCGCCGTTGAGGGCGGCCCGCTCGGCGGTCGGCTCGGGCAGGTCGACGCAGGTCGGGGCCTGCGGCGGGGAGGCCTTGGTGGCGGCGACGCCCTTGCCGAGGCCGGCCAGGACGGCGGCCGCCGTCGCGTCGGCGTTGGCGAGCAGCTTGCCCGCCTTGTCCGGCTGGTAGGCGAAGGCGCCGGGGCCGGTCTCGTCCTCGCAGGGGAGGGCGAAGGTGAGGAGCGCGTCGTAGGGGGTGCGGCCCGTGGCGGAGGTGAAGGAGGTGGGCTTCACACCGGTCGCGGCGAGGGCGCTGACCACGATCGAGGTGGAGTTGGCGTCGCTGGCGCCGCCGGGGCTGTAGCTCCAGCCGCCGTCCTTGTTCTGCGCGGACCGCAGCCACGCGGTGCCCGCCTGCACGGCCTTGTCGGCCTTGGCCGGGTCCGCCGCCTGGCGGCGGACGGCGGCCAGCGCCTGCACGGCGACGGCGGTGGCGTTGCTGTCCCGCAGGGTCTTCGCGTCGCACGGCTTAGTGGTGTCCGCCCGGTAGGAGGCGAAGGACCCGTCGGCGCACTGCTGGGCGACGAGCCAGTCCACGGCCCGGTCGGCGGGCTGGTAGCCGGTGGCGCGCTGGGCGAGGAAGGCGAGCGACTGGCGCCACACGCCGTCATAGGTGGGGTCGCCCTTGCCGTACAGGCCGGAGGAGTTCCCCGCGGCGGTCGCGGGGGCCGGCGCGGACGGCGACGGCGTGGCGGAGGCGACGCCGGTGGCTCCCGCGCCGAGCAGGACTGCGGCGGCGGCGAGCGCGGCGGCGCCGCGGCGGACGGTGTTCATGGGGCCCTCTCCTGCGGCCGGTCACCGGTACGCCTCACGGCACCGGGCTCCGGCTCCGTAATCCTCGACGGGTGCCGGCCGTCACGTCCCGGGCGGGGCATTCCGACTCGCCGCGCTCGCGACGAGGCGGCTCACGGTTGCGGGTCAGTGCCGGATTCGCACCGGCTTCCCCCCGTACGGGGCATGATGACGACGCGCCCACTCTACCGGCCCGTAGGCGCCGCTCCCCGGGGGTGGGAGCCGCCTCACATGGGCGCGGGCGGGCGGCCGGACCCGCCCGGCGGAGTCCCCGGCCCCTGTGTGACACTCCCCGCACAAGCGTGCGACAAGGGTGGGGAAGACATGGGCAACACACGGGTGGCGGCCGTCGTCGTCGCGACGGCGGCGGCGCTTCTGGCGGCGGGATGCGGGCCCGGCGGCGCGGACACGGGCTCCGCTCCCGCGCCGGCCTCGGCCACCCCGGCCGCCTCCGCCCCGGCCACCCCGGCCGCCTCCGCCCCCGCCGCCCCGGCCTCCACCACCGGCCCCTTCGGCCGGAGGGCGGTGTACGACGAGATCATGGCGGTCGTGACCGCGGCGAAACTGCCCGGCTCCCACACCCCGGGGATCGGCGGCCCCACGCCCGGCCGGACCGCCCCCGCCCCGACCACGGAGAAGGGGCGGGTGGCGGAACGCGCCATGGCCTGCTCCGCCGTCTGGGCCACCTACGCGCGTCCCGCTGACCGGACGGGGGACCGGTTCGACGAGGCGATCACCGACCTCCGGTGGAGGGGCTGGTCGGCCGGGGAGCCGCGGGAGCAGAAGATCGGCGACAAGGGCGACACGATGCGGAGTGTCGCCCTCACGAAGCGGGGCTGGACGCTGAACGCCACGCACCAGGTCATGCGGGAGATGGTCACGGGCGACAACCTCCTCTTCATCGCCACGGAGGACGCGTGCATGAAGCGGTTCACCGCGCGGGAGCTGGAGCTCCTGGAGGAGGGTCCGGATCGCGGAGGCGAACAGCCCTGACCAAAACGCCCGTTGGGCCGGGGTGTCGTTCCCGCGTGCAAAACTAGGCCCTTGGTCACGGGGGCAACGGGCCTTCGTGCGCGCGAGTTCGGGAGAGTTGTGCGCAAGGCGAAGTGGGTGGCCGCGGCCGCCGGTGTGGTGATGCTGGTCGCGGGCTGCGGCGGCGAGGGCGCGGACAAGTCCGACGCGGGCAAGGGCGGTTCGGCCTCGGCGGCCCCGTCCGCCTCGGGCGGCTCCGGCTCGGACGGCGGCGGGAAGCTGGACGCCGCCGCGGTGAGCAAGGAGATCGAGACGGCGGCGACGGCGGCCGGCTTCACCGAGGACCCGACGGGCGACCCGGTGTCCCCCGAGCTCAAGGAGTGCATGGTCTCCTGGGCGGCCGACAGCGAGAAGGCCGCCGACCCGAAGAAGTCCTTCGCGGACACCGTCGCCGGCCTCACCAAGGGCGGCTGGGCCGAGGGCCAGACCTTCTCCCAGGCCGGTTCGGAGATGAAGACCCTGACCAAGTCCAACTGGACGCTCAAGGCCAGCGGTCACCTCAGCGGGCCGCTGAAGGTCGTCCTCTTCGTCGGCACCGACACCGGTCCGGAGTGCGCGGCCCTCTTCGCCGCCGACCTGGAGAAGAACAAGAAGTCCTGACCGGAGGCGGTCGGCCGGGCCCCCGCCGCGGGGCCCGGCGCCGCCCTCACCCGGTCGGCGCGTGCCGCGGGGCCCGCCCGGACAGGGCGATCAGCCGGCAGACCGTCTCTATGTCGACCTTGACCTGGGCGATCGAGGCGCGCCCGGACAGCCAGGTGATCAGCGCCGAGTGCCAGGTGTGCTCGATGACCCGCACCACCGAGAGCTGCTCGGGCGTCGGGTGCTCCGTCCCCATCGCGTCCAGGATGATCGCCGTCGTCAGCCGCGAGACCGTGTCGACCTCCGGGCTCACGCTGCGGTCCGCGAAGGTCAGCGCCCGCACCATCGCGTCGGCGAGCTGCGGTTCCCGCTGGAGCGCCCGGAAGGCGCGCATCAGCGTCTCGGCCACCCGCTCCGCCGGGTCCTCGCCCGCCGGGGGCCGCCTGCGCAGCGTGGTGTGCAGGTGCTGGAGCTGGTCCTGCATCGTCGCCACCAGCAGATGGATCTTGGAGGGGAAGTAGCGGTACAGCGTTCCGAGGGCCACTCCGGCCGCCTCCGCGACCTCCCGCATCTGCACGGCCTCGAAGCCGCCCCGCGCCGCCAGCTGGGCGCTCGCGTCGAGGATGCGCCGTCGCCGGGCCTCCTGGCGCTCCGTGAGGTGCGGTGACGCCGGTCTGTGGTCCGCTCTGCTGTCTGCGGTCATGGATTCCCGTTCCGTGCGGTGGGAGCGACAGTATGGCGGCCCTCCGGCCGTGGCGTGAATCACCCGTTCCGGCTCTCACCGCGGAGCTACCTGCCGGTAGATTCTGTGCTCCTTGAACGATCAAGAAGATGCATGAGCGATCGACTCTGTAACTTGTTCTAGATTAGCGCGAGCGGATACGCTCGCGCGAAAACGCACGCTCGAAGGGGGTCGCGCATGACCGCTGAGGCCGTAGAGGCAGGCCCCCGGCAGGGCGACACCGCCACCGGTGACCGTCCGTTGCGGATCGCTCTCCTGACGTACAAGGGCAACCCCTTCTGCGGCGGCCAGGGCGTCTACGTACGGCACCTCTCGCGCGAGCTCGTCCGGCTCGGGCACAGCGTCGAGGTCATCGGCTCCCAGCCGTACCCCGTCCTGGACGAGAACCCCGACGGCTCGCCCCTCGCGGGGCTCTCCCTCACCGAGGTCGCCAGCCTCGACCTCTACCGCTCGCCCGACCCCTTCCGCACGCCCCGTCGCGAGGAGTTCCGCGACTGGATCGACGCGCTCGAAGTGGCCACCATGTGGACCGGCGGATTCCCCGAGCCGCTCACCTTCTCCCTGCGCGCCCGGCGCCTGCTCGCCGCCCGCCGGGGCGACTTCGACGTCGTGCACGACAACCAGACCCTCGGGTACGGGCTCCTCGGCGGGCCGCGCGCGATCGGCGCGCCGCTCGTCACCACGATCCACCACCCCATCACCGTCGACCGGCAGCTCGAACTCGACGCCGCCGCCGACTGGAAGCGGCGCACCTCGGTCCGCCGCTGGTACGCCTTCACCCGCATGCAGAAGCGGGTCGCCCGCCGCCTGCCGTCCGTCCTGACCGTCTCCGGCAGCTCCCGCCAGGAGATCGTCGAGCACCTCGGCGTCCGCGAGGACCGCGTCAAGGTCGTCCACATCGGCGCCGACACCGCGCTCTGGTCCCCGGACCCCTCCGTCGCCGAGGTCCCCGGCCGGATCGTCACCACCTCCAGCGCCGACGTCCCCCTCAAGGGGCTGGTGCACCTGGTCGAGGCGCTCGCCAAGCTCCGCACCGAGCACCCGGACGCCCACCTCGTCGTCGTCGGCAAGCGCGCCGAGGACGGGCCGGTCGCGCAGGCCATCGAGCGGTACGGGCTCGGCGGCGCCGTCGAGTTCGTCAAGGGCATCAGCGACGCCGAGCTGGTGGACCTGGTGCGCTCCGCCCAGATCTCCTGCGTCCCCTCCCTCTACGAGGGGTTCTCGCTGCCCGCCGCCGAGGCGATGGCCACCGGCACCCCGCTCGTCGCCACCACCGGGGGCGCGATCCCCGAGGTCGCCGGGACCGACGGCGAGACCTGCCTGGCCGTGCCGCCCGGCGACGCCGGCGCGCTGGCCGCCGCTCTTGGCCGGCTCCTCGGCGACGCGGAACTCCGCGCCCGCCTCGGCGCCGCCGGACGCGCCCGCGTCCTGGACCGTTTCACCTGGGCCCGCGCGGCCCAGGGCACCGCCGAGCTGTACCGCGAGGCCGTCGCACGCCAGGGCGCCGCCGCGCCCCGTGGAGGCACCCGTCCGTGACTGCCGCCGTGCCCACCCGGGTGCCCCCGCGCCCGCCCGCCGCCGCGACCGCGCCCGTGGCCCACCCGCCCGTCGTCCCGACCGCCCCGACCGTCGTCCCGACCGTCCCGGCGTCCGTGCCGTTGCGCGGCCGACCGCATCACCACCGTCCCGACCGCGAAGGCAGGCCCTCGTGCTGACCGTCGACTTCACCCGCTTCCCGCTCGCTCCCGGCGACCGCGTGCTCGACCTGGGCTGCGGCGCGGGCCGGCACGCCTTCGAGTGCTACCGGCGCGGCGCCCGGGTCGTGGCCCTCGACCGGAACGGCGAGGAGATCCGCGAGGTCGCCAAGTGGTTCGCCGCCATGAAGGAGGCCGGAGAGGCCCCGGCCGGGGCCACCGCCACCGCCATGGAGGGCGACGCCCTCAACCTGCCCTTCCCCGACGCCTCCTTCGACGTCGTCATCATCTCCGAGGTCATGGAGCACATCCCGGACGACAAGGGCGTGCTCGCCGAGATGGTCCGCGTCCTCAAGCCCGGCGGCCGGATCGCGATCACCGTCCCCCGCTACGGCCCCGAGAAGATCTGCTGGACCCTCTCCGACGCCTACCACGAGGTCGAGGGCGGCCACATCCGCATCTACAAGGCGGACGAACTGCTCGGCAGGATCCGCGAGGCCGGCCTCAAGCCGTACGGCACCCACCACGCGCACGCGCTGCACTCGCCGTACTGGTGGCTCAAGTGCGCCTTCGGCGTCGACAACGACAAGGCGCTGCCCGTCCGCGCGTACCACAAGCTGCTGGTCTGGGACATCATGAAGAAGCCCGCCCTCACCCGGGTCGCCGAGCAGCTGCTCAACCCGGTCGTCGGCAAGAGCTTCGTGGCGTACGCGACCAAGCCCCACCTCCCGAAGGCCGACGCGCGGTGACCTCGCCCGAACGGATCGCGGAGCACCTGGTCCTGCCGGGGGTCCTCACCGCCGCCCAGGCCGCCGAGACCGTCGCCGGCATCCTCGCCGCCCAGCGCGAGGACGGCGCCATCCCCTGGTTCCGGGGCCACCACCTGGACCCGTGGGACCACACCGAGGCCGCGATGGCCCTGGACACGGCCGGCGAGCACGAGGCAGCCGCCCGCGCCTACGACTGGCTGGCCCGGCACCAGAACCCGGACGGCTCCTGGTACGCGGCCTACCACGACGGCGACCCGGAGCGGGTGACCGACCGGGGCCGGGAGACCAACTTCGTCGCGTACATCGCCGTCGGCGTCTGGCACCACTACCTGTCGACGGGCGACGACGCCTTCCTCGACCGCATGTGGCCGGTCGTCGTCGCCGCCGTCGAGTTCGTCCTGGCCCTCCAGCGGCCCGGCGGCCAGATCGGCTGGAAGCGCGAGGCCGACGGCACCCCCGTCGAGGACGCCCTGCTCACCGGCAGCTCCTCCATCCACCAGGCGCTGCGCTGCGCCCTGGCCATCGCCGAGGTCCGCGAGGAACCCCAGCCGGACTGGGAGCTGGCCGCCGGGGCACTGCGGCACGCGATACGGCGCCATCCCGAGCGTTTCCTCGACAAGTCCCGCTACTCCATGGACTGGTACTACCCGGTCCTGGGCGGCGCGGTGACGGGCGCGGAGGCACAGGAGCGGATCGACGGGCAGTGGGACGCGTTCGTCGTCCCCGGGCTCGGTGTGCGCTGCGTGCTGCCCAACCCGTGGGTCACGGGCGGCGAGAGCTGCGAGCTCGCCCTCGCCCTGTGGGCGATGGGGGAGTCCGACCGGGCCCTCGCCGTCCTCCAGGACATCCAGCACCTGCGGGCCTCCGACGGCGGCTACTGGACCGGTTACGTCTTCGAGGGCGACCGGGCCTTCTGGCCCGAGGAGCGGACCACCTGGACCGCCGGCTCCCTGCTCCTGGCGGTGGCGGCGCTCGGCGGCGACGAGGCGACCGTCGCGGTCTTCGGCGGCGAACGCCTCCCGCTCGGACTCGAACCCGACTGCTGCGCCTGACGGCGGGGGCGGGAACCCGCCCGCCGCCGGGCGTCACCCCGACGGGGTGCCCGGGGGTGCGGCGGGACGAGGGCCGGGTGAGGCTGACGGCACAGTCCCCGAGGCCCCAGGGAGGGCTCACCGTGCCCCGTTTCGCCCGTGCGCGCCGTGCCGTCGTCGCCGTCCTCCTGTCCGGCACCCTCCTCGCCACGACCGCCGCCTGCGGTGGTGACGACAAGCAGAGCGGGACGGCGAACGGCCAGGCCACCCCCTCGGTCTCGGCGACCGCCGAGCGGCAGAAACTCGCCAAGACCCGGTTCGTCGCCAACGCGGGCCTCGCGGCGGGCGCCACGTACCAGTGGATCGTCAAGCCGTACCGCGCGGGCACCTTCAAGAAGGGGGCCGACGGCCGCACCGTGGCCCTGGTGAAGGCGGGCCTCGCCGGTGCCTTCGCCTACAACCGGCTCAAGGCCGCCGTCAACAACGCCAAGGGGGACCCGCTCCTGTCGAAGGCGGTCGCCCCGCTCACCGCCGGCATCGACTCGCTCAAGGACATGGGCACCAAGCTCCGGAAGGGCGAGGCGACCGGTGGTGACGTCGGCGCGTTCGAAAAGGTCATCAACAGCGTGAAGGACGCGGGCCGCAGCGCGGGCGCCGAGGTCGTCGACAAGGTGCCGAGCACCTCCCAGCTCAGCGGCGGCTGAACCCCGCCCGGTACGCCGACGGCCCCCCGCCCGGAAGGAATCCGGACCGGGGGGCCGCTGCCGTGGAGGTGTCAGCCGCGCTGGATGCCCGTGGTGTCCTGGAGGACACCACGACGGCCGTCCTGCGTCTGCGCCACGAGCGCGGAGCCGCGCTGGTCCACGGCCAGGTACCAGGTGCCGGGCGCCAGCTCGGCGATCTGCGACGGCGAACCGTCCTCCGCGTACAGCGGGCGGGCGACCGGCACGGCGAACCAGAACGGCGCGAAGTCCGAGGCGGTCTGGGCCGGAGCGGCCTGCGCCTGCTGGGCGGCCTGCGGCTCGGGCTGCGACGGCGACTGGTCCTGCGGGCCGGCCTGCTGGTGCTGCGGCTGCGCGGCGGCGGCGTGCGCGCCGTACGGCTGGCCGCCGCCCTGCGAGGCGTCCTGCGGGCCGCCGTAGGGCTGCTGCTGGATGCCCGGGTAGCCGTAGCCGCCGGGGACGCCCGGCTGGCCGTGCTGCATGCCGTACGGCTGCGGGGTCTGCGGGCGCGGCGCGCCGAGGAGCGGGGCCTTCAGGGCGGGGACCAGCGGGCCGGCCACGGCCGCACCGGCCATCACGAGCGCGGCGATCAGGCCGAGGATCAGGCCGGCGCCGGCGTTGTGCGACTCGAACAGCCACATGAGCATGGTCCACGCCGAGGCGATGGTGAAGGCCGTGCCGAGCTGGCCGAGCTCCAGGCCGATGACCTTGCGGGGCTGCGGAAGACCGTGCGAGAGGACGACCAGGGCGGCGCCGGCGATGCCGAGGAAGACGGCGCCCCAGCCGAGCTGGGACAGCTCCCAGGAGTTCGTGGACGGCACCTGGTCGCAGATCGCCGCGCTGGCGTCACAGCCGCTGATGTCGAGGAACGAGGCGATGAACAGCACCAGCGCTGCACCGATCAGCACGCCATCGCCTCGAGTGAGGGAGCGGATATTCACGTAAGAGTCCTTCGTCGGGTCGTCGTCGTGTCGGGCTGGCGCCGGAGTCTTGGGCACGGGGGCGGCCCCATCGTACGGAGCGAATCTATCGCCCGCCGGTTCTACCCCTCGAGGTAGGTCTCGATGCCGTCGGCGAGGCCGAGGGCCGCCTTCTGCCGCCACGCCGCCGACGTGAGCAGCCGGGCGTCCTCCGGATCACGCATATTGCCGCATTCGACGAAGACCTTGGGGACGGTCGACAGATTGAGGCCGCCGAGGTCGGACCGGACGTCCAACCCCGTACCGGATCCGATGTAGTTGGAAGGAGCCGTGCCGGTGGCGCGGCGGAACTCCGCCACGATGCTCCGCCCCAGTTCGCGCGAGGGGCCGACGATCGCCGTGGTGTCGGCGGAGCCCTCCTTGACGAGGGCGGGCAGGATCACGTGGTAGCCGCGGTTGCCGGTGCCCGAGCCGTCCGCGTGGACGGAGACGACGGCGTCCGCCCCGGCCTTGTTGCCGATCCGGGCGCGCTCGTCGATGCAGGGGCCCCAGGGCCGGTCGGCGTCGTGGGTGAGGACCACCGTGGCGCCGCGCGCCGTGAGCAGGTCCCGCAGCCGGTGGGAGACGTCGAGGGTGAAGGAGGCCTCGGTGTAGCCGGCGTTCGTGGAGGTGCCGGTGGTGTCGCACTCCTTGCGGCCGGTACCGATGTCCACCTTCTGATTGATCTCCGAGGTGTGGCGGAAGTTGCCGGGGTTGTGGCCGGGGTCGATGACGACGGTCCGCCCGGCGAGCGGCCCCGACCCGGCCGGGGGCGCGGTCGCGGCCGTCGTCGTGGACGGGCTCGGGGTTCCGGGAGTGGCGGGGCCGCCCGTGGCGCGGGGCCCGGTCGTCCCGCCGCCCTTGCCGGGCGTGTGTCCGCCGCTCTGCGCGGCCTGCCCGGCGCCGCAGCCCGCGAGCACGGCACAGGAGGCGAGGGCGGTGAGCGCCAGGGCGAGGGGACGGCGGGCGGTCCGGCGGCGGTGAAGGTGGTCGTACGGCACCCCGCGACTTTAGGCCCTGCGCGGGCCGAAATCCCGTACCGGTGGCCGGCGGCTCGGTACCGGCTCGATACCGGGTCGGTGCGCGGGCGGCGGGTTCGGTGGACGCCGTGCGCGACCGGTGAAGGGTGGAGCGGGCGGGTGGAGGCCGTCCCGCCCGGACGCCCGGCCGGGCAGCGGCCCTCAGCGGCGGCGCAGCACCCGCAGCGAGTCCGTGACCGAGACCTCCTCGAAGTCCCCCGACTCCAGGGCGCGCAGGTAGATGCGGTACGGCGCCTGGCCGCCGTCCGCCGGGTCGGGGAAGACGTCGTGGATGACGAGCAGGCCGCCCGGGGCGACCTTCGGCGCCCAGCCCTCGTAGTCGCCGGAGGCGTGCTCGTCGGTGTGCCCGCCGTCCACGAAGACGAGACCGAGCTGCCCGGCCCACACCTTCGCGACCTGCGGGGACCGGCCGACGACGGCGATGACGTGCTCCTCCAGGCCCGCCTTGCGCAGGGTCCTGCGGAAGGTCGGCAGGGTGTCCATGACGCCGACCTCCGGGTCGACCACGGTCGGGTCGTGGTACTCCCAGCCCGGCTGCTGCTCCTCGCTGCCCCGGTGGTGGTCCACGGTGACCGCGACCGTGCCGGCCTCCCGGGCCGCCTCCGCCAGGAGGATCGTGGAGCGCCCGCAGTAGGTGCCGACCTCCAGGAGCGGCAGCCCGAGCTTCCCCGCCTCGGTGGCCGCCCCGTACAGCGCGAGACCTTCCCCGACCGGCATGAATCCCTTCGCGGCCTCGAAGGCGGCAAGGATCTCGGGGCGGGGCTCGGCGGCCATGGGCAGGTCCTCCTACTGGCGGGTACGCGGGTACGGGCGCCCATCGTGCCTCATGCGTCGCACTCGAACCACACCGTCTTCCCGCCGCCCGTCTCCTCCACCCCCCAGCGGTCCGTCACGGCCTCCACCAGCACGAGTCCGCGCCCGCCCTCCTCCAGCGGGTCGGCGGCCTTGGCGACGAGGCTTCCCGGTACGGCGTCGGCGACCTCCACCCGCAGCCCGTGCGGCTCGCGGAGGATGAGCACCGAGCAGCGGCGGTCCGGCACGTGCCGGACGACATTGGCCACCAGCTCGGTGAGCGCGAGCCCGGCGGAATCGGACAGCCGGTCGAGTTCCCAACGCGTGAGGAACATGCGCAGGATGCGACGCATGTGACCGGCCGAGTGCTCACCCACGGTGAACCCCATGCGGTAGCTCGACGCAAGCTCCGCAGGATAGAGGTCAGTTACGTGATTCATGCCACCAGGATGGAGTCAACTGGTTACGCTCGGCTACGGACAGGACGCAACGCTTCGACGCGTGAGCTTGGGGGTGACCTCGCCGTGGCCAACATCCGTGACCTGGATCCCAGCGCCTCGCCGCTGGACTACTACGGGTCCGAACTCCGCCGTTTGAGGGAGGAGGCCGGACTCAACCAGCCGCAGCTGGGGAAGATCCTCTACTGCACGGGCTCGCTCGTCGGTCAGATAGAAACGGCGAAGAAGGTCCCCACCAGGCGTTTCTCGGAGCAACTGGACGCCGCGTTGATGACGGGCGGCCTCTTCTCGCGCCTGGTGGGACTGGTGCTGCGGTGCCAGCTCCCGACCTGGTTCCAGCCGTACGCGGAGATGGAGGCGAAGGCGGCGTACATCTCCTCGTTCCAGCCGCAGTTGGTGGTCGGCCTGCTCCAGACGGAGGCGTACGCGCGCGCCGTTCTGGGGGTGCGGACCGAGGGCGACCTGGACGCCAAGGTGGCGGCCCGCATGGAACGGCAGCGGATCCTGGAACGGGACACGCCGCCCCTGCTCTGGGTGGTCCTGAGCGAGGCGGTACTGCGCCAGGAGATCGGCGGCCGGGAGGTGATGCGGGAGCAACTCGCCCACCTGTTGCGGATGCAGGAGAAGGAGTGGGTGAAGATCCAGATCCTCCCCTTCGAGGCCGGGGCTCATGCGGGGCTGCCCGGCGAGTTCAACCTGCTGCGGTTCGAGGACGACCCCGATCTCGTCTACACCGAGGACTTCGTGCAGGGCCATATGACCGCCAATCCGGCCGCCTTCAGGGAGGGCTCGCTCCGTTACGATCACCTCCAGGCAGCCGCCCTCTCGGTGCGGGACTCGGCCGCACTGATCGCCCGCGTGATGGAGGAGCACTATGGGGACCGACCTGAACCTGACGGGCGCGCGCTGGCGTAAGTCGTCGTACAGCTCCGACACCGGCGGGAACTGCGTCGAGTGCGCCCCGCTCGGCACCGCAGCCTGGCGCAAGTCCTCGTACAGCGGTGACACCGGCGGGCAGTGTGTCGAGGTCGCCGACCTCTCCGCGCACGTCGCGGTCCGCGACTCCAAGGCCCCGGAAGGCCCGGCCTTCCTCGCCACCCCCGCCGCCTTCACGGCCTTCGTACGGGCGGCGGCCGGCGGCCACCTCCGCTGACGGAGGTGGAAGCGGGACCACGCGGCCCCGGAGGCTCCACCGCCTCCGGGGCCGCGCCGTGTCCGTCCCTCGGCCGCGCGGCGCCGTCCCCCGTTCCACGGGCGGATGTCCCTTCCCCGGGACACCGGGCCCCGCCGGTCCGTGACACCCCTCCTCCGGTCCCGGGACCAAAGTCTCATGTACGGGGCGGAGAGGGTCTGCGACCATGACGGAATGCCGCAGACCGACCCGGCCGGTACGGCCCTCCCCGCCCCCGCACACCCCTCCGCCACCGCTTCCGCCGCCGCCCGTACCCCACGGCCCTGGCTCGTCGTCCTCGTCGCCTGCGCGGGACAGTTCCTCGTCGTCCTCGACGTCTCCGTCATGAACGTCGCGCTCCCGTCCCTCCGCGCCGACCTCGGCCTGTCGCCGCTCGGGCTGCAGTGGGTGCTCAACGCCTATGCCATCGCCTTCGCCGGCTTCATGCTCCTCGGCGGCCGGGCCGCCGACCTCTACGGGCGCAAGGCGATGTTCCTCGGCGGGCTCGGCCTCTTCACCGCCGCCTCCGTCGTCGGCGGACTCGCCCCCGAAGGCGCCTACCTGATCGCGGCCCGCGCCGCGCAGGGCCTCGGCGCCGCCGTGCTCTCGCCCGCGACCCTCACCCTCGTCACCTCCGCCGTCCCCACCGGGGCCGCCCGCACCCGGGCGATAGGCACCTGGACGGCGGTCGGCGCCGCCGGGGGAGCGGCCGGCGGCTTCGTCGGCGGCCTGCTCGTGGACCTGCTCTCCTGGCGCTGGGTCCTCCTCGTCAACGCGCCCGTCGGCGTCCTCGTCCTCGCCGCCGCCGTCCTGTGGCTCCGCGAGAGCCGCACCGGCGGCGGCCGGCGCCTCGACCTGCCCGGGGCCGTCCTCGTCACGGCGGGCCTCGCCGTCCTCGCGTACGGCGTCGTGCAGACCGAACTCACCGGCTGGACCGCCCCCGAGACCCTGCTGCCGCTCCTCGGCGGCCCGGCCCTGCTCGCCGTGTTCGTGGCCGTGGAGGCCCGTACCGCCGCCCCGCTCGTACCGCTGGGCATCTTCCGCAACCGGGCCGTGACGGCGGCCAACGCCGGGATCCTGCTGTGCGGGTGCAGCTCCTTCGGCATGTGGTTCTTCATGACGGTGTACGCGCAGAACGTCCTCGGCTACACCCCGCTCCAGGCCGGACTCGCGCTCGTGCCCAGCTCCCTGGCCGTCCTGCTGGGCTCGAAGGCCGCCCCGCGCCTCATGCCGTTCACCGGCGCCCGGGGACTCGCCGTCGCGGGCATCCTCGTCGCCGCGGCCGGGTTCGCCTGGCAGTCGACCCTGACCGCCGACGGGAGCTTCGCCGGGACGATCCTCGGCCCCGGCATCCTCATGATGGGCGGCATCGGCCTCGCCACCACCCCGCTGGCCACGCTCGCCACCTCCGGCGCCGCCCCAGGCGACGCGGGCCTCGTCTCCGGGCTCGTCAACACCTCCCGCACCATGGGCGGCGCGATCGGCCTCGCGGTCCTCAGCACGGTCGCCGCCGCGGCCACGCCCCTGGCCGACGGCCACGGCGAACCGGGCCCGGCCGCCCTCGTCGTGGGCTACGCCATGGCCTTCCGCGTCTCGGCGGCGGTACTGCTCGTGGCGGCCGTGCTCATGCTGCTGTGGCTGCCGAGGCCGGCGGGAGCGGGCCGGAAGGAGCGGGCGGCCCTCCCCGCATGACGTGACCGCCGGCGGGTGCCGCTCCGCCTTCGCGGCGCCCGGCTCGGGGCGCTGCCGGTCCCGGTCACGGTTGGGTTCGGGGCGCCCGGCGCGGGGCGTTGCCGGTGCCGGTCACGGCCGGGCGAAGGCGTCCACCACGATGTCGGTGAGCAGCGCGCCCGCCGTGCCGTCCGGGTCGAGATCGGGGTCGTAGATGGTGACGTTGAATCCCACGCAGAGCGGGGAGGCGAGCAACGGCCGCAGCAACTCCACCAGTTCGCCGGGCAGCAGCCCGTCCGGGTCGGGACTGTCCACGGCCGGCATCACGGACGGGTCCAGCACGTCGGCGTCCAGGTGCACCCAGAAACCGGACACGACCCCGCTCGCGAAGGACTGGGCGGTGGCCCGCGCGAGCGCCTCCGCGCCCCACTCGCGCAGCTGGCCGACGGTCACCACCGGGATCTTCAGGGCGGCGAGCTCGACACAGTCCGCGTCGTCCCGGAAGGCGTCCCGGATCCCGAAGAACCGCACGTCCTCGTCGCGCAGATAGGGCTTGAGCCCCTCCAGGTCGGTCAGGTCGTCCTGCCCGCGCCCGGTGGCCAGCGCGACCTCCTCACCGCCGGCCGCGCCGATCCGGTCCGAGACGCCCGGGTGCCGGAAGTCCGGCGAGGCGTCGACCGCGACCAGCCCGTACCGCCCCAGGCGGCGCAGCGCGAGCGAGGCGCCGAGCTGGATCGAGCAGTCGCCCCCGAGCACCACGGGGAAGTCCCCGGCCCGGACGTGGTGCTCGATCCGGTCGGCGAGCCTGCGCGTGTAGGAGGCGAGCGCGGCGGCGTTGAACACCCCGTCGCCCTCCCGCCAGTCCCCGCGGTCGTACCGCGGCGGCACCACCACGCCGCCCTCCAGCGCACCGAGCCGCCGCAGGACGCCCTGCTCCCGCAGGGCCCCGGCGAGCTTGTAGCAGCCGGGCACGGTGCCGGGGGCGGGCGGGCGCAGCCCCAGATTGGACGGGGCGTCGAGCACGACGAGGTTCCGCATGCGCCCATCCTCCGCGACGGGGGACGGCCCCACCACCCGATCGGCGGAAGCCCGCACGAACGCGCCCTCGTGATCATAAGATCGTCGCGACCGCCGTGGAGGCGGGCGGACAAAGGGAGTTGCGGCCATGGCGGCAGGTGTCGACGACGGGTTCGCTGCGGAGGCCTCGGGCCCGGGACGGCGTGTGCTGGGCCTCGTGGACAAGGCGATCGACCTCCAGAGCCCCCTGGTCCGCAGGAACATCGAGCGGGCCCGGCAGCGCAGGCCGGACGCCACCCCCGAACAGGTCGTCCGCACCCTGGAGCGGATGTACGTCAGCGCCCTGGCCGGAACCGGCGCCGCGGTCGGCGGGGCCGCCGCCGCGCCCGGCGTCGGCACGACCGTCTCCCTCGCCCTCTCGGCCGGCGAGGCCCTCTCCTCCCTCGAACTGAGCGCCCTCTTCGCCCTCTCGGTCGCCGACGTCCACGGCGTCTCCCTCGACGAGATCGAGCGCCGCCGCACGATCGTCCTGGGCGTCCTCCTCGGCGGCAGCGGCTCCACCACCATCACCAAGGTCGCCGAGCGGACCGGTCAGCACTGGGGCCGGCAGGTCGTCGCCAAGGTGCCGGTCGAGACGCTGCGCCGGATCAACGCGATCCTCGGCAGGAACTTCGTCACCAAGTACGGCACCAAGCAGGGCATCATCGTCCTCGGCCGCGTCGCCCCCTTCGGCATCGGCGCCGTCATCGGCGGCGGCGCCAACGCCGCCCTCGCCACCCTCACCGTCCGCTCCGCCCGCCGCGCCTTCGGCCCGGCCCCGGAGACGTGGTCCTGAGCGGCGGCCGAAAACCTCCGCCCGCAGGCCGGCCGCCGCTCCGAGTCCCGAGCACCTCGGCAACCCGACGCACGGAAGCGCGGAGCGGGGTGCTCACGAGGAGTGGCGCAGCGACCCGATGATCACGCCGTCCCGCTCCCGGCGCCAGGCGGTCCACCCGTCCGCCTGCGACCCTGCCGCGGCGACGGCCGCACCGGACGGGGTGCGGTAGGGCTTGCCCTCGAAGGACATCCAGCCGTTCTCCAGGACCGTCGCCTCGTGGCGCACGCCCAGGCGCGGACGGGACCAGTAGAGCTTCTCGCCGACGCGCAGGTCACCCGACTCGATCATGGGGGCCAGGCCCCCCGGGGTGGTCTGGGTGGCGGACGTGTCCGGGGCCTCCTCCGGAGTGATGTCGATGTGCAGGTCCTCACCGACCGTCCTGGTCTGCACGGTGACTCCGGGGATGGCGACGCGGATGATGACGCTCACGAATGCCTCCAAGTTTTGTTCATCTGGCTAATCTGAGAATACGGCGGGGAGGGGGCGCCGTCAAGGAAATTCCGACGGCCGCTGCGTCGCGGGCTCCGGGTGGTCGCCGCTTGCCGGTGCCCTGCGGGTGGGGACCTGTCCGTACGGCGAAGGGCCCCGGGAAGCCATCGGCTCCCGGGGCCCCTCGTTCGTCCCGCTCCCCTCGCGGGATCAGCGCGCCTGCGCGTCGGGCTCACGGCGGTGGCGGCCGTGCGGCGAGGACGCGGAGTCCTCGACCGGCGCGGCCTGACCGCGGTGCTTCCCGGAGCCGTGCCGCTCCTGCCCGTCCGTGCTGATGCTCTCCGACATGGTGGAACTCACCCCGTAGCAATCGATCTTGTGGTGCGGCCCGGAGTCTAACGAGCGGGCCTACGGTCCGTCAGGGGAGCCTGCTGCAAAGGCACCGGGCGGCACACCCGGGGCTCCTCGACCACCACGACCGGCTGCGGAGCGGGCTCCGGCGGCACCGTGAGGGCGGCCAGTCCGCACGGTGCCCCGGGCGTCGCGTACGGGAGCCGCAGCACCCCCTCCGCCGTCCACAGGCCTGCCCCCGCCAGCCAGCCGGCCGGCGCCGCCAGCTGCCGCATCCGGCGGGAGGACGGCTTCCAGACCCCGACCCAGCTCCCGGCCGCCGCGTCGATCCGCAGCGCCACCGCGCAGCTCTCCGGCATCAGCACCTGCCCCGGCTGCACCGCGAACGGGGTCACCGCCGCGTCGTCGAGCCGCAGGCATTCCGGGAAGCGCACCGGCAGCAGACTCCCCAGGACGCCCCAGCCGAGCCGCTCGTGGCCCGGCGACGGCGCGTCCGAGCGGATCAGGAGCAGTCCGCTCTCCGGGTCCGCGAGCAGCAGCCGGTCGTTGCTGTCCTCCGTGATCTGGAGCAGCGGCGTCACCTCGCCGCCCCGCTCCAGGTCGACCGCCACCGTCTTCACGGGGCCGCCGCCGAGCCGCCGGTCCAGGGCCAGCATCCGGCCCGTACGGTCCAGCCAGACCCCGCCCGAGCAGTGGCCGCGCACCTCGGCGACCTGCTCGGGCCCGAACGCCCCGCCCGCCACCAGCCACAGTGTCGTCGTCTCGGGGCCGACGCACATCGCGTAGGCGCAGATGCCGTCCGGCGACGGCGGCAGCAGGATCAGCCCCTCGGAACCGGGCGCCTCGACCGCGCCCAGCTGAAGCTCTCCGGTGCCGGGGCCGGTGGGGTACAGCAGCGAGAACGTGTTCCGCCGCCCGTCCACGCGACGGGCGACGAGGACCCGGCCGTCCGCCAGGGGCAGGAGCTGCGTGCCGCGTTCCTCCGGCTGACCGAGGGGGAGCGGTACGGCGTAGGGCTCCGGGCCGTCGAGGGTCCACCGCTCCGCGTACAGGGCGTCCCCGGCGCCCGCGAGCCTGGCGGCGTAGGCACCGTTCGCCGTGATGGTGAACCCGGACGGCCATCCCGCACCCGGGGCACGGTCCCCGTCGTGATCGTCGTCCTCGGCCGTGGTCTCGATGGCACACGCTGTCATCGACTCGTCACCTCCAGCCACGAAGCTAGTTTTCGCACTTCCTGCCGAACAACACGACCAGGGTCACTTCACACATAAGGGTGGCCGTCCGGTGATTCGACTGAGAGGAGGGGGCTGGTTGTGCTGATGGGGGAGAAGGTACGTAAGGTAAGGCGACCCTAAGCGGACCCTGTGGCTCCGCTGACAGCCTCGTGAGCCCGGCGTACGCCCGCGCGCCCGGAGGTCCGCCCGCCCGAGCCGGGGCGCGCGGCCGGCCGGACCGCGCGCCGGCACCCGCCCGGGCGCCACGTACCGGAAGAGGAGCCCCGCCCATGTCCTTCCGCCGCCGCGGCACCGCCGCAGCCGTCGCCCTCGCCGCCGCGCTCTCCCTCGCGGCCTGCGGAGGCGGCGACACCGCCTCCGACCCGGCCAAGAAGGAGGACACGGCCAAGAAGAAGGACGTCGCCACCGGTGGCAAGGACTTCGGCGACGCCGCCGCGAAGACGGCGGCCATGGGCACCGAGGCCAAGCCGGGCCAGTTCCCGCGCACCCTCACCCACGCCATGGGGAAGACCGAGCTGAAGACGGCGCCCAAGCGGGTCGTCGTCCTCGACGTCGGCGAGCTCGACAACGTCGTCTCGCTCGGCTTCCAGCCCGTCGGCTACGCCCCCTCCGAGGGCGACGACGGCATCCCCGGCTACCTGAAGAAGGACGCCGGCGCCCCCAAGTCCGTCGGCACCATCAACAACCTCAACCTGGAGGCCATCGCCAACCTCCAGCCCGACCTCATCCTCGGCAGCCAGCTCCGCGCCGCCGACAAGTACGACGAGCTGTCGAAGATCGCGCCGACCGTGTTCTCCATCCGCCCGGGCTTCACCTGGAAGGAGAACTACCTCCTCAACGCCGCCGCCCTCGACAGGACCGCCGAGGCGAAGGCCGCGCTGGCCGCGTACGAGACCAAGGCGAAGAAGCTCGGCACGGACATCGGCCCGAACAGGCCGACCGTCTCCATGGTCCGCTACCTTCCGGGCAAGATCCGGCTGTACGCGAAGGCCTCCTTCATCGGCACCATCCTGGAGGACGCCGGCCTGCCCCGGCCGAAGAACCAGCAGATCGACGAGCTGGCCGCGGAGATCAGCCCCGAGAAGATCGACGAGGCCGACGCCGACTGGATCTTCACCGGCGTGTACGGCGACCCGAAGGCCACCAAGCGCGACGCCGCCCAGGCCAACCCGCTCTGGAAGAACCTCAAGGCCGTCAAGGCCGGCCGGGCCAAGGACGTCCCCGACGAGACCTGGTACCTCGGCCTCGGCGTGACCGCCGCGAACAGCGTCCTGGACGACCTGCGCGCGGACCTCGTCAAGAAGTAGGGGGAGGGGGAGCGCCGGGCCCCCGGGCCCGGACCTCCGGGACCGGACCTCCGGGACCGGACCTCCGGGACCGGCTCGGGGCTCCCGGGCGCGGGGCCCGGCGGCCGGGTGCTTTTCCACAGGCCAGAACGGCGGGGCGCGGAGGACAGGTAGCCTTTCCCCCGTGCCCCGTCTGTCTGAAGTCATCGCCGCACTCGACGCCCTCTGGCCGCCCGAGCGGGCCGAGACGTGGGACGCCGTCGGCACGGTCTGCGGCGACCCCGACGCCCCCGTCGGCCGCGTGCTGTTCGCCGTCGACCCCGTCCAGGAGATCGCCGACGAGGCGATCGCCCTCGGCGCCGACCTGATCGTCACCCACCACCCGCTCTACCTGCGCGGGACGACGACCGTCGCGGCCGGCCACTTCAAGGGCCGCGTCGTCCACAGCCTCATCAAGCACGACATCGCCCTCCACGTCGCGCACACCAACGCCGACACCGCCGATCCGGGCGTCTCCGACGCTCTCGCCGGCGCCCTCGGGCTCCGCGTCACCGGCCCCCTCGTCCCCGAGAACAACCTCGGCCGGATCTGCGAACTCGACCGCGCGCAGACGCTGGGCGAGTTCGCCGCCCGCGCCGCCGAGCGGCTGCCCGCCACCGCGCAGGGCATCCGGGTCGCCGGCGACCCGGGCATGACCGTGCGCCGCGTCGCCGTCAGCGGCGGCTCCGGCGACAGCCTCTTCGGCGCCGTACGGGCCGCCGGTGTGGACGCCTTCCTCACCGCCGACCTGCGCCATCACCCGGTCTCGGAGGCGACGCAGCACTCCCCGCTGGGACTGGTCGACGCCGCCCACTGGGCCACCGAATGGCCCTGGTGCGAGCAGGCCGCCGCCCAGCTCGACGAGATCTCCGACCGTCACGGCTGGGACCTGCGCGTCCACGTCTCGAAGACGGTCACCGACCCCTGGTCCTCCCACCACACCTCTCCTGGAGCCCCCAACTGAACGCCGCGCCCGCCGACCAGATCCGCCTCCTCGACGTCCAGGCCCTGGACGTACGCCTCCAGCAGCTCGCGCACAAGCGCCGGGCGCTGCCCGAGCACGCCGAGATCGAGGCGCTCACCAAGGACCTCACCCAGCTGCGCGACCTGCTCGTCGCCGCGCAGACCGAGGAGAGCGACTGCGCCCGCGAGCAGACCAAGGCCGAGCAGGACGTCGACCAGGTCCGCCAGCGGTCCGCCCGCGACCAGCAGCGGCTCGACTCCGGCGCCGTCTCCTCCCCGAAGGACCTGGAGAACCTCCAGCGCGAGATCACCTCGCTCGCCAAGCGCCAGGGCGACCTGGAGGAGATCGTCCTGGAGGTCATGGAGCGCCGCGAGTCCGCGCAGGAGCGCGTCACCGAGCTGACCGGCCGGGTCGAGGCCGTCCAGGCCAAGGTCGACGACGCCACCACGCGCCGGGACGCCGCCGAGACCGAGCTGGACGCCGAGGTGGCCACCGTCACCAAGGAGCGCGAGCTCGTCGCCGGGTCCGTCCCGGCCGACCTGCTCAAGCTGTACGAGAAGCTGCGCGAGCAGCAGGGCGGTGTCGGCGCTGCCCGCCTCTACCAGCGCAAGTGCGAGGGCTGCCACATCGAGCTCAACATCACCGAGGTGAACGAGGTCCGCGCCGCCGCGAAGGACGTGGTGCTGCGCTGCGAGAACTGCCGCCGCATCCTGGTCCGCACGGCGGAGTCCGGCCTGTAATGCGCGAGCTCGTGGTCGAGGCCGACGGCGGTTCCCGGGGCAATCCGGGGCCCGCCGGGTACGGCGCGGTCGTCCTCGACCCGGCGACGGGCGAGACCCTCGCGGAGGCCGCCGAGTACATCGGCGTCGCCACGAACAACGTCGCCGAGTACCGGGGGCTCGTCGCGGGTCTGAAGGCGGCCCGCGCGCTGTTCCCGGACGCCCTGGTGCACGTCCGGATGGACTCCAAGCTGGTCGTGGAGCAGATGTCCGGCCGCTGGAAGATCAAGCACCCGGACATGAAGCCGCTCGCCGCGGAGGCCGCCCGGATCTTCCCGGCCGGCCAGGTCCGCTACGAGTGGATCCCGCGCGAGCGGAACAAGCACGCCGACCGTCTGGCCAACGAGGCCATGGACGCCGGCCGGGCCGGCCGCTGCTGGGAGCCCTCCGGTTCGACGGCGGCCCTCGACGCCGCCGCCGCCCGCAACGCGGCGGCGCCGCCCCCCGCCGGCCCGCCCGGCGACGCCACCGCCGGCGCCGCCCGCGCCCGCGCGGCCCTCACGGCGACCCGCCGGGCGACGCCGGAGGAGGGCGGGACCGAGAGCCTTTTCGGTACGGAGCCGGACACCGGGTCCTCGCCCGCCCCCGTCTCCGGAGCGACCCGCGCCGACGCGGGGCACGAGGGCCTCTTCGGGGCCGAAGCCCTGCGGCCCACCGGACACGCGACGGCGCCGTACGCTCCGGCCCCGGGCGCCGCGAGCGCCCCCGTCACCCCGCCCGCCTCCCCCGCCGCAGGGGACTTCGAGGCCGAGGCGGGCAAGGCGCAGGCGCCCGATGCCCGGACGCGGCGCCCGTCCGTCGTACCGGCGGGCATCGTCGCGGACGACCGGCGGGGCTGGACGGGCGGGCCCGACATGGGTGCGCCCGCGACGTTCGTCCTGCTGCGGCACGGGGAGACGGCGCTCACGCCCGAGAAGCGGTTCTCGGGCAGCGGGGGCTCCGACCCCGAACTGTCCCCGGTGGGCCTGCGCCAGGCCGAGGCCGTCGCCGCCGCGCTCGCCGCGCGCGGCACCGTCCAGGAGATCGTCAGCTCCCCGCTCACCCGCTGCCGCCAGACCGCTGCCGCCGTGGCGGCCCGCCTCGGCCTCGACGTGCGCGTCGAGCAGGGCCTGCGGGAGACCGATTTCGGGGCCTGGGAGGGCATGACCTTCGCCGAGGTCCGGGAGCGGTACCCGGAGGACCTGGACGCCTGGCTGTCGTCCCCGAAGGCCGCCCCCACCGGCGGCGGCGAGAGCTTCGCCGCCGTCACCCGCCGCGTGTCCGCCGCCCGCGACCGGCTGACCGCCGCGTACCCGGGCCGCACGGTCCTCGTGGTCTCGCACGTCACCCCGATCAAGACCCTGATCCGCCTGGCCCTCGGCGCCCCGCCGGAGTCCCTGTTCCGGATGGAACTGTCGGCGGCGGCGCTCTCGGCGGTGGCGTACTACGCCGACGGCAACGCCTCCGTACGGCTCCTCAACGACACCTCGCACCTGCGGTAGGGCCCGCCCGTCACCCCCCGGCGGGCACCGCCCCGCGCAGCCCCGACGCCTCCCGTGCCAGCGCTTCGACACGGGACCAGTCGCGGGCCGCGAGGGCGTCGGGCGGGAGCATCCACGTACCGCCGACGCAGGGGACGTTCGGCAGGGACAGGTACGCGGGGGCCGAGCCGGGCGAGATGCCGCCGGTGGGGCAGAAGCGGGCGCCGGGGAGCGGGCCCGCCAGGGACTTCAGATACGGCACGCCGCCCGCCGCCTCCGCGGGGAAGAACTTCATCGCCTCCACGCCCCGCTCCAGGAGCGCGACGACCTCCGACGCCGTGGACACCCCCGGCAGGAACGGCACGCCGGAGTCCTCGAGGGCGCCCAGGAGCCGCTCGGTCCAGCCGGGGCTCACCAGGAACCGGGCACCCGCGCCGACCGCCGCCGCTGCGGCATTCGCCGTCACGACGGTGCCGGCGCCGACGACCGCCTCCGGCACCTCCTCCGCCACCGCCCGCACCGCGTCCGGAGCGGCCGGCGTGCGCAGCGTGATCTCGATCAGCGGCAGGCCCCCGGCCACGAGGGCGCGGGCCAGGGGCACCGCGTCGGCCACGTCCTCGATCACCACCACGGGGACGACAGGAGCTTCCGGGGCAAGGTCGAAGACGCTCGTCATGGCCCCATCCTGCCCACGGTGAACGAAACCTGCAATGACCGTTGCGCAGGACGCAACGGCGTCTGGTGTTCGCGCTAGTGGATCTCGTCCACCAGCACGTCCAGCGCCCCGGCCCTGCCGCCCTCCTCCACCACGTACCCCAGCTCCCGCAGCGCCCCGGCCAGCTCCGCCGGCGACCCCGGCTCGGCCCCCGCCTCCAGCAGGCTCCGCACGATCCGGCCCTTCGTCGCCTTGTTGAAGTGACTCACGACCTTCCGCGTCGGCGCGTGCAGCACCCGCACCGTCGCCGTCCGCGCCGCCACCTCACCCTTCGGCTTCCACGCCGTCGCGTACGCCGCCGAACGCAGATCGAGCACCAGCCCGTCCCCGGCCGCCTCCGGCAGCACCGACGCCATCGCGCCCCGCCAGTGCGCCCCCAGCGCCCCGAGCCCCGGCAGCTTCACGCCCATCGAGCAGCGGTACGACGGGATGCGGTCCGACACGCGGACCGCGCCCCACAGCCCCGAGAAGACCAGCAGCGACCGCTCGGCCCGCTCCCGCGCCGCCGCGCCGAGCGTGGCCAGCCCCAGCGCGTCGTACAGCACGCCCGTGTAGATCTCCCCGGCCGGCCGCGCGCCCGCCGTCCGCAGCCCCGCGTTCTTCGCGACCTCGCCCCGCAGCCCCTCGCTCAGGCCGAGCACCTCACGGGCCTTCTCCTCGTCCGCAGCGCACAGCTCGACCAGCTCGTCCAGGACCGCCGCCCGCGCCTCCGCGAGCCCCGGCAGCGACAGCGACTCCGGCTTCAGTGGCGCTCCGGTCCCCGAGGACGCCTTGCCTTCGGAGGGCGGCAACAGCACGAGCACGGTGGTTCTCCTTCGTACGGGGGGAAACGGGGGTGCGGCCCCGGACAGCCAGCGTACGAGGTGCCACCCCGCCCCCCGCCCCACCGCCCCTCCGGGACGCGGCCACCCCCGTCCGGGTACGGCTCCACGGCGCTGTTCCTCAACTCCCTCACCCCGCCGAGGTGCCACGCCCCGCTCCGCCCCCTACGCTCGGTCCATGCCCCGCCGCCCTCTCCACGTGACCGGCGCAGCCGAGGCTCCCCTGCGGGCCGCCCTGCGCGCGCTGCGGACCGAACTCGCGGTCCCCGACTCCTTCCCGCCCGGTGTGCTCGCCGAGGCCGAGGCCGCCGCCAAGGCCCCGCGCCTGCCCGCCTACGACGCCACCGACCTGCCCCTGCTCACCATCGACCCGCCCGGTTCCACCGACCTGGACCAGGCCATGCACCTGGCCCGCCGGGCCGACGGCGGCTACCGCGTCCACTACGCCATCGCCGACGTCGCCGCCTTCGTCACCCCCGGCGGCGCCCTCGACGCCGAGGCCCACCGGCGGGTCCTCACCCTCTACTTCCCCGACGACAAGGTCCCGCTCCACCCCCCGGTCCTCTCCGAAGGCGCCGCCAGCCTCCTGCCCGGCGAACCCCGGCCCGCCCTGCTGTGGCGCATCGACCTCGACGCCGAGGGCCGCCGCGTCGCCACCGACGTCCGCCGCGCCCTCGTCCGCAGCCGCGCCCGGCTCGACTACGCGGGCGTGCAACGGCAGATCGACGCGGGCACCGCCGAGGAACCCCTCGCCCTGCTCCGCGAGATCGGCCGCCTCCGCGAAGCCCTCGAAGTCGAACGCGGCGGGATCTCCCTCAACGTCCCCGAGCAGGAGATCGTCGCGCGCGACGACAGCTACTCCCTCGTCTACCGGGCCCCGCTCCCCGCCGACGGCTGGAACGCGCAGATCTCCCTGCTCACCGGCATGGCCGCCGCCGACCTCATGACCGCCGCCGGCACCGGCATCCTCCGCACCCTGCCCACTGCCCCCGACGGAGCCGTCGCCCGGCTGCGCCGCTCCGCGCACGCCCTCGGCGTCGACTGGCCGCACCACGTCCCGTACGCGGAGGTCGTCCGCTCCGCCGACCCCACCGACCCGCGCCACGCCGCCTTCCTCCAGGAGTGCACGACCCTGCTGCGCGGCGCCGGCTACACCGTCTTCACCGACGGCCACGTCCCCACCCCGGCCGTGCACGCCGCCGTCGCCGACGAGTACACCCACTGCACCGCGCCCCTGCGCCGCCTCGTCGACCGTTACGCGGGCGAACTGTGCGTGGCCGCCGTCGCCGGCAACGAACCGCCCGAGTGGGTCCGGTCCGCGCTGCCCGCCCTGCCCGACACCATGGCCATGGGCACGCGCCGCGCGAGCGCCGTCGAACGCGAGAGCGTCGACGTGGTCGAGGCGGCACTCCTCGGCGGGCGGATCGGCGAACTCTTCGATGCCTACGTCATCGACGTGAAGGAGCGCGAGCCGTCCGTCGGCACCGTCCACCTGGAGAACCCGGCCGTCGTCGCCCGCGTCGCGGGCGGCACGGCCCCGCTGCCGCTCGGGGAGTGGCTGCGGGTCAGGCTGGCCGAGGCGGATCCTGGACGGGCGAAGGTTCTGTTCGCGCCCGCGTGAGCGCCTCCTCCACGGCGCGTACGAGCGCGGTGGGGTCGTCCGCGTGACAGCGGATCAGCCGTACGGGCCGGGGCGCGCCAAGCAGCCCGGGCGCGTCCACCGGCGCGTTCAGCTCGATGGTGACGGAGGTCTGCGAGCCCACCGCCAGGTTCAGCTCCCCCTCCGCCCTCTCGTGCGTGAACAGCGTCTCCCGGCGTACGGCGGCGATCCGCTCCCACGGCACGCGCACGTCCACGTGGGCCGCCTGCCGCAGCCGCAGGGCGTCCCCGAGCAGCAGGTGCGGGCGCGTGGCCGAGGCCGCGTGCAGCCCGAGGACGAACAGGACCGTGTACACGTCCAGGACGAGGACCACGGCGTGGGCCACGGGCAGATCGGCCAGCAGGTACGACATGCCGACCGTCTCCACCACGCACACGAACGCGAAGCCGTACATCATCGCGGCCTGGTCCCGGGCGTGCGGGAACACCGCCCGCGCGCCCGCCACCCCGTGCGGGCGGCGCGCCACCCAGCGGCCGAGGCTCGCCATCAGCCGCAGCTCGTGCCCGATCAGCCGCAGCACGCTCTCCGGCACCAGCTCGCCCACCGCCTCCCGCCGCGAGAGGCCCCGCCGCCGCAGCCGCGTCCACACGGTCACCTCGGCCAGGAGGAGCGCCACGACGAGGGCCTCGGCGACGGCGAGGACGGCCGCCGGTATCCGTACCCCGCCCACCAGACAGCCGGCCAGCACGAGCTCGACCGGCAGGACGCCGTACGCCACCCACCGCAGCCCCCGCAGCAGGGGCCCACGCGGACCCGGCCCCGGAGCCCCGGCCCCGCGCTGTCCGGGCCGGGCACCCTCCGGTGGCGGGGTGCGGGGACCGGGCCTTCCGGTCGGGTCACCCTCCGGCCCCGGGGTGCCGGGCCCGAGCCCAGCGGGAGCCGCCCCCCGCTGCCCTTCGCCGACCGTCACCGCAGCCCCTCCTTCCGCTCCCGCACCCACCGCATCGCGAGCCGGACCGCCGCCTCCTGCCCGGGGGAGAGGTCGGCGAAGAACGCGTCCGCGAGACCCCCCGCCCCCTCCTCCGGCAGCTCGGTCCCGGCGGCCTCGTCCGGCAGACAGTCCGCGAGCGCCCGGGCCGCCTCCGCGACCCGCGGATCGTCCGCCTCCGCACCGGCCAGCGCGTCGAGCAGCCCGTACACCTCCCGTGCTCCGGCGGCCGCACGCCGCATCAGCTCCATCAGCCGGCCCCGCTCCTCCTCCGGCAGGACCGTGTCGAGAAGGGCCAGGATCTCCCGGTCCTTCGCGGCCATCGGGGAGTCCGGCAGCTCGCCCAGCCCCGCGAGGAGCGCCGTCAGCTCCGGCGACACCGGTCCCTCAACGGTCAGCCGCCCCGCCCGCGCCTCGGCCAGCAGCTCCGCGAGCCGCGCCCGCCGGGCCCGGACGACGGCCTCCTGACGCGCCAGGTCCTCGTCCAGCTCCTCCAGCACCTCCACCAGCTCCCGCCCCTCGTCGTCCGCGAGCACGTCCCGCACCTCGTCGAGCCCCAGCCCCAGCTCCGCCAGCCGCCGCACCCGCGCGAGCAGCACCGCGTCCCGTACGCCGTACTCCCGGTATCCGTTCGCCCGCCGCTCGGGCTCGGGCAGCAGCCCGAGATGGTGGTAGTGCCGCACGGCCCGAGGGGTCACCCCGACGAGCGCGGCGATCTCGCCGATCCGCATGGCCCCAGTAGAAACCCTGCCGTCGCGACAAGGTCAAGCACCGCTCCCCGGCCCGGCCGCCCCGAAACGGCGGGTAGCATGGTCGGCACGGCAGACGAGCCGGGCGGGCGGCCGCGTGGGGATCCCCGGATCCCCCCGAGGAACGTCCGGGCTCCACAGAGCAGGGTGGTGGCTAACGGCCACCCGGGGTGACCCGCGGGACAGTGCCACAGAAAACAGACCGCCGGGGGCCTCGGCCCTCGGTAAGGGTGAAACGGTGGTGTAAGAGACCACCAGCGCCTGAGGTGACTCAGGCGGCTAGGTAAACCCCACCCGGAGCAAGGTCAAGAGGGGACGCCCCGGCGTCCCTGCGCGAATGTTCGAGGGCTGCTCGCCCGAGTTCGCGGGTAGACCGCACGAGACCGGCGGCAACGCCGGTCCTAGATGGATGGCCGTCACCCCGACGACCGCGAGGTCCCGGGGCACAGAACCCGGCGTACAGCCCGACTCGTCTGCCCCCAGGCTTCTGCCCTGCGATACCGCAGGTCAGGGGCCTTTTCTCGTGGAATCACGGGCGGAGGTGTCAGGACGGCGGCTTCCGGTGTCTGCCGGTCCCCGGGCCGAGCTTCGGTGCTGCCCCAGGGGCGGGGGCGACCTCGGAGCGGGGAAACAGCACGCGTCTCGCTTCCGCCAGGTTCACCGCGAAGCCGTGCGGCTCCCACGTATGGCCGTTCCACCGCTGGATCGCGCGGGGCGCCTCGGGGTTCAGATGCGATGCCCCGCGGGCCGTCGCCGGTCACAAGGGGTACGGCGCGAAGCTGCCCGATCCTCGCATCCCGGCGCTCGGCCCACTCGGCGAGCGGCTCGTCGTCCATGTCCGGAGCGTAGTGGGTCAGGCGATCCGGTGCTCCCACCAGCAGGGAAGGGGCCCGGTCGATCCCGTACCGGTGGGACGCGGGCGTCACGCGCACCCGTAAAGGGCGGACCGTCACCGCCCGTCGCGCGGACGAGCTGAGCCCCGGGCGCGGCCAACTGCGCGAGGAATGCGGGCATCCACTCCTCCAGGACGAGAGGCGCCACCAGAACGTGTCGCTCGCTGTCCGCGTACGCGGTCCGGGCGGAGAGATCACCCGCCACGGTGGCAACGGCCTGTGCCCGTGCCCGCATGAAGGAGGAACGCCCCACGATCGCGCCCTCGGCGGTCCCGTCACCGCCGTGAACGCCCGCGGCGCCCGGTCAGCGGATCTCCGCCCGCTCCCCGTCCGACGCCGAGCCGACCGGCATGCCGAGCAGGTCGTCCCCCGACGGCCAGATGCGCAGGGCCAGCGACGCCAGGTACGTTCCGCGCGCACGGATGCGGTCCTCGTCCCAGCCGCCGCCCCAGTCGTCGACGGCAACGGCGGGCGGCGGATTGAGAAGGGTTCCGTGGGTGAGCCGGAGGAGGCTGTGCTCGCCGAGCCACTGCCGCTTGTCCCGCCAGGCCATGTTGCCCAGGGCCGGGTTGAGCCGAGCCGTGACCAGTGTCAGATTCCCCAGCGTGTGCACCAGCTCGTCCCGGTCGGCGCCTTCCAGAGGGTCGTCCTCCCGAGCGGGCCAGTGGTCGCGCCAGCTCTGGGGCATGACGTGCTCGATCGTGAGCTTCGCGCCGGCGTGCTCCCCGACCGGGGCGGTGAGCTGCTCGGTGTGGTCGGTGCGCAACTCGTCCTCCAGGCCCTCCAGGAGGATGCGGACCCGGTGGCGGTACAGCCGGGAGTAGAGCGGGTCCTGCTCCAGGGCGGCACGGAACTCCGCGTCCGTGGGCCACTGCCGGTGATGTCCCTGCAGGGCGGACAGTGCCTTGATGACGGCTTCGTCCGCGCATTCGGGCTGCTGCGCCGCCACGCCGACCAGCTCGCGGAAGACGTGGTTGTAGTCCCGGTTGCTGAGGTTGAGGATCGCCCGCCGCATCAGGTAGCTGTCGAGGGCGCGAATCACCCGCAGCCGCCGGTCCAGCGGCAGCACGTCCTCGTTCAACCCGTAGAGAAAGAGCAGCAGCGGCATCGGTGTCGACGTCTGCATGACCTTCATCCGGTACAGGAACCGGCCCTCCACCCCGTCCAGGGGATGCTGGTCGATGCCGTCGTAGAGCTCCGCGTACCGGGCGAGCTCCCCGAACACCTCCTCGGTGGGCGCGGAGGATTCGAGCAGCCAGCGCTCGAACTCCTTGAACAGGGCGGACGTGGTGAACTCGCGCCGGCTGCGCATCGTGAGCCAGTACGTCAGGAACACGTCGAGACGGCTGCGGGTGATACGGCCGGTGGTCTGCTCGGAGCGCCATTCGTCCTGGTCGAACGGGGCCCAGTACGTGGCGTAGAGCCGATCCACATCCGCGCCGGCGTGTTCGGCGTTGCGGAACAGGAGGTTCTTGATGAGGTCCGCGTGCTCCAGCGGGGTCCCGCGGCTGTTGAGCGTCTCGAAGACGACCTGGGCGTCGTCGTGCTTCTCCAGGTCGATGACGACGAGGCGCAGGTGTTCCCGCATCGTCTGCACCAGCGCGTCGAGCCGTTCACCGGGCAGGGGAGCTTCGGCCACCCAGGTGTCGATCTCCTGCCGGAAGTAGGCGACGGCTTCGGCGAGCCGCCCGTGTCCGGGCTGTCCTGCCATCACGGCCCTGAACTCGTCGCGGTCGGCGTTGGTCGGCCAGACCTTGTAGAGGTGATCGGGGTTCTTGTCCCGGTCGAACAGGTCCTGGTCGTTCTCCAGGAACTTCCGCAACAACCGGACCGAGCGCTCGTGTTCGAGCGAGGTGGCGGAGAGCCGGGCCGCGAACAGGAACAGCTGGAGCGTCGTCAGACGCTGCTGGCCGTCGATGACCTGGCGGGTCTCCAGGTTCGACGACGGGTAGGGCGTCTGGTCGAAGACCACGGCACCGAGGAAGTGAGGCGCCACCGTGTCCCCGGTGCGTGCCGCGCGCTCGGCCCGTTCGACCGCACGACGGATGTCCTCCCAGAGAGCCGACCAGTTGTCGTCGCGGTTCCAGACGTAGGGCCGCTGGAACAGTGGCACGGTGTAGCGGACGTCCTTGCCGAAAATCCGCCGCAGGTCGACCGTATCCGCCCGCATGGGCTCCCCCTCACCTCGTGTACGGGCCCACACACTAGCGACCTGGGACGGCCGTCCCCGGGGGATGCGTGGATCTTCAGCCACTCGGTACGAGCGGTGGACCGACACTGACCGGAGGGGGCCACGGGCAAGGCCGGCCCCGCAACGCCATGCCGTGATTCCGCCAGCGCGGGCCGCACCCCCGGCGCAGAGTCGGGAACCGGCCCGTGGACCGTCGCGGGTCCGGTCGACTCGGCGCTCTGTGGAAGGTGCGGCACATGCACGTCGTTCCCGGGATCAAGGTTCTGTACTTCGGGACTCCCGTGGTGCTCATCAGTTCGCTCAACGAGGACGGCACGGCGAACCTCGCGCCCATGTCGTCCGCCTGGTGGCTCGGGCAGTCCTGCATGCTCGGGCTCGGGAACAGCGCCCGGACCACGGAGAACCTGCTGCGGGACGGGGAGTGCGTGCTCAATCTGCCGTCGGCGGCGATGGCCGGGGCCGTCGACCGGCTCGCGCTCACCACGGGGCGGCCGGACGTGCCGGAGCGCAAGGCCGGGCAGGGCTACCGGTACGAGCCCGACAAGTTCGGGGTGGCGGGCCTGACCGAGCAGGCGTCGGAGGTGGTGGGGGCGCCCCGGGTGGCTGAGTGTCCCGTGCAGCTGGAGTGCCGGGTCGTCGCGGCCCATCCGTTCGGGGGGACGGACACGCGGGCCACCGCCTTCGAGGTCCGGGTGCTCCGGACGCACGTGGAGGAGGAGCTGGTCATCCCGGGGACGCGGTACGTGGACCCGGTCGGCTGGGACCCGTTGTTCATGAAGTTCTGCGAGTTCTTCGGAGGCGGGGAGCAGCTGCGCCCCTCGCGGCTCGCCGGGGGATGGGCCATGCCGCACCGGCGCCCGCCCGCCTCCGTCTGATCGCCCGGGGCCGCCGGTCAGTCCAGGATCTCCACCCTCCAGAACGGGGTCCGGTCGTCCGTGCGGACCACGACCGGCTTCGGGCCGGGCGTGCGGGGCTCGAAGAGGTCCCGGCCGAGGGCCAGGCCGCGCCGGTCGATCACGTACGTGCCGTCGCGCAGGTCCGCGAGCGAGGTGAGCGTGGTGGTGCCCTCGGCGTCCACGTACTGGAGGCGCCACACGGAGGCCTCCGTGGTGTCCGGGCGGACGGTGGCGGGCGCGCGGTCCGTGCCGGCGGCGGTGACCACCTCGTCCGTCCCCTTCAGGGCGAAGCGGAAGCCGCCGTCCGTCAGGCTCACGGACCATTCGGCGGCGCGTTCCCCCGGCGCCGGGAGGGCGACGAGTCCTCCGTCCAGGACACCCACCGGGGCCCCCTTGGCGTACAGCTTGACGACCTTCGCGGCGTCCGACATCGCTCCTCCTGAGCTGGCTCCGGCTGCGGCATATGCCCCGATCCTGCCCGGAACGCCCGGCTCCGGGCAGGAGAACACGCGCGGCGGTCGCCCGTGTCGGTCATCCGGGGCAGCCCGCGGGGGCCGTTCGGCGCGCACCGCGCCCCCGGGAGGTCCCCCGGTGTACGGGTGGGGCATGACCATCCCCGTGCACCAGCTCAGCGACCCGGCCGTCCGCGCCTTCGTCACCGCCCTCAACGCCCACGACGAGGAGGCGCTCCTCCACACCCTCACCCCCGACGCCACCATGTCCGACGACGGTTCCGACCGCGATCTGCGGAAGTGGCTCGACAACGAGGTGTTCGCCTCGCGGGGTCACATGGACGTCGAGAAGGAGACCGACGGCGGGCGCGCGCTCGTCGCCCGCTACCGCAACGACACCTCGGGCGAGATGCGGACCGCCTGGCGCTTCACCGTCGAGGACGGCAGGGTGTCACGCTTCGAGGCCGGCCAGGCCTGAGGCGGCGGGCCACGGGGCGCCTCCCGGCCGCGGGGCCTGTGCGGCGGGCCGCGAGCGCTTTCCGCCCGCAGGGCTCGAGGGGGCCGGGCCACCGGACGGCCTTCCGCCCGCAGGGCCTGAGGCGGCCGCCCCGGGCCGCCGGCCCGAGGCGCCCTCTCAGCCCCGGCCGATGTACGGCATCGCCGTCGCCATCACCGTCGCGAACTGGACGTTCGCCTCCAGCGGCAGACCCGCCATGTGCACCACCGTCGCCGCCACGTCCGCCGCGTCCATCACCGGCTCCGGCGCCAGCCGGCCGTCCGCCTGGAGGATGCCGGCCTGCATGCGGGCCGTCATCTCCGTCGCCGCGTTCCCGATGTCGATCTGGCCGCAGGCGATCCGGTGCGGGCGGCCGTCCAGCGACAGGGACTTCGTCAGGCCCGTCATCGCGTGCTTCGTCGCCGTGTACGCGATCGAGTGCGGGCGCGGTACGTGCGCGGAGATCGAGCCGTTGTTGATGATCCGGCCACCCTGCGGGTCCTGCTCCTTCATCGCCCGGAAGGCCGCCTGGGCGCACAGGAACGCGCCCGTGAGGTTGACGTCGACCACCGCGCGCCAGGTCTCCGGGTCCAGGTCCTCCACCGGGACGCCGCCGCCCGCGAACGTGCCGGCGTTGTTGAACAGCAGGTCGACGCGCCCGTACCGGTCCCGTACCGCAGAGAAGAGGGCGGCCACCCGCGCGGCGGACGTGACGTCCGTCGGCACGCACAGGAAGTCACCGGAGGGGAGGGCCGCCGCCGTCTCCCGCAGGGCCTCCTCCCGGCGGCCCGCCAGGGCCACCGACCAGCCCGCCTCCGCGAGCGCCAGCGCCACGCTCCGGCCGATGCCCGAACCCGCTCCCGTCACCACTGCGATGCTCATGGCCGCGCAGCGTACGCCAGGCGCGTGCCCCATGAACTCATCCGTCCGACACGTGGATGTCCTGTCCCCGACAACAGGATGACGTCCCGCGCGCCTCGAATACCGGACGGACATCATCCGTCAGGGGAGGGGCACATGACCCAGGGACAGCAGCACGACAGGGAACTCCGCGACGCCGCACGTCACTTCGGCCGTCGCCGGTTCCTCACCGTCACCGGCGCCGCCGCCGCGCTCGCCTTCGCCACCCAGCTGCCCGCGGCCGGTGCCGCGGCCGCCGCCGAACTCGACGCCCGCCGCCTCACCGAGGACCCGTTCACCCTCGGGGTCGCCTCCGGAGACCCGCTGCCCGGCTCCGTCCTCCTCTGGACCCGGCTCGCGCCGCGCCCCTTCGAGCCGGGCGGCGGACTGCCCGCCCGCCGGGTCACCGTCCACTGGGAACTCGCCCGCGACGAACGCTTCAGCCGTACGGTCCGGCGCGGAGCGGCCACCGCGCACCCCGAGTTCAGCCACACCGTCCACGCCGAGGTCGAGCACCTGGAGCCGGGCCGCGAGTTCTTCTACCGCTTCCGGGCCGGCGACTGGACCAGCCCGGTCGGCCGCACCCGTACCGCCCCCGCCCCCGGGGACCGGCCCGCCGGGCTCACCCTGGCCGCCGTCTCCTGCCAGGCCTACCACGACGGCTACTTCACCGCCTACCGTCACCTGGCCGACGAGGACCTCGACGTCGTCCTCCACCTCGGCGACTACCTGTACGAGTACGCCGTGAACGCCACCGGCGGCGCCCGTGCCTACACCGACCGCACCCTCCCGGCCGTCTTCAACCGCGAGACGATCACCCTGGAGGACTACCGGCTCCGCTACGGCCTCTACAAGACCGACCCCGACCTGCGGGCCGCCCACGCCGCCCACCCCTTCGTCGTCACCTGGGACGACCACGAGACCGAGAACAACTACGCCGGCGGCACGCCCGAGAACGGCGTCCCGCCCGAGGAGTTCCTGCTCCGCCGCGCCGCCGCCTACCGCGCCTACTGGGAGCACCAGCCGCTGCGCCGCCCCCAGCTGCCCGAGGGCCCGGACATGCGGCTGTACCGGCGGCTGCGCTTCGGCCGCCTCGCCCAGTTCGACATCCTCGACACCCGCCAGTACCGCTCCGACCAGGCGTACGGGGACGGCTGGCAGGTCCCCGGCCCCGCCTCCGAGGACCCGGCGCGCACCATGACCGGCGCCGCGCAGGAACGCTGGCTGCTCGACGGCTGGCGCGCCTCCGGCGCCCGCTGGAACCTCCTGCCGCAGCAGGTCGTGTTCTCCGAGCGCCGCGACCGGCCCACCGCCGACTTCAAGGTGTCCATGGACTCCTGGGACGGCTACCCGGCCTCCCGGCAGCGGATCCTCGCGGGCGCGGCGGCGGCCGGGGTGGAGAACCTGATGGTGCTCACCGGAGACGTCCACGTCGGTTACGGCTTCGACATCAAGGCCGACTTCCGCGATCCGTCCTCCCGGACCCTCGGCACCGAGATCGTCGCCACCTCCGTCGCCAGCGGCAAGGACGGCGCCGACCGTCCCGCGAACTACGACCGGCTGATGCAGGCCAATGCGCACCTGAAGTTCTTCAACGGGCGGCGGGGGTACGTCACGGTGGCCCTCACCGAGGACAGCGCCCGCGCCGACTTCCGTACGGTCCCGTACGTGACGACCCCGGGCGCCCCCGTCACGACCGCCGCCTCCTTCGTCACGGAGGCGGGGAACCAGGGCCTCAGGCCGGTGTGACGGCCCGGGGCCCCGGCGGTGCGGCGGCCCGGGCCTCAGGCCGGTGCGACGACCGGGGGCCCGGGCCGGCCGGTCTCAGGCCGGTGTGACGGCCGGCTCGGCGCGGCCCGCCACGGCCGGCGGCGGGATGGTCCCGGTCTCCCGGGGATAGCGGACGCCGACGCGCTCGCGCACCGCGTCGAGCGTCCGCATCACCGCGAGCGTGCCCTCCAGCGGCACCAGCGGCGACTCCTTCTCGCCCGCGCGCAGGCACCGCATCACCTCGGCCGCCTCGTGCCGCAGCGAATGCGGATCGTCCGCGTTCACGAACTCCTCCGGCTCCGCGCCCCCGTTCCGCACCAGCGTGAACCGCTCGGGGAAGAAGAAGCCGCGCGGGACGTCGATCCGGCCCTCCGTCCCCGTCACCGAGGCCGTCAGCGGAGTGTCCGCGACGAGCGAGCAGGACAGCAGCGCCGACGCGCCCGACTCCCAGCCCAGCAGCATGCCGGTGTTGAGGTCCACCCCCTCGGGGGAGAGCAGCGCGTGCGCCTGGACGGCGGACGGCTCGCCGAGCAGCAACTGCGCGAACGACACCGGGTACACCCCGAGATCGAGCAGCGCCCCGCCGCCGACGGCCGGGTCACGCAGCCGGTGGTCCGGACCGAACGGCCCCGCGAGCCCGAAGTCCGCCTGGACGGTGCGGACTTCGCCGATCGCCCCGTCCCGTACCAGCTCGGCCAGCCGCCGGATCAGCGGATTGCAGTACATCCACATGGCCTCCATCAGGAAGAGGTCCCGGTCCCGGGCGATTCCCACCAGCTCCTCCGCCTCGGCGGAGTTGAGTGTGAAGGCCTTCTCGCAGAGGACCGCCTTTCCCGCCTCCAGTGCGCGTCCGGCCGCCTCCCGGTGCGCGTGGTGCGGCGTCGCGACGTACACGACGTCCACCTCCGCGTCGGTGAAGAGGCCCGCCCAGTCCCCGTACGCCCGGGGAATCCCGAACCGGTCCGCGAAGGCCCGCGCCGACGCCTCCGTACGGGACGCCACCGCCACGACCTCCGCGCCCTCCAGGCCCCGCAGATCCGAGGTGAACCGCTCCGCTATCCCACCGGTCGCGAGCACGCCCCAGCGCACTGTCCGGTTCCCGACCTTGTTCCCGTCCATCCCCACCCCACAGGTCTCGACCATGCCGATCGAGCTGAGAGCATAGGCAAGGATTCAACGAAATGGAGCTGTCGATGCCGGAGAGCGGCAAGACCACGACGCACGGACCCATATCCCCGACCCCCGACCCCGCCGCCGCCTCCGCCGCGGACCCCGGCACGGCCGCCGCCACCCCGGCCCCCGCCGCCGCGCTCCGGCGGGCCGGTCTGCTCGTCACCCTCGTCCTCGGCGGCCTCACGGCCCTCCCGCCGCTCTCCATGGACATGTACCTCCCGGCCCTGCCGGAGGTCACCCGCGCCCTCCACGCCCCCGCCGCCACCATCCAGCTCACCCTCACCGCCTGCCTCGCGGGCATGGCCGTCGGCCAGCTCGTCGTCGGGCCGATGAGCGACAAGTGGGGGCGCCGCCGGCCGCTCCTCGCCGGCATGGTCGTCTACGTCCTCGCCACCGCCGTCTGCGCCCTCGCCCCGACCGCCGAACTGCTCATCGCCTTCCGGCTGCTCCAGGGACTCGCGGGCGCCGCCGCCATCGTCATCGCCCGCGCCGTCGTCCGCGACCTGTACGACGGCGTCGAGATGGCCCGCTTCTTCTCCACCCTCATGCTGATCTCCGGGGCCGCGCCCATCGTCGCCCCGCTCATCGGCGGCCAGATCCTGCGGATCACCGACTGGCGGGGCGTCTTCCACGTCCTCGCCGTGATCGGTCTCCTGCTCACGGTCGTCGTCTGGCGCTTCCTCGGTGAGACGCTGCCCGCCGAACGCCGCCACCAGGGCGGCGTGGCCGACGCCCTGCGGACGATGCGCGGCCTGCTCGCCGACCGGGTCTTCACCGGCTACATGCTGGCCGGCGGCCTCGCCTTCGCCGCGCTCTTCGCCTACATCACCGCCTCGCCCTACGTCGTCCAGGAGATCTACGGCGCCTCGCCGCAGACCTTCAGCCTCCTCTTCGGCCTCAACTCGGTCGGCCTCGTCGCCGTCGGCCAGATCAACGGCAAGCTGCTCGTCGGCCGCGTCAGCCTGGACAAGGTGCTCGGCTGGGGGCTCGCGGTCATCCTGCTCGCCGCCGTGGCGCTGCTGCTCATGACGACCGGGGTCTTCGGCGAGCCCGGACTGGTGCCGATCGCGGCCGGACTCTTCGTCCTGATGTCGGCGATGGGCCTCGCCATGCCCAACACCAACGCGCAGGCGCTCATGCGCACCCCGCACGCCGCCGGCTCCGCCTCCGCGCTCCTCGGCACCTCCTCCTTCCTCATCGGCGCGGTCGCCTCCCCGCTCGTCGGCATCGCCGGTGAACGGACGGCGGTGCCGATGGCCGCCGTGCAGCTCGCCTGCGCCGTCCTCGCCCTCGGCTGCTTCCTCGGCCTCTGCCGCCCCTGGCGGCGCCCGGCGGCCACCGGCGGCTGAGGCCCCGGAGCCGAGGAGACCGGCCCCCGGGCCCGAGGAGACCGGCCCCCGGGCCCGAGGAGACCGGCCCCCGGGCCCCAGGGTGCCTGCCCCCGAGCCCTCGGTGAGTGCGGTCCGGGGGGCCGGTTCCGGACGCGCGGGGGCGCCTAGACTGTCTCGGTGAACGCCTCTCCTTCCTCCGCCGAGTCCCTGCGCGCCGCCCTCGCCGGGCTCCTCGACGGGTTGCCGCCCTCCCAGGCCGCGAAGGCCGTCGAGCGGCTCATCACCAACTACCGGGGGACCACCCCGACGGACGCCCCCGTGCTGCGCGACCGCTCCGACGTCGCCGCCTACGCCGCGTACCGGATGCCCGCCACCTTCGAGGCGGTACGGGGCGCCCTCGCCGCGCTGCGCGACGCGGCGCCCGACTGGGCGCCCGGCACGCACACGGACGTCGGCGGCGGCACCGGCGCGGCGAGCTGGGCCGTCGCCGGGGCCTGGGAGGAGAACCCGCCCCGGACCACCGTCCTGGACTGGGCCGAGCCGGCCCTCGCGCTCGGCCGCGAACTCGCCGGGGGCGTCCTCGACGCCGAGTGGCGGCGCGAACGGATCGGCTCGGCGCTGCGCCTCACCGACACGGACCTCGTCACCGTCTCGTACGTGCTCAAGGAGCTGACCGAAGCCGACCGGACCGCCCTGGTGACCGAGGCGGCCCGCGCCGCTCGGGGCGCGGTCGTCATCGTCGAGCCCGGCACCCCGGACGGCTACGAACGGATCATCGCCGCCCGTGACCTGCTCGTCGGCGCCGGCTTCGCGGTCGCCGCGCCCTGCCCCCACAGCGGGGCCTGCCCGATCGTGCCCGGCACCGACTGGTGCCACTTCTCCGCCCGGGTCACCCGGTCCTCGCTGCACCGCCGGGTGAAGGGCGGTTCCCTGCCGTACGAGGACGAGAAGTACGCGTACGTGGCGGCCGTCCGGTTCCCGGTGGCCCCGGCGTCCGCCCGCGTCACCCGCAGGCCGCAGATCCGCAAGGGTCAGGTGCTCCTGGAGCTCTGCGGCCCGGACGGTCTCGGGCGCGAGACCGTCACCAAGCGGCACGGCGCGCTCTACAAGGAGGCCAGGGACGCCGACTGGGGCGACCCCTGGCCTCCCGGGGAACCGGCCTGACCCGGCCTAGGGCCGCAGCTCCTGCGTGCAGCACTTCACGCTGCCGCCGCCCTTGAGCAGCTCGCTCAGGTCCATGCCGATCGGCTCGAAGCCGCGGCGCCGCAGCGGTTCGAAGAGGCCCGCCGCCGTCTGCGGGAACAGCACGTGGCGGCCGTCGCTGACCGCGTTCAGGCCGAGCGCCGCCGCGTCCTCCTCGGTGGCGAGCAGGGCGTCGGGGAAGAGGCGGGCGAGGACCGCGCGGCTGCCGGGGGAGAAGGCGGCGGGGTAGTACATGACCTCGTCGCGGGCGTCGTCCAGGACGCACAGGGCGGTGTCCAGGTGGTAGTAGCGCGGGTCCACCAGCTCCAGGCCGATCACCGGGCGGCCGAAGAACTCCTGGGCCTCGTCGTGCGAGAGCGGGCTGGAGCGGAAGCCGCGCCCGGCGAGGATCCAGGAGGAGGTGACGGCGAAGTCGCCCTCGCCCTCGTTCACGTGGTCCGGCTCCCGCAGGTCCTCCTCCGCCCAGCCGTTCCTGCGGAACCAGGCCAGGTGGACGGCCGCCTCGTCGGCGCGCTCGGGGTACGCGAACTTCGCGCCGAGCACCCGGCCGTCGACGACGGTGGCGCCGTTGGCGGCGAACACCATGTCGGGCAGGGCGGGGTGCGGGTCGAGCAGCTCCACGGTGTGGCCGAGCGAGCGGTAGCGGTCGCGCAGGTCCTCCCACTGGGCGAGGGCCAGCGGCAGGTCGACCGGTTTCGTGGGGTCCATCCACGGGTTGATGGAGTACGTCACCGAGAAGTGCGTGGGTGGGCACATCAGGTAACGGCGGGGCGAGGGCGTGCGCGGAGTGGGGCGCAATGCGGGCTCCTCACGAACGGACGGACGGAAGAACCGAGAATCGGTGACCCCATGGTCCGCTCCCGGCGGCCCGCGCGCTGTGGACCGTTCGGGTGGTTCGGGCGGCGCCGCCGGGTCATCGGCGGGACGCGGGGAGACCGGTGGGGGCGGGGGGACCGGTGGGGCGGGGGAGACGCGCGGATCCGGTGCCGGCCTGCCCCTCCTCAGGCGAGACGTGACGTCTCGCCGACTGCTAGATTGAGGTTCATGTCCCCCGAGTCCCAGACCCCCGAGACGCCCCCCGCCCCCACGGCCCCCGGGGCGCCCGCGACGCCCCGGAAGGCCAAGGCGCCCGACGCCTCCCGCCGCAGCGAGCGCTCCCGCCGCGCCATCTTCGACGCCGCCCTCGCCCTCGTCTCCGAGACCGGCTACGCGAGGACCACCATCGAGGGCATCGCCGCCCGCGCCGGTGTCGGCAAGCAGACCATCTACCGCTGGTGGCCCTCCAAGGCCGCCGTCCTCCTCGACGCCTTCCTCGACCTCGCGGCCCGCGCCAACGAGGCCCTCGGCGGCACCGCCGAGAGTGAGATCCCCGACACCGGCGACCTCGCCGCCGACCTGAAGTACGTCCTGCGCGCCACCGTCGACGAGATGAACGACCCCGCCTTCGAGGTGCCCTCCCGGGCCCTGGCCGCCGAGGGGATCGTCGACCCCGACCTCGGCGCCCGCTTCACCGAGGCACTGCTCGAACCCCAGCTCGCGTACTACACGCGCCGCATCGAGGCCGCCCGGCGGGCGGGCGACATCGCCCCGGACACCGACCCGCGCCTCGCCGTCGAGCTGCTCGTCGGCCCCCTCCACCACCGCTGGATCCACCGCACCCTGCCGCTCACCCACGCCTACGCCGACGCCCTGGTCGACCAGGTCCTGCGCGGCCTGGCGCCCCGCCCCTGAGCGTTCCGGACGGCGCCCGCGGGCCCCTTCCCCCGGGCCGCCCGGATCCCGCGCTTCCGCACCCCGGTTCCCCACTCCGGTCACCTGGGGCGCAGGATGGTGGGACCATGGGCAGAGCCGAACGGGCGAGCATGAGGTGTGAGGGGATAGATGGGCGACGGTATCGGCCGCTACCGCGGCACGGAGAGCAAACTCGCACAGTGGCTGCGCAGGCGCCCCAAACGCGACGCGGCCGGGGACCAGAACGACCGCGAGAAGCTGCTCCTGGCCGTCGCCGCCGCCGGGCTGCCCCTCGCCCCCGCCGCGTACCCCGTCGGCTACAGCTGTTCCTGTGAGCGGATCGGCTGTCCCACCCCCGCCCGCCACCCCGTCTCCTTCGCCTGGCAGACCCAGTCCACCACCGACCGGGCGCAGATCGAGCGCTGGGCGCGGAACGAGCCCCAGGCGAACTTCATCACCGCCACCGGCATGGTCCACGACGTCCTAGACGTGCCGCTGTCCGCCGGCCGCGCCGCCCTGGAACGCCTCCTCGCCGAGGGCGTCGACGTCGGCCCGGTGGCCGCGTCCCCCGACAGCGTCGGCGACGGCGGCCGGATGCTCTTCTTCACCGCCACCCGCGGCACCCCCGAGGACGAGGACGAGTGGTGGCCGTGCGAGCTCGACTGCCATCCCGAGACCATGGACGAGCACCCCGGCCTGCGCTGGCACTGCCGGGGCAGCTACGTTCTCGTCCCGCCCGCCCGGCTCCCCGGTGACGAGGACGCCCATCCCGCCGTCACCTGGGTCCGCGGTCCCGAACACGCCCTGCCGGACCCGCTGAACCTCCTGGAGGCCCTCACCGACGCCTGCGCCCGGCACGCCGCCGCGCGGGAGTCGGAGGACGGCGAGGACCACGCGGCCCACGAGATCGCCTGGCCGCTGACCCGCTGACCCGCACTCCCACCGCTGACCCGGGGCCGCGCCGGGCCCGCCGAGCCCGCGCCGCGTCGCGGGGCCGCCGGTCCCCGGACCCGTCGGCCCGCCCGCCGCTCAGGAGCCCTCGGCCGCCACCACGCCCTGGAGGCGGCCCAGGACCACGACCCCGTCGCGGTCCGTGCCCGCCGGTTCCACCAGCGCCGCCTGGTCCGACACCCACTCCTTGGTGACCGTGCGCGTGACCTCGCCGGTCATCAGCGCCTTCACCTCCGGCGCCACCTTCGGCCGGTAGCCCTGCGCCGCCGTCTGCCGCTCGAAGTACCGGGTCGCGAAGAAGACGAGCGCGCCGCCGTCCTTGGTCCGCAGCCCCAGCGGGGCGAAGTCGCCCTGATCCGCGACCTGGTCGAGGTACTGGGTGGCGAGCCCCGGCCGCTCGGCCGCCTTCAGCCGGTCCGCGCGCCAGCGCGTGGTGTGCGGGCCCGCCGCCAGCGGCCCCTGCTCGCCGTCCTTCAGGAACGCCACGTACCGGGCGCCGAGGTCCTTCGGCGCGACCGCCAGCGCCCCCTCGCCCCCGCCGACGGGGACCGCGTACCCCTCCTCCTCGGCGAACTCGGGCACCGTGGCCGTACCGAGGATCACCAGGTGGGCGACCTCCCACGGCTGGTCGGGGCCGTTCCGTACGAAGGTCAGCAGCCAGCGGTTGTCGGCGGCGCCCTCGTCGACGTCCCGGTTCGAGTCGGCGTCCGCGAGGAACCAGCGCGGCCAGCCCGCCTTGCGCGGCAGCGCGAACCGCGCGTCCGTCAGCTCCAGCGGCAGGTGGTTCGGGTTCCCGCCGGGGGCGGTGACCGCCCGCGCGCGCAGCCCCGCCTGGTTGATCGCCCCGAACGGCCCGGTGACCCGCCCCGAGGCGAGGGCCGGGTCGTGCTTCTTGTCGGCCTGGTTGTACGCGGCGGTGAACTCCGCCAGCGCCCGCGCGGCCTCCTCCCGGGAGGCCGGCGGCAGCAGCTCCAGCTCGCCGTGCACGGTCACGCAGCCGCTCGCCGTCAACGCGAGCGCGAGCGCCGCGGCGGTCGTCACGACCCCGCGCGCCGCGCGCCCCCGCGCCGCCCGGCCGGCCGCCACGACGACCCGTCCGCCGCTCGCGCCCCCGCGCGCCGGCAGCCGCCTGCGCGCCTGCGGTTCCGACTCCGACCGGGACTGCTCCAGCGGTCGCCTCAGCCTTCTCATCGGTCGCCTTCTGCTCCTCCACCCGGCACGGACGCCCCCGACCTTATCGGGGCCGGGGACACAGCCGATCCGGGGACCGGGCACCGTGACCGGGCCGGAACCGGAAATCCTGGTGCGCCCCTGCCGCCCGGTCCCCGGATGGTTCAATTCCGACATGCACACGACCGCGTACGGCAGTTCCGCCACCGAGATCGACGTCCTCCGGGTCTTCTGCGCGGGCGACGGCCGGCACGGCAACAGGCTCGGGGTCGTACGGGACGGGCGCGGGCACCCCGACGAGGCCGCCCGGCAGGCCCTCGCCAAGGAACTCGGCTTCAGCGAGACCGTGTTCGTCGACGACCCCGAGCGCGGGATCGTCGACATCTACACCCCCGGCGTGCGCCTGCCCTTCGCCGGGCACCCGCTCGTCGGGACGGCCTGGCTGCTCGACCTGGAGGTCGTACGCCCGCCCGCGGGCGAGGTGTGGGTGCGCGGGGACGGCGAGTTCACCTGGATCGAGGCCCGGGCCGAGTGGGCGCCGCCGCGCACCCTGCGCCGGTACGGCTCCGCCGCCGAGGTCGAGGCGCTGGAGGTGCCCGAGCCCGGGGAGTGGATCTACGCCTGGGCGTGGGAGGAGGAGGCCGCCGGCCGGATCCGGGCACGCGCCTTCCCCGGGCGGGGCGACGGCATCGACGAGGACGAGGCCACCGGCGCGGCGGCCCTGCTGCTCTCGGCCGAACTCGGCCGGGCCCTGAACATCACCCAGGGCCGCGGCTCGCAGCTCCTCACCGCCCCCGGACCCGGCGGCATCGTGGAACTCGGCGGCCGGGTCCTTCTGGAGGCGACGCTCACCCGGTGAGCCCGGTGCACCCGGTGAGGGGCTCGCGGGCCCCGCAGCTTCACGCGCTGAGCGGGAACTCGGCCCCCAGCTCGCGGAAGACGGCCGTGTTGAAGGCGAAGGCGCGCCGGCACTCGTCCACGATCCGCTGCTTCTCCAGGTCGTCGGCGTTCACCCCGTCGAGCAGCTCCCGGTAGGCCCGCTTGAACGCGGCCGGGTTGCCGATCTCCTCGAAGACGTAGAACCGCACGCCGTCGCCCTTGCGCGCGAAGCCCCAGGTCCGCTCGGCCTTGTCGCGGATGATCTGACCGCCCGACAGGTCGCCCAGGTAGCGCGTGTAGTGGTGGGCCACATAACCACCCGGCCAGTCACGCGCGCACGCGGCGACCCGCTCGGCGTACGCGGCGGTGGCCGGCAGCGCGGAGGCCCGGGTACGCCAGCCGGGGCCCCGCAGATGGACCAGGTCCCGCTCCAGGGCGGCCGTACGGAACAGCTCCGGCCGCACGAACGGCCCGGCGACCGGGTCCTCGCGCAGCGCCTCCGCGCCCTCCTCCAGGGCCCGGTAGACGAACCAGAGCTGCTCCGTGTAGCGCGCGTAGGCGTCCACGCCCAGGCGCCCGCCCAGGAGGTCGGTCATGAAGGACGACGTCTCCGCCTCCGTGTGCTGCTCGTGCGACGCGGTGCGGATGAGCGTGGAGAAAGGCGTGTCCAAGGCGGGCCTCCGGGACCGATGGGACGGGAACCGATGACGATCCTGCCTACTTAGGCATACCTAAGTCAACGGTTCCCGACGTCCTGTCGGTAAGACGCTACCCGCTCGCGGGGTCAGGGCAACGTGAGAATTTCGGCCCCGTTCTCGGTCACCACGAGGGTGTGCTCGAACTGCGCCGTCCGCTTCCGGTCCTTGGTCACCACGGTCCAGCCGTCCTCCCACATGTCGTACTCGTGGGTGCCGAGGGTCAGCATCGGCTCGATCGTGAAGGTCATGCCCGGCTTGATGACCGTGGTGTGGTGCGGGGAGTCGTAGTGCGGCACGATCAGGCCGGAGTGGAAGGACGAGTTGATGCCGTGCCCGGTGAAGTCCCGCACGACGCCGTAGCCGAAGCGCTTGGCGTAGGACTCGATGACCCGGCCGATGATGTTGATCTGGCGGCCCGGCTTGACGGCCTTGATGGCGCGGTTCAGGGACTCCCGGGTCCGCTCCACCAGCAGCCGCGACTCCTCGTCCACGTCGCCGCAGAGGTAGGTGGCGTTGTTGTCGCCGTGCACGCCGTGGATGTAGGCGGTGACGTCCAGGTTCACGATGTCGCCGTCCCGCAGCACCGTGGAGTCCGGGATGCCGTGGCAGATGACCTCGTTGACCGACGCGCACAGCGACTTCGGGAAGCCGCGGTAGCCCAGCGTCGACGGGTAGGCGCCGTGGTCGCACATGAACTCGTGCGCGACCCGGTCGAGCTCGTCGGTGGTGACGCCCGGGGCGATGTGCTTGGCGGCCTCCTCCATCGCCCGCGCGGCGATGCGGCCGGCGATCCGCATCCGCTCGATGGTGTCGGAATCCTGCACCTCGGGCCCCGTGTACGGGGCCGGGGCGGGCTTCCCCACGTACTCGGGGCGGCGGATGGAGCCGGGGACGGAGCGGTGGGGGGAGAGCTCCCCCGGTACGAGAAGCGACTGGCCAGACATGCCAGCGAGTCTAACGACCACGGGTGGGGCAGCATGGTCTCGGAGGAAGGAGCCCCCGACGATGGCCCTGTTCAAGAAGCGCACCGCCGGAAAGCCGGGCGAATGGTTCTACTGCCTGGAGCACAAGAAGGTCGAGGAAGGCCCCGAGTGCCCGGCGAAGAACCGTTTCGGCCCGTACCCGAGCCGGGAGGAGGCCACCCACGCCCTGGATACCGCCCGCGAGCGCAACCTGGAGTGGGAGACGGACCCCCGCTGGCACGACGCCGCCGCGAAGGACGAGAACCCGGACTAGGGGCCGCCTTCAGGACGCCCGGGGCCTCCTCCTGGCCGAGCGCCGGCAAGAAGGAGGCCCCGGGCTCTGCGGGTCCCGGCCATGGCGCGCGCCGTCCGGCCGGGTGCGTCACCCGGCGGAAAGACATGCCGTACGTCCTCGGCGCCCTGGCGTCCCGGCCCGCCGGTGAAAGGCGCGAGGGCTCAGACGTCTGCGTCGGTCCCTGACCCGGTGGCGTCCCGGCCCCGGGGCACCGCGGCGGTCTCCCGCTGGGCGGCCCTGCGGGCGAGCGAGTCCTCGTCCGTCTCGGAGTCGTACGTGAGGAGCTTCGGCAGCGCCAGGCAGAGCAGGCCCACGGAGGCGACACAGGCCAGGCCGCCCGACCAGACCGCCGGCCGGGTGCCGGTCCAGCCGGCCATCGCGCCCGCCCGGACCTGGCCCAGCTGCGGGCCCACGCTGTAGGAGAGCACCTCGATGCCCGCCAGCCGGCCGCGCAGCTCCTCCGGGACGGTCTGGTTCCAGATGGTCGAGCGGCCCAGACCGCTCAGCATGTCGCCGGCGCCCGCGCACGCCAGGCAGAGCAGCACCAGCCAGATGTTCCCGAACCAGCCGGCCGCCGCGATCGCCACGCCCCAGCCCGCCGCGCCGAAGACCACCAGCAGGCCGTGGCGCCGTACCCGCGCCGTCCAGCCGCTGGTCAGACCCAGGATCAGCGAGCCGACCGAGCCCGCCGCGTACATCAGGCCCAGCGCCCAGTCCGCGTCCAGCTCGTCCGCGAGGAACGGGAAGATCGTGTTCGGGAAGGCGAAGAACATGGCGGCCAGGTCCACCGCGTACGTCCCGAGCAGCACCGGCCGCGACCAGGCGTACCGGGCCCCCTCGGCGATGCCCCGCAGCGAGGGCTTGTCGGCGTCGTGCGCGGGCGGCGCGGGCGACAGCCGGCGGCAGAGCAGCACCGAGAGCGCGAAGCCGGCCGCCGTCAGCGCGTAGGCGGGGGCGTGACCCGCGTACGCCACCACCAGACCCGCGATCGCCGGCCCCGCGACGGCGCCCAGCTGCCACCGCAGAGAGTTCAGCGCGGCCGCCGCCGTCTGGTGCTCGTGCGGCACGATCCGGGCGAGCAGCGAGTCCAGGGCGGGCCGCTGGAGCCCGGCCAGCGCCGAGACCCCGGCCGCCACCACGTACAGCGGCCACAGCATCGGCTCCGGCAGGAGGGCGTTCAGGAACAGCAGCAGGGCCAGCAGACCGAGCCCCGCCTCCGTCCCGAGGATCACCTTCCGCCGGTCGACCGCGTCGGCGAGCGCCCCGCCGTACAGGCCGAACACCACCAGCGGCACCAGCTCGACCGCGCCCATCGCGCCGACCGCGAGCGGCGAGCCCGTCAGCTCCTTGATCTGCAGCGGCAACGCGATCATCGCCGTGGCGCCGCTGAAGTAGGTGACGAGCCCCTGGACCCACAGCAGCCGGAAGTCGCGCGAGGCGCGCCACGGCGCCAGGTCGGGCAGCACGGCGGAGAGCTTGGAGAACACGAGGGAACATGCTCCGTCGGCCCCGCGCCGCCCGGCAACCGAATTACCCGGTACCCCGCTCCCCGGGGCCGGCTCACCAGCGGGGCGGGGGAGGGGCCGTCAGCCGGTCCGCGAGCCGGGCCAGCCGGTCGGCGAACCGGCGCCGGCCGCGCGGGGAGGGCAGGCTGTTCTCCCCGGCCGCCGCGCTCACCAGGTGCTGCACGGTGTCCAGGTCCACCTCCGCGCCCTCCGCGACGGTGAGCTCCTCGTGCGCGAGCCCCCGCACCTCCGCGTCCCCGCCGTCCAGGGCCAGCACCGTGGCCCCCGCCCGGCGGGCGTCGTGCACGCGCTGGAGCAGCCCGCCGTCCGGCCGCTCCGGTGCCACCAGGAGCACCGTCGACCCCCGCCCGGCCGCCGCGAGCCGGCCGAGACCGACCGCCAGATGCGCCGGATCACCCGGCCGCACCCGGTGCCGCACCAGCGTCGGGGACAGCTCCGGCAGCCCGGACCAGGCCGACTCGTCCACCAGGTGCGCGGCCAGGTGCCAGGGCTCGTACTCCTCCGTGCCCACCAGCAGCAGCCCGCCCCGGTGCGGTACGACCGAGGCGCGGAGGGCACCGGCGAACCGGCGGGCGGCCCGCGGCCACTCCGTCCCGGCGAGCACCTCCCGCAGCAACGCGACCCGAACGGCATCCATGGGGCCGCATCCTGCCCCAGGCGGCAGCCGCACATGGCCCGTTGCCGGCGGATCCACCCGTACGGGCAAGGCCCGCCCCGCCCGACCGGTCGGTAATGTCGGGGCCATGACTTCCACGACGGAACCCCTGGACCCCTCGGTCTCCCCGGCAGCCCCGACGGCCGCCGTACCCGTGGCGCCCCCGGTACCCACCGAGCCCCGCAGGGCCCCCAAGGACCCCTGGGACCTCCCCGACGTCTCCGGCCTCGTCGTCGGCGTCCTCGGCGGCACCGGCGAACAGGGCCGCGGCCTCGCCTACCGGTTCGCCAAGGCCGGCCAGAAGGTCGTCCTCGGCTCCCGCGCCGCGGAGCGCGCCCGGGAGGCGGCCGCCGGGATCGGCCTCGGCGTCGAGGGAGCCGACAACGCCGAGTGCGCCCGCCGCAGCGACGTCGTCATCGTCGCCGTGCCCTGGGACGGGCACGCCAGGACCCTGGAGTCCCTCCGCGGAGAACTCACCGGCAAGCTCGTCGTCGACTGCGTCAACCCGCTCGGCTTCGACAAGAAGGGCGCCTACGCCCTCAAGCCCGAGGAGGGCTCCGCCGCCGAACAGGCCGCCGCCCTGCTCCCGGACTCCCGGGTGACCGCGGCCTTCCACCACCTCTCCGCCGTCCTCCTCCAGGACAGCACCGTCGAGGAGATCGACACCGACGTGATGGTCCTCGGCGAGGAGCGCGCCGACGTGGAGATCGTCCAGGCCCTCGCCGGGCGCGTTCCCGGCATGCGCGGCCTCTTCGCAGGCCGCCTGCGCAACGCCCACCAGGTGGAGTCCCTGGTCGCCAACCTGATCTCCGTCAACCGCCGCTACAAGGCGCACGCGGGCCTGCGGATCACCGACGTCTGAGCCGGGACCGCCCCCGGACGGAGGCCGAGTCCGGACGCTTCGGGGCATGGGGGACACTGGACGGGCACCACCAGCCGTACGCACCGGTACCCCGACAGGAGCCGACCCCCATGCCCCGCCTCGCTCTCTACGCCCTCGTCGTCTGCGCCCTGGCCGTCGCCGCGGCCGTCGTCTCCTTCGTCCAGGGCAGCTTCCTCGGCATCGTGTGGGTGCTCCTCGCGGGCCTCTCCTCCAACATGGCCTGGTACTACATCCGCCGCGCGAAGGCCCGGGCGTAGCGGCTCAGACCTCGCAGAACTCCGGCGCGTCCGTCCAGAAGCGGAACAGCTGCGAGCCGCAGTACCGGGTCAGCTCCGGCACCCCGAGGCCCCGCATCAGCGCGTCGATCGCGTCGAAGAAGGCCGCGTTGACCGCCGGGACGAACAGCAGGGCGATCACCACGAAGAAGCCGTACGGCGCGTACGGCTCGACCTGCCGCCGCACCTTGTACGACAGCCAGGGCTCCAGCACCCCGTAGCCGTCGAGCCCCGGCACCGGCAGCAGGTTCAGGAGCGCCGCCGTCACCTGGAGGAACGCCAGGAAGGCCAGGGCGTACCGGAAGGCGGTCGGCACGCCGTCGAGCGCGCCCAGCCAGAACGGCGCCGTGCAGACGAGGGCGAAGAGGACGTTGGCGAGCGGGCCCGCCGCCGAGACGAGGCTGTGCTTCCAGCGGCCCTTGATCCGCCCCTGCTCGATGAAGACCGCACCGCCCGGCAGACCGATCCCGCCCATGATCACGAACAGCAGCGGCAGGACGACGCTCAGCACGGCGTGGGTGTACGCCAGCGGGTTCAGCGTCAGATAGCCCTTGGCGCCCACCGTGATGTCGCCGCCGTGCAGGGCCGTGCGGGCGTGCGCGTACTCGTGCAGACAGAGCGACACCACCCACGCCGAGACCACGAAGAGGAAGACGGCCAGGCCCAGGGAGGCGGCGAAGTCCGTCCACACCGCCCAGCCGGTCACGGCCATGACGGCGAGGATCGCCAGGAAGACGGGGCTGACCCGCCGCTCGTGGCGCCGGGTGGTGGCCGTGGTCATCGGGGGCTCCCAGGGGACGGAGGAGTGGGCGGGCGGAGCATCGGTCTGCGGGAAACGTACCGGTGGGCCGCGGGAGTTCCACCCCCAGGTGCCGGGGAGGGGCGGGGACGGTCCGGGGCGGGACGGCGTTCACGGAGAATGGGGGCGTGCGCTACTCCGTCCTCGGCCCGACCCGCGTCCACGCCCCCGACGGCACCGGCGTGGCGGTCGGCGGCGCCCGGCTGCGGGCGCTCCTCACGGTCCTGGCCCTGCGGGCCGGCCGGACCGTGCCCGCCGGCGCCCTCGTCGACGAGGTGTGGCACGGCACGGAGCCGCCCGCCGACGCCGTCGCCGCGCTCCAGGCCCTCGTCGGCCGGCTCCGCCGGGCGATCGGCCCGGACCGCGTGATCTCCGCCGTGGGCGGCTACCGCCTCGCCGCCGGTCCGGCGGACGTGGACCTCCACCGCTTCGCACGCCTCACCGCCGACGGCACGGCCGCGCTCGACGCCGGGGACCCGGACCGCGCCGCCGCCCTCCTCGACGAGGCCCTCGGCCTGTGGCGGGAGCCGCCCCTCGCCGACCTGCCGGACCGGGAGGCGGAGGCCGCCCGCTGGGAGGCGCGCCACCTCGACGCCCGCCGCGCCCGCCTCGGCGCCGCCCTGGCCCTCGGCGACGCGGCCGGTGCCCTCCCCGACCTCACCGCCCTCTGCACGGCCCACCCGCTGGACGAACCCCTCCACGCCCTGCGCATCCGCGCCCTGCGCGCCACGGGCCGCCCGGCGGAAGCGCTCGCCGCCTACGAGACCCTCCGCCGCGCCCTCGCCGCCCGCCTCGGCACCACCCCGTCGCCGCCCCTCCTCGCCCTCCACGCCGAACTCCTGCGTCCGCAGGCGGCACCCGCCGCCGCGACCGGATCCGCTCCCCCGCCTCCGGGGGAGCACGGGACGGCCGCCGCCCCGCCCGGCAATCTCCGGGCCCGGCTCACCAGCTTCGTCGGGCGGGAGGAAGAGATCGCCGCGATCAGTGAGGCTCTCGGCTCCTCCCGGCTCGTGACGCTGCTCGGGACCGGCGGGGCCGGGAAGACCCGGCTGTCGCAGGAGGTGGCCGAGCGGGTCGCCGGGGCCTGGCCCGACGGGGTGTGGGTGGCCGAACTCGCCGCCGTACGGGACCCGGACGCCGTCCCCGAGGCGGTGCTCGCCGCCGTCGGGGCGCGGGAGACCGTGCTGCGCGGAGCCGGGGCCGAGGAGCTGCGCGGCGGAGGCGACCCCGTCGCGCGGCTCGTGGAGCACTGTGCCGGGCGCCGGATGCTGCTTCTGCTGGACAACTGCGAGCACCTGCTGGGGCCGGCGGCCGGCCTGGCCGAGGAGCTGCTCGCCCGGTGTCCGGGGGTGCGGGTGCTGGCGACGAGTCGGGAGCCGTTGGGGGTGCCGGGGGAGGTGGTGCGGCCGGTGGGGCCGTTGGCGCGGGAG
>NZ_JBIBBY010000015.1:0-102538 GCF_042900905.1 Streptomyces sp. NPDC012827 | reverse complement strand
ATACACGGCCACGCTGCCGATACCGGCATCCCGGCACGCCCGGGCGACACGGACAGCGATTTCGCCACGGTTGGCGATGAGCACCTTGCGCACGACGGCTCCTCAAACCCTCAAACCTGGATCACGACATGATTCGTAGCGTGCCGGGGGACCTCACGCGTGGGGGAATCCGGCGGACGATCCCCCGCGCGTCCCGTGCCGGTGGGGCCGCAGCGGCAGATGGGCCTCCACGTGCGTCCCGTCGACGGGGGAACTGCTGACGGTCAGGCGACCGCCGGCGTCCTCCATCCGCTCCGCCATCGAGCGGAACCCGTGGTGGGGGTGGCCCGGCCGCAGCACCCGCTCGACGTCGAAGCCGTGACCGTCGTCCTCCACGCTCGCGTACGCCCACCAGCGGGTGGACCGGATGGAGACCTTCACGCGCGTGGCCCCCGAGTGGGTGAAACTGTTGCGCAGCGCCTCGCGGACCGTCAGGTACAGGTCGCGGCGGCGGATGTCCGGCAGCATGCCCTCGTCGCCGGTCATCCGGACGGTCACCCGGACGCCCTCGGGAGCGGCCTCGGCCGCGAACTGGCGCAGCGCCGTCTCCAGCGGGGGGACGACGGACCGCTCCCGCACCCCGCCGACCAGGGCCCGCAGACGCGCGTCCGTGGCCCGCAGGGCGAGCCGGGCGGCGGCGATGCGGTCGGCGGCGACCGGCTGGGGAAGTTCGTCGCACTCCTCCAGGGCGAGGCGTGCGGTGGTGACGCCGTCGGCGACGTCGTCGTGCAGCTCCCGGGAGATCCGGCGCTGTTCGCGCCAGCAGCACACGGACGGGTCCGCCGGGGCGTCGCTCTCGTCGGCCTGCCGGACCGCCTCGCCGAGGGCCCGCACAGTTCCCTCGTCGAGGCGGCCGCTCTCCATCATCTGGAGCACGGCGCACTCCAACAGCAGGACCGACGCCGCCGCGGTGTGGTGGGGGGCCGGCTGGACGGGCGGAGCGTCCGGCACGGTGTCGTCCGCGGGGACGGACCGGGGACCGAAGGCGGCGGCGAGGACGGCGCGGGCCCGGCCGAGGAGCGCCCTGCGGACCGCGCTGTCGAAGCGGACCGCCGCGTTCAGCGTCGCCGGAAGCGCCGACTCGAACCGGCGCAGCACCGCGTCCACGTACTCGGGGCCCGGCCCCGGATCCGCCGGAGAGTCCTCCGGCGTCCGGGGCATGAGCTGCCGTGCGACGGGCTGCGCCGGGGACGCCTTCTGCGCCACACGCGCGAGTCCTTCCTGCAGGGCCTCCGCGAAGCCGGGGCCGATGACGGCCTCCCAGCCGCCGACGGCCGTGTCGGCGGTCATCGGGAGGGCGAGTCCGCGCGCTGGAACGCGCCGCTGAAGAACAACAGCCCGTCCTCGCCGTCGCTGCGGCTCGCGCCGACCACGTCACCGATGAAGACCGCGTGGTCGCCCACGTCGTAGGCGGCCGACAGCTCGCACTCCAGCCAGGCGAGCGAACCGTTCAGCAGGGGGGCGCCGGTCTGCGGGCCGGGGGTCCAGTCGACGCCGGTGAACTGGCTGGGCCCGAGCGGCCGCTGCTTGTCGGCGAAGAACCGGGCCAGGCCCTCCTGGCCGGCCTCCATGATCGAGACACCGAAGTGCCCGGCGGAGGTGATCGCCTTGTGCATCACGGCGCTGTGCGCGACACAGCACAGCACGGACGGCGGGTCGAGGGAGACCGACGTGAAGGCGTTCGCCGTCATGCCGTGGATGTGCTCCCCGCCGACGGACAGGACGGTGACGCCGGTCGCGAACAGGGACATGACCTCGCGCAGGGGGGCGGGGTGGGCCGCCGGCTCCCGGGAAATGGCGACGCCAGTGGATACGGAATTCATGCCGCGCCTTTCATGTAATCCATGGGAAGAAATGTACGGGGGGCGTCCCGCGGGTCGGGCATCGCCGAGTAACTGGACGCTCAGCCGGGCGCGCGGGAGCGGAGGATTACCGTTTCGTGAGCGGGCGTTCATGGGGGATGAGCGGCCGCTGGCTACGATCTGGGCGTTTTCGGTCAGGTCACTGACCGATCAGGTCACTATTGGGTGAGGGGTGGCATGAATACCGTCTCTGCTGATCCGCAGCTTGCGGAACCGTATCTGCTCGGATGGCTGGCGTCACTCGGTCTCGATGTCGAGTACGTACGGGCCGAGGGAAATACGCTCTATTACCTCGGGGAGAACGGCGAGGAGATTCCCGTTCTCGATTTCGCGGGCGGCTACGGGTCGCTGATCCTGGGGCACAACCACCCCGAGATCGTCGCCCACGCGCAGCAGCTGATCGGGTCGCAGACCCCGGTGCACGCGCAGTTCTCGCGCCACCCGTACGCGAACGACGTCGCCGTCGCGCTCAACCGGATCCTCCGGCGCGAGCTGGGCACGGAGGAGAACTATTCGGCCATCTTCGCCAACACCGGCGCCGAGGCGGTCGAGGCGGCCGTCAAGCACGCCGAGCTCGACCGCGGGCTGCGCCTCGCCGCGCTGCGGGAGGAGCTGGCGGAGAACCTGGCCGCCGCACGGGACGCCGTGGCCGGCGGGGCGCGGGTGGCCCCGGAGGCGTACCGCCTGGTCGGGGTCGAGGAGCGCGAGGGCGCGGACGGCTTCGAGGCGCTGGTGGCCGGGATCGAGCGGCACAACGCCGAGCAGACCGGCCGCCCGCCGGTCCTCCTCACCCTGGAGGGCGGCTTCCACGGCAAGCTGGTCGGCAGCGTGCAGCTCACCCACAACGAGGGCTACCGGACCCCGTTCGCCGCGCTCGCCACGCCCTCGCGGTTCGTCCCCGCGGGCAACGCGCCGGCGCTCAAGGCGGTCCTCGAGAACGAGCGGGCGACCGTCTTCGACCTGGTCGTCGAGGACGGCACGGTGTCGGTGACCGAGCGGAACTCCCCGGTGTTCTGCGCGTTCGTCCTGGAGCCCATTCAGGGCGAGGGCGGAATCCGCGTCCTGTCGGAGGAATTCGCGCAGGAGATCCAGCGGGCCTGTGCCGAGGTCGACTGCCCGATCATCGTGGACGAGGTCCAGAGCGGAATGGGCCGCAGCGGCGACTTCCTGGCGAGTTCCGCGCTCGGACTGCGCGGCGACTACTACGCGCTGGCCAAGAGCCTGGGCGGCGGAATCGCGAAGACTTCCGTCATGCTCACCCGGCAGTCCCGCTACCGTTCCGAATTCGAGCTGGTGCACAGCTCGACCTTCGCCAAGGACGCCTTCTCCTGCCTCATCTCGCAGAAGGTCCTGGAGATGCTGGAGGCGGACGACGGCGCCGCGTACCGGGCCGTGCGCGAGCGCGGGGCGAAGCTGATGGACATGCTGGCCGGGGTGCGCGCCGACTTCCCCGACGTGGTGAAGGACGTGCGCGGGCGGGGTCTCATGCTGGGCCTGGAGTTCCACGACCAGTCCGGATCCGGCTCCGAGGCCATCCGCGAGAGCGCCCCGCTGCTCGGCTACACGGTCGCCGGCTACCTGATGCGGGAGCACCGCATCCGTACCTTCCCGACCGCGAGCGCCGTGAACACCCTGCGCTTCGAGCCGTCGCTGTACCTGACCGACGCCGAGATCGGCCGGCTCGAGCAGGGCCTGCGCGCGGTCTGCGGCCTCTTCCGTACGCACGACGGCGCCGGGCTCACCGGTACCGCGGCCGAGGCGGCCTGACCGCACCCGCGGGCCGGTTCCGCACCGGCCCCATGGACCCGCCGAGCGGGCCGTCCTCCCCCACGGGCGGCCCGCTCGGCGTGTTCAGCGGGCCGCGGATCCGCGCGCCGGGCCCCGCGTACCCCCACGGGACGGGCCGCGCGCCCCGGCCGTGCCCGGCGGCGCCCCTCCGGGCCGGCCCCGCCGGGCACGGGGCCCGGTGCGCGACAGCCCGGTCGGGCTCATACGCCGACCGGGCTCGCCAGTGCCTCCTCGCGTGTCACCGCCGCCACCGGGGCCGGTGGCGGGCTCGCGGGCGGCAGCAGCGTCAGCGTGGACACCCTGCGCCGGCCGCCGCCCCAGCCGGGGCGCCGTTCCAGCAGTTCCGGCCGGGCCGTGGCCACCACGATCAGCGGCGCCGTCCCCGCCCCGTCGGCCAGCTGTTCCAGCCGGTCCAGGAGCGCGTCGTCGGAGCGGTGCACGTCGTCGAGGACCACGACGAGCGGCTCCAGCGCCGAGGCGAAGGTCAGGAACTCGCTCCAGGTGGCCAGGATCTCCGGCATCCGGTCCGGCGGCGGCGCGACCGTCCCGGGCAGCAGGGGCAGCAGCGTCCGGCGCAGCCGTGTGCGGCACTCCTCGGTGACCGGCAGCCGCCAGAGCGCCGAGGTCAGCTTCTCCCGTACGACGCGGGCCGGGTCGCCGGGCAGCAGGCCGCAGTACTCGGCGAGGATCTGCCCCGGCATCGTCGGCGTCCCGTCCGGGCCGGTCGGCTCGCGGGCGACGAGGATGCGGGCGGCCGTCTCCGGCTGCCGGGCGATGCTCTGCCCGAACTCCCGCAGCAGATGGGTCTTGCCGACGCCGGGCGCGCCGAGCACCGTCACCAGGTGCGGTACGGAACGGTTCCTGGCCCAGTCCAGCAGGCCGTTGAGCACGCCGAGCTCGTACGCCCGGTCGGCGCCGGGACCGGCCTCCTGCCGGACCAGATCGACCGCCTGCCAGGTGTCGGGCACGTCCCCGGCCGGCCGCGAGACCACCGAGGTGCCCGTCGCGCGCCGGGTGGCGCCGCTCATCCACACCTCGCCGTCCGGCACCCGGGCCAGCAGCGTCCGGCCGTCGTCCAGCACCGACCCCACCGCCGACAGGGGCGCCACACCCTCCGCGCCCGGCCGCAGCCGCACCAGCGCCTGACCGGTCGTCACCACCGCCCGCAGCGAAGGGCCCTGGTCGGAGGTGAAGCGGTTACGGAGGGTCAGCGCCGCCCGTACCGCGCGCTCCGGGTCGTCGTGGCGCGGTCCGTGCGCCCCGAAGAGGGCCAGCGAGACGGAGCCGATGGAAGCCATGACCGTACCGCCGAAGCGTTCGACGACCTGCCCGACGACGTCCTCGGCGCTGCCGACGGTGGTGCCGATCTCGCCGGGGTGCGCCTCGTCCAGGTCGTCGTGGCAGACGTTCATCAGGACCGCGCTGACCGCGATGCGCTGGGTCACCGTCGTCCCGCCCGTGCCGTTCGCGCCGCCGGTCGGCGCGGCGGGCGGGCGGGCCGCGCCGAGCGGGCGGCCGGTGTGGTCGGCCGGCGGCCGGGGTGCCTCGGGCGCCGGCGGGGCCAGGGTGACGGAGGAGCGGCGGATCACCGGCCACCCCACCTCCTGGCTCAGGGCGGCGTCGTGGGTCAGTATCGACCGCTGGAGCATCCGCAGCCCGCGGCCCGGCTCCAGGCCGAGGTTCTCCACCAGGGCCGAACGGGCCCGGTCGTAGACGTTCAGGGCGTCCGCCTGGCGGCCGCAGCGGTAGAGGGCGATCATCAGCTGTCCGCAGGCCCGCTCGCGCAGCGGCTCGGTGTCGACGAGCGTGGTGAGGTCACCGATCACCGAATGGTGGCGACCGCACGCCAGTTCGGCGTCGAAGAAGTCCTCGAGGGCGTCCAGGCGGGTGCGGCGGGTCGCTTCGATCTCCGGCCAGCTGAAACCCGACTCGGCCAGATCGGCCAGGACCGGGCCGCGCCACAGCTCCAGACCCTCGCGCAGCAGGCGCGCCGCCGTCTCCGGGGCGTCCGCGGCCAGTGCCGCCCGCCCCTCGGAGACCCGCCGCTGGAAGACGGAGAGGTCGACGTGGTCCGGCTCGACGCGCAGCACGTAGCCGGGAGTTCGGGTCACCAGGGCGGGCGGACTGCCGGTCGGCGGTTCGGGGAGGGAGGCCAGCATCGAGCGCAGGCCCCACACCGCGTTGTGCAGGATCTTCCGGGCCGTGACGGGGGCGTCGTCGGAGTCCCACAGCGCCTGGACCAGCTCGCTGGCGGCCACGACCCGGTTGGTGCGCAGCAGCAGGTACCCGAGAGTCGCCCGCTGCTTGGTCCCCCCCAGCGCGACCGGCTCGCCGTCGGCCGTCACTTCCAAAGGCCCCAGCAATCCGAACTGCATAGCCCCCCGCTCTCCGGAAACAGATATTCCCTCAATCAATGGCTCCGACCCGAATCGGAGTGGAAATTCTTGGAGCATCAGTGGCCCGTGCCGAACTGGTCGGAGGATTCGCCTGGAAGTATGACACGACGTTCTTGAAGTCCCCTTGAAGCCGTTCGCCCCGGTCTGGTAAGCGCGTTCGGGCGCGCGCGACGGTATCGCGGCGATAACTCACTGACCTAAAAGTGCGTGGTTCCGTCATGAGCCGGGCTGTTGCATGCTGGAGGTGTGCAGGCTCCCCCGCCCCGCACCCGGAAACAACACCCGCTCGTCCGAAGGAATCGCCATGGTCGTGAAGGTGGAGAAGTTCTCGGAGATCGAGGGGGAATTCTTCGAGTACGTCAAGGACATCGTCTACTGCACGATGATCACCGTCGACCGGAAGTCGCGCCCCCGGGCCCGGGTGCTGCTGCCGGTCTGGGAGGTCGTCGACGGCCGGCCGGTCGGCTGGCTCGCCGCGCACAGGACACCGGTCAAGACGGCTCACCTGGCGCACAACCCGCACACGACGTACTCGTACTGGAATCCCCGGCAGAACGCCGTCTTCGTCGACTCGGTCTCCACCTGGGCCTCGACGCCCGAGGAGCGGGAGTACGCCTGGGACCTCTACCGCAGGGGGAGCCCGGCGGGGGTCGGCTACGACCCGCGCAACTTCTGGCGCGGGGGCCCCACCGATCCCGAGTACCACGTGCTGCGCATCGACCCCTGGCGGGTCCAGGTGCTGCGCGGGACGGATCTGTCCAGCCGGATGTGGACCGACGCGTCCGCAGGCTGAGACTCCCGGTGCGGACGTGTCGGTGGTCGCCCGTCCGCACCGGGCTGCCAGGCCCCCCGTCCGGCCCGATCCGCCGGACGGGGAGCCCGGCCGTGGCGCCGGTCCCGGGCCTGTGGGGGTCCCGGGCGGCGTGCTTCCCGGCGGGGGCGTGCGGGTACGCGCGCTCCCGGCGGGCGGGTACGGGCCGGTGTGGTCCCCGGCCCGTACCCCGGCGGCGGTGGGGGCGTCCGCCGTGCCGCGGGCTCCTGGGCGGTGCTCAGTCGATGCCGCGGACGATGTGGGTCTCGCCGGGCCGCTCCTCGTCGCAGCCGGCCAGCTGCAGGGGCGGGTGCAGCAGGGTGTGGAGGAGCGCCTCGGGCAGGGTGTGGACCTCACGCAGCACGTGGAGCAGGGCCTCCGGGAACGCCCGGTCGGCGTCGGGCCGGTACAGGTGGTCGCGCATCATGTCCTCCAGTCGTCGGGTCGGGCGGCGTCGGTACGCGGTCCCGGCACCCGGCCGGATCCCGTGCCCTCGGGGGGACGCAGGGCGATGGCGGTCACCACCAGCCCGTTCCCCACGCGCCACCGTCCGTCGAAGGCGGTGATCCGGACGCCGTTCACCACCGGTCCGGGGACCAGGAGTTCGGCGCGGAACGTGCCAGCCGACGGATCGGGGGTGATCACGGCCTCGTCGAAGTCCAGAGGCCGCCCGGTGAGGGGGAACCAGGTCTTGTAGACGCTCTCCTTGGCGCTGAACAGCAGCCGGTCCCAGGCGACGGCGGGCCGCCGGGCGGCCAGTTCGCGCAGCACGGCGCGCTCGCGGGGGAGGGAGACGGCCTCCAGCAGGCCGGGGGAGGGGAGCGGCGCGTTCGGTTCGGCGTCGCAGCCGATCGACGCGAAGTCCTCGCGCAGGGCCACGGCCGCGGCCCGGTAGCCCTGACAGTGGGTCATGCTGCCGACCACGCCGTCCGGCCAGCGGGGCGCGCCCTTCGTGCCGGGCAGCAGCGGCACCGGCGGCAGGCCGAGGGTGCCCAGCGCCTCCCGGGCGCAGGCCCGTACCGAGGCGAACTCCCGGCGCCGGGCGGCGACCGCGCCGGCGACCACCCGCTCCTCCTCGGGGAAGAGACCGAGCGGTTCGGGCCCGTCGTGGAACCGTTCGGCCGTCACGGCGGGGGCGGGCAGCAGTGAGGCGATCACCGTGGCCCCCCGGCGGCCGGCGCGGCGGTGGCGGCGGGGCGTCCCGGGGGCGGGCCGCCGGCCGGCAGGATGCGTACGGGGCGGCCGGGGGTGCCGGGGCGCCGGCGCCACTCGCGCGGGTAGCCGAGCGACACCTCGTGGTGCGGCACGCCCTGCTTCCGTATCAGCCGCGGGATGTGGAGGTGGCCGTACACGACGGCGGCCGCGCGGTAGCGGACCGGCCAGTCGTCGGTCGCCTCGGTGCCGCACCACAGGGCGAAGTCCGGGTACCGCAGCACCTCGGTGGGCTCCCGTACCAGCGGGAAGTGGTTGACGAGCACGGTCGGCAGGTCCGCCGGGAGCGCGTCGAGGCGCTCGGCGGTGCGCAGCAGCCGGGCCCGGCACCAGTCGGCGACGGTGGGGTACGGGTCGGGGTGCAGCAGGAACACGTCGGTGGCGACGACGCCCGCCTCGTCCGCGCGGCGCAGCGCCTCCTCGGCGGTGCGCACGCCCGGGCGGCGGAAGGTGTGGTCGTACAGGAGGAAGAGGGGCACGACGACCGCCGGCCCGCCGGGGCCGCGCCACACGGGGTACGGATCCTCGGGGGTGGTCACGCCCAGCTCGCGGCAGAGCCGGACGAGGGCCTCGTAGCGGGCGGCCCCGCGCTCCTGGACCGGGTCGTCGGGCGGGGTCCACAGCTCGTGGTTGCCGGGCGCCCACACGACCTTCCGGAAGCGGCGGGCCAGCGTCGACAGGGCCCATTCCACGTCCGCCATGTGCTCGGCGACGTCCCCGGCGACGAGGAGCCAGTCCTCGTCGGAGGCGGGCCGCAGGGCCTCGACGACCGCGCGGTTCTCGGGGTATCGGACGTGGAGGTCGCTGACGGCCAGCAGGCTGCCGGAGCCTGGGGAAGGGCCGTCAGGCGAGGGCGGACTCACGCCGCCGGGCCCGCGGCGAGCAGGCCCGTGGTGATGATGCCGGCGACGTCGGTGGTGCGCTCGTCCAGGTAGAAGTGCCCGCCCGGGAGGATCTCCAGGGCGAAGTCGCCGGTGGTGTGGTCCCGCCAGCCGGCCGCCTCCTGCACGGTGACCACCGGGTCGGCGTCGCCGACGACGACGGTGACGGGGGAGGCCAGGGGCGCGCCGCCGTTCCAGTGGTACGAGCCGAGGGCGCCGTAGTCCGCGCGGAGCGCCGGCAGCACCATCTCGAGCAGCTCGGGATCGTCGAACACCGCGTTCCCCGTGCCGCCGAGGCCGCGCACCGCGGCGACGATCTCGGCGTCGCCGGCGAGCCGGTCGTGCACGCTGGGGTGCGGGGAGGGCGCGCCGCGCCCGGAGAGGAACAGCCGGTTCGGGCCGGGCCGCCCGGCCGCGGTGAGCCGGCGGGTGGTCTCGTAGGCGAGGACCGCGCCCATGCTGTGCCCGAACAGGGCGTACGGCTCGCCGGTGAGCGGCTTCAGGGCCTCGGCGAGGGCGTCGGCGTGGGCGGTGACGCTGGTGAAGGGCTGCTCGCGGCGCCGGTCCTGGCGGCCCGGGTACTGGACGGCCAGCACGTCGAGCCGGTCACCGAGCGCCCGGGAGAGGGGGACGAACGCGCTGGCCGCGCCGCCGGCGTGCGGGAAGCACACCAACCGCATGCTGCCTTCGGGGGCGGCCGTGCCGAAGCGCCTGAACCACGTGCTATCCACTACGTCCCTTTCTGCGGGCCGGTACCCGGCGGCACCAGACGGGGGAGCATGAACTGCCAGAACTGGCTCAGCCGTTCCTGCGAGAGCCAGGCGGGATCCTTGCGGCCGAGGGCCTCGAAGCCGACGGTCGACGCGGCGACGACGGTGACGGCGTCCTCCGGGTCGGTGCCGTCGGCGAGCGCGCCCCGGCGGGCGGCGAGCCGCAGCGCGGACGCGATCCAGTCCCGCCACTGGCCGTGCAGGTCGGCCCGGCTCTGCCACGAGGGTTCGCAGCCGAGCGTGAAACCGGCACGCAGGACGACATCGGTGTTGAGCTGGTCGAACAGCCGGTGGGAGGTCGCGACGACCAGCCGCACCGGATCGGGGCGGTCGGTCCCGCCGGTACGGTCCGCACGCTCCGGTCCCGCACCGGCGGCGGGCACCGGCCGGTCACCGGTCGTCAGCGGTACGGCGGGCACCGGTGTGCCGGTCACCGGTCCGCCGGCCGTCCTCACCGGGACGGGTGACACCGGCCGGCCGCCGGGCACCGGTCCGCCGGCCGCGCGGGCGCGGCCCGCCGGTTCCGTACCGGCTCCCGGCCTCGCGCCGCCCGCCGTCGTCGTACGCCCGGCGGCGTCCAGGTCGTCGCCGGCGTACGTGCCGTCGGCGGCGTCCAGGTCGTCGTCGGGGTCCAGATCGGGGCCGGTGATCAGGCGCAGGCGTGCTTCCGCCGCCCGCTCGATCGCCTCGGCCAGCGCGCCCTTGCTGGCGAAGTGGAAATGCAGGGCGCCACTGCTCACCCCGGCCTTGCTGCAGATGGCGGAGAGGGAGGCCGACACGAATCCATCCGTGTCGAAGATCTCCGCAGCGGACCGGAGGAGCGCCTCGCGTGTGCGAACAGCGCGTTCCTGCTTAGCCATGTGCACTCCGTGGATGCCTGGGGGCGCGGCTGACGGCCCCTCAAGAACGTCCAGCGTAATGAACCGCGCTTGCGGTTTGCTATCGGCCCGATCGTAGCCGTCTTGAAAGGTTCACCCTCCGGCCCGGAGGTTCCCTGGCCTGCCCGGACGGGGGGATGGACCGGGCAGGCCAGGAGAAGGGGGGACCCTACTGGGGCAGCAGGGTTCCCGCGACGGGACGGTCGATGGCCATGAGCCAGCGGCCGTCCTCACCACGGCGGAGCACATCGGTGCAGTTGCCCTCGATGCGGGTGGGCTTGCCGTCCGCGTCCGTGCCGTCGACGCTGAACTTCACGCCGATCAGGGCGACGTCGCCGGCGACGTACGCGTGGGTGATCTCGGCCACCAGGAACGGCTTCGGCGCGAGGAATTCCTTGAAGAACTCCGTGCGCTCCTTGCCGGTCAGCGGCGAACCCGAGAAGTTCGAGATCGCGTCGTCGCGGTAGAGAAGGTCGAAGAGGGCGCCGTCACCGGAATTGAACAGCTGGATGAAGATCTCGTTCTGAGTCTCCGAGTCGCCGGTCAGGTCCGGGTTGTCGACGTCGAAGTCGACCGTGATCCCAGGAATGCTCATGGTCTGCGAACACCACTTTCTTGGTCGGGTCAGGCTTCCGTGCCGGAGGCCGGTGGGGGGCGCTTACTGCTGCTGCTCGCCGTACGGGTCGTCGATCGCGTAGCGCCAGTTGCCGTCCGCGCCCTTGCGCAGCACGTCGACGCCGACGCCGGTGAGCAGCTCCGGCTCGCCCGCGTCGTTGACGGTCGCGATCGACCAGTCCACGATCAGCAGCGCCGTGTCACCGGTCACGAAGGACTGGCGCGGCCGGGCGCTCATCTTCGGCTTCCGGGCCAGGAACTCCTTGACGGCGTCCTTGCGGGCCTGGCCGGTGAGCGGCACGCCCGGTTCCCAGACCGCGACGGCCTCGTCGGTGTACATCGCGTTCACGGCGTCGACGTCACCCGAGTTGAAGGCCGCTTCGTACAGAGCGGTGTGCTTTTCGACATCGCTGGTGAGATTGCTCATGGCGAGACCATTCCTGCTTTCTTCCGGCATGGCACCCGGGAATTCGAGGAGTTTCACGCAGATCTGGCCCGAACATAACGGGTTGCACCTCACCGGCCGCCCACCGACAAGTAACGGACCGGCCATCTCGTGACCGAAACCTGCGGTTACCCGTGCATGACCCGGTGTTGAGAGGAACCAGGGCAACCGGTCTTAAGGTCAACAATGCGGGGTTCCATATCCGGGATACTCAGGCCGCTTCGAAATCAGTGAGGAAAGGGCAGCCGAGCGCCATGACGACTAATCGCAATTCTGTGGAGAGCCGGGCGTCGCGAGGCCAGGACGGAGCCATCGCCGTCATCGGTCTGTCGTGCCGGCTCCCCATGGCCCTCGGCCCGGCGGACTTCTGGCAACTGCTGCGCACCGGCAAGGACGCGATCACCGACGCGCCACCCGGACGCTGGGACACCGCCGCCCCCGAGGACACCCCGGGTGTCCGCCGGGGCGGATTCCTCGACGGCATCGGCGAGTTCGACGCCTCGTTCTTCGGCATCTCGCCCCGCGAGGCCGCCGCCATGGACCCGCAGCAGCGCATGGTCCTGGAGCTGGCCTGGGAGGCGCTGGAGGACGCCGGCGTCCTGCCGGCCTCCCTCCGCGACTCGCGCACCGCCGTCTTCGTCGGCACCCTGCGCGACGACTACACGAGCCTGGCCGGCCAGTACGGCGAGCAGGTCATCACCCAGCACTCGATGACCGGCCTCAACCGCGGTGTCATCGCCAACCGCGTCTCCTACTACCTGGGACTGCGCGGCCCCAGCCTCACCGTCGACGCCGCCCAGTCCTCCTCCCTGGTCGCCGTCCACCTGGCCTGCGAGTCCCTGCGCTCGGGCGAGTCCACCACCGCCATCGCCGCCGGCATCAACCTCAACATCCTCGGTGAGAGCGCGGTGACCGAGGAGCGCTTCGGCGGTCTCTCCCCGGACGGCACCGCCTACACCTTCGACGCCCGCGCCAACGGCTTCGTACGCGGTGAGGGCGGCGGCGCCGTCATCCTGAAGCCCCTGGACCGGGCCGTCGCGGACGGCGACCGCGTCTACGGCGTCATCCGCGCCTCCGCCGTCAACAACGACGGCGCGACGCCCGGCCTGACCGTCCCCAGCCGCGAGGCCCAGCGCCAGGTGCTCCGCGAGGCCTACGAAAAGGCCGGAATCAGCCCCTCCGATGTTCAGTACGTCGAGCTGCACGGGACCGGTACGCCCGTCGGCGACCCCATCGAGGCCGCCGCCCTCGGGGACGTCTTCAGCGCCCACCGCGCGCCCGGCGACCCGCTGCTCGTCGGCTCGGCCAAGACCAACGTCGGGCACCTGGAAGGTGCCGCCGGCATGGTCGGCCTGCTCAAGGCGCTGCTGAGCCTCACCCACCGCGAGATCCCCGCCAGCCTCAACTTCGAGACCCCCAACCCGGCGATCGACCTCGACGGCCTCGGCCTCGCCGTGCCGCGCGAGCTGACCGCCTGGCCGCACCCCGACCGCCCCCTCGTCGCGGGCGTCTCCTCCTTCGGCATGGGCGGCACCAACGCCCACGTCGTCCTCAGCGAGGCCCCGGCCACCGACCCCGCCGCCGGGGGCGCCTCCGGCGACGCCTCCGAGCCGGCCGCCGAGGACGCCCGGCCCGTCCTGCCCTGGATCCTCTCGGGCCGGGACGCCGACGCGCTGCGCGCCCAGGCCCGCAGGCTGAGCGCCTTCGCCGCGACCGGCGAGGCCACGCCCGCCGACATCGGCTGGTCGCTGCTCACCACCCGCACCACCTTCGACGAGCGCGCGGTCGTCCTCGCGGACGGCAAGGACGCCTACCTCGCCGGTCTGGATTCCCTCGCCGAGGGCGCCCCCGGCGCCGGCGTGGTCACCGGAAACATACGGGACGGCCGGGCCGCTTTCCTCTTCACCGGTCAGGGTGCTCAGCGCGCCGGGATGGCGCGGGAGTTGTACGCGTCGTTTCCGGCGTTCGCGGCTGCGTTCGACGAGGTGGCTGGTCTGCTGGACGCGGGTCTGGGCGGTTCGGTCCGTGAGGTGATCGCCTCGGGTGAGGGTCTGGACGAGACGGGGTGGACGCAGCCTGCGCTGTTCGCGGTCGAGGTCGCGTTGTTCCGTTTGGTCGAGTCGTGGGGTGTGCGGCCGGACTTCGTGGCCGGGCATTCGATCGGTGAGATCGCCGCCGCGCATGTGGCGGGTGTGTTCTCGCTTCAGGACGCGGTACGGCTGGTCGTCGCCCGCGCCGGTCTGATGCAGGCGCTGCCGAAGGGCGGCGCGATGGTCGCCGTCCAGGCCACCGAGGCCGAGGTCGCGCCGCTGCTCACCGACGGGGTGGCGATCGCCGCGGTCAACGGTCCCCAGTCCCTGGTCGTCTCCGGTGAGGAGGCGGCGGTTCTGGAGGTGGCCGGGAAGCTGGCGGAGCAGGGCCGCAAGACCCGGCGTCTGACGGTCAGCCACGCCTTCCACTCGCCCCTCATGGACCCGATGCTGGACGAGTTCAAGGCCGTCGCCTCGCAGCTCACCTACAGCACCCCCCACATCCCCGTCGTCTCCACCCTCACCGGCCGCCTCGCCGACGGCGACGACCTGCGCACCGCCCAGTACTGGGCCGACCAGGTCCGCGGCACCGTCCGCTTCGCCGACGCCGTCCGGACGCTGACCGACGAGGGCGTCACCTCGCACCTGGAGATCGGCCCCGACGGCGTCCTCTCCGCCCTCGCCGAAGGCGCCGTCCCCGCCCTGCGGCGCGGCCGCGACGAGGTCACGACCCTCCTCACCGCCGTCGCCACCCTCTTCACGCGCGGTGTCCCCGTCGACTGGCAGGCCCTCTACGCCGGCACCGGCGCCCGCCGCGTCCCCCTGCCCACGTACGCCTTCCAGCGACAGCACTACTGGTTCGAACCCCGCTCCACCGAGCGCGCCACCCCCGCGCTCCCGGCCGCCGCGCCGCGCGAGCCCGCCGAGGCCCCCACGCCCCGCGGCGAACTCGGCGCCCGGCTCGCCGCGATGTCCCCGGCCGAGCGGTCCCGTGCCGTCACCGACCTGACCTCCACGCACATCGCCGCCGTCCTCGGCTACGCCCAGGGCCGCCGCGCCGACGCCCGGGCCTCCTTCAAGGACCTCGGCTTCGACTCCCTCATGTCCGTCGAGCTGCGCGACCGGCTCGCCAGCGCCACCGGGCTGCGCCTCGCCAGCGGACTCCTCTTCGACCACCCCACCCCCGAGGCGCTCACCGCCCACATCGAGGCCGAACTGACCGGTGCGGCCGCCGCCGACGACGCGTACCTCGCCACCCCCCTCCAGGACGACGAGCCCATCGCCATCGTCGCCATGGCCTGCCGCTACCCCGGCGGCGTCTCCTCCCCCGAGGACCTGTGGCGGATCGTCGCCGAGGGCACCGACGCGATCTCCGGCTTCCCCACCGACCGCGGCTGGGACGAGGACCTGTACGACCAGGACCCCGACCGCTCCGGCAAGAGCTCGGTCCGCGAGGGCGGCTTCCTGCACGACGCGGCCCTCTTCGACGCCGGCTTCTTCGGCATCTCGCCGCGCGAGGCCCTCGCCATGGACCCGCAGCAGCGCCTCCTCCTGGAGACCGCGTGGGAGGTCGTCGAGCGCGCCGGCATCGACCCGCAGACCCTCAAGGGCAGCCGCACCGGCGTCTTCGTCGGCGCCACCGCCCTCGACTACGGCACCCGCCTGCACGAGGCCCCGCAGAGCGTCGAGGGCCACCTGCTCACCGGCTCCACCAGCAGCGTCATGTCCGGGCGCATCGCCTACCAGCTCGGTCTCGTCGGCCCCGCCCTCACCATCGACACCGCCTGCTCCTCCTCGCTGGTCGCCCTGCACATGGCCGTACGGTCGCTGCGCCAGGGCGAGACGACCCTCGCCATCGCGGGCGGCGCGACCGTCATGTCCGCGCCCGGCATGTTCGTGGAGTTCTCCCGGCAGCGCGGCCTCGCCGCCAACGGCCGCAGCAAGTCCTTCTCCGCCGACGCCGACGGCACCTCCTGGGCCGAGGGCGTGGGTCTCCTCCTCGTCGAGAAGCTGTCCGACGCCCGCCGCAACGGCCACCAGGTCCTCGCCGTCATCCGCGGCACCGCCGTCAACCAGGACGGCGCCTCCAACGGCCTGACCGCCCCCAACGGCCCCTCCCAGGAGCGGGTCATCCGCCAGGCCCTCGCCGACGCCCGCCTCGCCCCGTCCGACGTCGACGCCGTCGAGGCCCACGGCACCGGCACCCGCCTCGGCGACCCCATCGAGGCCGAGGCCATCCTCGCCACCTACGGCAGCGACCGAAGCGACCGGGACCCGGTGTACCTCGGCTCGCTCAAGTCGAACATCGGGCACGCGCAGGCCGCGGCCGGTGTCGGCGGCGTCATCAAGATGGTCCAGGCGATGCGCCACGGCGTCCTGCCGCGCACCCTGCACGTCTCCGAGCCCACCCCCCACGTCGACTGGACGGCCGGCGCCGTCGAGCTGCTGACCGAGGCCCGGGAGTGGCCCGCCACCGAGCGCGCCCGCCGCGCCGCCGTCTCCTCCTTCGGCATCAGCGGCACCAATGCCCACGTCATCGTGGAGCAGGCCGAGGACGAAGCGGCGGACGAGCGGGCCCGTACGGCCGCCCCCGCCGGCACCGCCACCCCCGACCGCCCGGAGGGCGACCCCACCACGCCCGCCCTCTGGGCACTCTCCGCCCCGGACCGCACCGCCCTGGCCGCCCAGGCCGAGGCGCTCCACACCCACCTGGAGCGCCGGGGCGACCCGGCGGAGCTCACCGCACGCGACCTCGCCGACCTCGGCTTCTCCCTGGCCACCACCCGGGCCACCTGGGCCGAGCGGGCCGTCGTCACCGGCACCGGCCCGGACGCGCTCCTCGCCGGGCTCGACGCGTTGCGCCGGGGCGCCGACGCGCCCCAGCTGGTGACCGGCTCCGCCGCCCGCGCCGGGCGCACCGCGTTCCTGTTCACCGGCCAGGGCGCCCAGTACCCGGGCATGGGCCGCGAACTGTACGCGGCCCACCCGGTGTTCGCCGCCGCCCTGGACGAGGTGTGCGCGGCGCTGGACCCGCACCTGGACCTCGGCCGGCCGCTGCGCGAGGTGATGTTCGCCGACACCACCGCCGACGAGTCCACCGCGGCCCTGCTGCACGAGACCCGGGCCACGCAGCCCGCCCTGTTCGCCCTGGAGGTCGCCCTCCACCGGCTCGCCGAGGCCCACGGGCTGACCCCCGACGCCGTCGCCGGCCACTCCATCGGCGAACTCGCCGCCGCCCACGTCGCAGGGGTCCTCTCCCTGGAGGACGCCGCCGCCCTCGTCGCCGCCCGCGGCCGGCTGATGCAGGCGGCCGTCCCCGGCGGTGCCATGGTCGCGATCCAGGCCCCCGAGGCCGAGGTCGCCGAGACCCTCGCCGCCCACACCGGCCGGCTCGCCGTCGCCGCCGTCAACGGCCCCGAGGCCGTCGTCATCTCCGGCGACGCCGACGCCGCCGACGAGGTCGCCGAGCTGTGGCGCGAACGCGGCCGCAAGACCCGGCGCCTGACGGTCAGCCACGCCTTCCACTCGCCGCACATGGACACGATCCTCGACGAGTTCCGGCAGGTCGCCGAGGGCCTGACCTACCACGCGCCGCGCCTCCAGGTCGTCTCCACCGTCACCGGCCTGCCCGCCGGCGGCGACGACCTGCTCACCCCCGACTACTGGGTGCGGCAGATCCGCGAGGCCGTACGGTTCCTCGACGCCACCCGCACCCTGGAGGACGAGGGCGTCACCACCTTCGTGGAGATCGGCCCCGACGCCGTCCTCACCGCCATGGCCGGCGGCTCCTTCCGCGCCGACACCTCCCAGGCGGTGGCGCTCCAGCGGGCCGGCCGCCCGCAGTCCGAGACGCTGACCGCCGGGCTCGCCCGCGCCCACACCCTCGGCGCCCCGCTGGACCTGGCGTCGTTCTTCCCCGGCGCCTCCCGCGTCGAGCTGCCCACCTACGCCTTCCAGCGCCGCCACTACTGGCTGAAGCCGGAGGCCCGCACCGACGCCCGCAGCCTCGGCCTCGACCCGGCGGGCCACCCGCTGCTCGCCACCTCCGTCGAGCTCGCCGCCGGCGAGGGCCTGGTCCTCACCAGCCGCCTCTCGCTCGCCGGCCACCCGTGGCTCGCCGACCACCGCATCCACGGCACCGTCCTCGTGCCCGCCACCGCCTTCATCGAGCTGGCCTCCGCGGCCGGCCGGGCCACCGGCGCCGAGCACCTGGCCGAACTCACCCTGGAGGCACCGCTCGTCCTGCCCGAGCAGCGGGCCGTGCGCGTCCAGGTCGCCGTCGCCGCGCCCGACGCCTCCGGCGCCCGCACCTTCACCGTGCACTCCCGCCCGGAGACCGACGACGACGAGCAGGGCACCTGGACCCGTCACGTCTCCGGCGCCCTCGCCGAGACCCCGGCCGACACCCGGGACGCGAGCGACCCGGTCTTCGAGGAGCTGCGCCAGTGGCCGCCCGCCGACGCCCGGCCGGTGCCGCTGGACGACGCGTACGAGCGGCTCACCGACCTCGGTTACGAGTACGGGCCCGTCTTCCAGGGGCTGCGCGGCCTGTGGCGCGTCGATGACGGCCCGGTCTACGCCGAGGTCACCCTCCCCGACGACCAGCACGAGGCCGCCGCCCGCTACGGCGTCCACCCCGCCCTGCTCGACGCCGTGCTCCACCCGGTCGTCCTGGACGCCGCCGAGGGCGCCGACCCGGGCACGATCCGGCTGCCGTTCGCCTGGAGCGGGGTCACCACCCACGCGGTGGGCGCCACCACCCTGCGCGTACGGGTCGAGCAGGCCGGCACCGACGCGGTGAGCCTGCACCTGGCCGACGCCGCCGGCGCCCCCGTGGCCACCGTCGACTCGCTGGTGCTCCGCCCCGTCGCCAAGGACCGGCTGGCCCCGGCCGTCACCACCGACGGACTGTTCACCGTCGCCTGGACCACGCTCACCCCGGCGGGCGGCCCCGCGCCGCGCGTCACCGAGATCACCGGCGACGAACTGCCCGACCCCGAGGGCCTCGACACCGACATCCTCCTCGTCCGCGCCGGCGCGGAGGACGCCGGGGACGGCCACACCCCGGCCGCCGCCCACGCCGCCGCCGCCCGCGCCCTGGAACTGACCCGGCGCTGGCTCGCCGACGAGCGCCACGACGGCACCCGCCTCGCCTTCGTCACCACCCGCGCGGTCGCCACCGCCCCCGGCGAGGAGGTCGACGGCCTGTCCGGCGCCCCCGTCTGGGGCCTGCTCCGCGCCGTCCAGACCGAGCACCCCGGCCGCCTCCTGCTCCTCGACACCGACGGCACCGCCGAGGCCGAGGACCGGCTGCCCGCCGCGCTCGCCACCGGAGCCGCCGGCGAACCGCAACTCGCGCTGCGCGGCACCCGCCTGCACGCCCCCCGGCTCACCCGCGACCGCGCCCCGGCCCCCTCCGACGCGCCGCGCCTCGACCCGCAGGGCACCGTCCTGATCACCGGCGGCACCGGCGGCCTCGGCGGGCTCCTCGCCCGCCACCTCGTCGCCGAGCACGGCGTGCGCCACCTGCTCCTCACCAGCCGCCGCGGACCGGCCACCCCCGGCGCCGAGGAGCTCGCCGACGAGCTGGCCGAGCTGGGCGCCCGGGTCACCACCGTCGCCGCCGACGCCGCCGAACCCGAGGCCGTCACCGCCCTCCTGGAGTCGGTCGACCCCGCCCACCCGCTCACCGCCGTCGTGCACACGGCGGGCGTCCTCGACGACGCCACCGTCGAATCGCTCACCCCCGAGCAGCTGGAGAAGGTCCTGCGGCCCAAGGTCGACGCCGCCTGGCACCTGCACGAGCGCACCCGGGACCTGGGCCTCGCCGCCTTCGTCCTCTTCTCCTCCGTGTCCGGCATCACCGGTACGGCGGGCCAGGCCAACTACGCCGCCGCCAACACCTACCTGGACGCCCTCGCCGCCCACCGCCGGGCCCGCGGCCTCGCCGCCACCTCGCTCGCCTGGGGCCTGTGGGACTCCAGCCACGGCATGGGCGCCCAGCTCGGCGACGCCGACCTGGCCCGCTGGAAGCGCGCCGGTGTCGACCCGCTCGACCCGGAGACCGGCCTCGCCCTGTTCGACGCCGCGCTCACCGGCGGCGACGCCCTCGTCGTACCGGCCCTGTTCGACCTGGCCCGGCTGCGCGAGGCGGCGGCGGACGGCACCCCGCCCGCCCTGCTGCGCGGCCTGATCCGGCCCCGCGCCACCGCGCGGGCCGCCCAGGGCGCCACGCCCGGCGCCGCCGGCGGCGGCACCGAGTGGGCCCGCCGCATCGCCTCCCTCCCCGAGGAGGAGAGCCGCGCCGCCGCCGCCGACCTCGTCCGGAGCATCGTCGCCGGCGTCCTCGGCCACGCGAGCCCGGAGGGCATCGACCCCGAGCGCGCCTTCAAGGAGATCGGCTTCGACTCGCTGGCCGGAGTGGAGCTGCGCAACCGGCTCAACGCCGCCACCGGACTGCGGCTGCCCGCCACCGCCGTCTTCGACCACCCCTCGCCCGCGGCCCTCGCCGCCTACCTGCACCAGCAGGCCGCCGGAACCAAGCAGGCCGCCGGCGCCGCCCCGGCCCGCCGCGCCGCGGCCTCCGCCGACGAGCCGATCGCCATCGTCGGCATGGCCTGCCGCTTCCCCGGCGGCGTCGCCTCCCCCGAGGACCTGTGGCGGCTCGTCCTGAACGGCACCGACGCCATCACCGAGTTCCCCGACAACCGGGGCTGGGACCTGGACACCCTGTACGACCCGGACCCGGAGCACACCGGAACGTCCTACACCCGGCACGGCGGCTTCCTCCACGACGCCGACCAGTTCGACCCGGCGTTCTTCGGGATGTCACCGCGCGAGGCCATCGCCACCGACCCCCAGCAGCGCCTCCTCCTGGAGACCGCCTGGGAGACCTTCGAGAGCGCCGGCATCGACCCCGCCACCCTGCGCGGCACCAGCACCGGTGTCTTCACCGGCGCCATGTACGACGACTACGCCTCGCGCCTCGCCAAGAGCCCCGAGGAGTTCGAGGGCTTCCTGCTCGCCGGAAACCTCTCCAGCGTCGTCTCCGGCCGCCTCTCCTACACGTACGGCCTCGAAGGCCCGGCCGTCACCGTCGACACCGCCTGCTCCTCCTCGCTCGTCGCCCTGCACCTGGCCGCGAACGCCCTGCGCCAGGGCGAGTGCGACCTCGCGCTGGCCGGCGGCGTCACCGTGATGTCCGGTCCCAGCACCTTCGTGGAGTTCTCCCGCCAGCGCGGCCTGGCGGAGGACGGCCGCTGCCGCTCCTTCTCCGCCGACGCCTCCGGCACCGGCTGGGCCGAGGGCGTGGGCCTGCTCCTCGTCGAGAAGCTGTCCGACGCGCGCCGCAACGGCCACCAGGTCCTCGCCGTCCTGCGCGGCTCGGCCGTCAACCAGGACGGCGCGTCCAACGGCCTGACCGCCCCCAACGGTCCGGCGCAGGAGCGGGTCATCCGGCAGGCCCTCGCGGGCGCCGGCCTCGCCCCGTCCGACGTGGACGCCGTCGAGGCGCACGGCACCGGCACCAGCCTCGGCGACCCGATCGAGGCACAGGCCCTGCTCGCCACCTACGGCCAGGACCGCCCCGAGGACCGGCCCCTCTACCTGGGCTCCCTCAAGTCGAACATCGGGCACGCGCAGGCCGCGGCCGGGGTCGGCGGCGTCATCAAGATGATCCAGGCCATGCGGTACGGCACCCTGCCGAAGACCCTGCACGCCGAGAACCCCTCGCCGCACATCGACTGGGACGCGGGTGCGGTGGAGCTGCTCACCGAGGCCCGGCAGTGGCCGGTCACCGGCCGGCCCGCCCGCGCGGCGGTGTCGTCCTTCGGCATCAGCGGCACCAACGCCCACGTCATCCTGGAGCAGTCCCCGGACACCCCGGCCCCCACCGCCCAGGCCGCCCCGGCCGCCGACGCGGAGGGAACCGGGAAGGCGAGCGCGACCGACGGCCGCGTCCTGCCCTGGATCCTGACCGCGAAGGACGAGAACGCCCTGCGCCGCCAGGCCGACCGGCTCCACCGCCACCTCACCGAGCGGCCCGCACTCGCCCCCGGCGACGTCGGCCTCTCCCTGGCGACCACCCGCGCCACCCTGGAGCACCGCGCCGCCGTCCTCGGCACCGACCGGGCCGGCCTCATGACGGGCCTCGAAGCCCTCGCCCGCGGCGAGTCGAACCCGTCCGTGGTGCGCGCGACCACCGGCCGCCGCGGCAAGACGGCCTTCCTGTTCACCGGACAGGGCAGCCAGCGGCTCGGCATGGGCCGCGAACTGTACGAGTCGTCGCCCGTCTTCCGCCGCGCCCTGGACGAGGTGTGCAAGCACCTCGACACGGAGCTGTTCCGGCCCCTCAAGGACGTCCTCTTCGCCCCCGCCGGCTCGGCGGACTCGGCGCTGATCGACCAGACCGCCTTCACCCAGGCCGCCCTCTTCGCCGTCGAGGTCGCCCTCTTCCGGCTCGCCGAACACCACGGCCTGACCCCGGACTACCTCCTGGGCCACTCCATCGGCGAGGTCACCGCCGCCCACCTGGCCGGCGTCCTGAACCTCGCCGACGCCTGCACCCTCGTCGCCGAGCGGGGCCGCCTGATGCAGGCCGCCCGCGAGGGCGGCGCGATGGCCGCCCTCCAGGCCGGCGAGGAGGAGGTGCGGTCCCTGCTCGACGACTACGACCTGCACGCCGTCGCCATCGCCGGCCTCAACGGCCCGCAGGCCACCGTCATCTCCGGCGACGAGCACCTCGTCGAGGAGATCAGCACCGTGTGGCGCACCCGCGGCCGCAAGACCAAGCGGCTGCCCGTCAGCCACGCCTTCCACTCGCCCCACATGGACGAGGTGCTCGACGAGTTCCGGAACGTCGCCGAGTGCCTGACCTACCACGCCCCCCGCATCCCGGTCGTCTCCAACGTGACCGGCGTCCTCGCCACCACCGAACAGCTCACCTCGCCCGACTACTGGGCCACCCACATCCGTGAGGCGGTCCGCTTCCACGACGGCGTCCGGCAGCTCGAGGAACTCGGGGTCACCGAGTACGTCGAGATGGGCCCCGACGGCGTCCTCACCGCCATGGCGCAGGCCTGCCTCACCCGCGAGGCCGGATTCCTCGCCCCGATGCTGCGCTCCGGCCGGCCCGAGGCGGAGACCGTCGCCGCCGCCGTCACCGGCGCGGTGCTGCGCGGCGCCCGCCCCGACTGGAAGACCCTCTTCCCGGGCGCCCGCCGGGTCGAGCTGCCCACCTACTCCTTCGACCACGGCCGCTACTGGCTGGAGGGCTCCTCCAGCCCGGGCGACGCCGAGGGCTTCGGCCTCTCCGCCGTCGGCCACCCGCTGCTCGGCGCGGCCGTGCGGGTCGCCGACCGGGACGCGTACCTCTTCACCGGCCGCGTCTCCCGCCGCAACCACCCCTGGCTGGAGGGCCACGCCGTCCGCGGCACCGTCCTCGTGCCCGCCACCGGACTGCTCGACCTGGCCTTCCGGGCCGCCGAGCAGGTCGGCTGCGACCGGGTCGAGGAGCTGACGCTCGCCGCGCCGCTCGTCCTGCCCGAGCGCGGCGCCGTCCAGATCCAGCTCGTCGCCGGCGAACCCGACGAGAGCGGCGGCCGCACGCTCGCCGTGTACGCCCGCCCCGACGAGGACGGCACGGACCAGCCGTGGACCCTGCACGCCGAGGGACGGCTCGGCACCGGCGCCGGCACCCCCGAGGGGCTGCTCGCCTGGCCGCCGGCCGGCGCCACCGAGGTCGGCCTCGACGGCGTGTACGACCGCCTCGCCGCCACCGGATACGGCTACGAGGGCGCCTTCCAGGGCCTCACCCGGCTCTGGAAGGGCCAGGACGAACTCTTCGCCGAGGTCGTCCTCGCCGAGGAACACCGCTCCGACGCCCCCCGGTTCGGCCTCCACCCCGCCCTCCTCGACGCCGCCCTGCACCCGCTGCTCCCCGGTGTCGCCGAGGCCGAGGGGCCGTCGTGGCTGCCGTTCTCCTGGTCCGGCGTGAGCCTGTACGCCACCGGGGCGACGGTCCTGCGGGTCCGGCTCTCCCTCGACCGGTCCGGCGACGACTCGCTGCGGGCCGCGCTCACCGTCGCCGACGGCGCGGGCGCCCCCGTCGCCGCCGCCGAGTCGCTGCTGCTGCGCCCGCTCTCCGAGGAGGCGCTGCGGGAGGCCGGCACGGCCGCCCGCGACGGCCTGTTCGGCCTCGGCTGGACGGAGCTGCCCGCCCCGGCCGCCGGCGCGGACCGCACCGGCTGGGCGCTGCTCGGCACGGCGACGGCCACGGCGGACGCGTACGAGAACGTGGCGGCCCTCGCCGCGGCGCTCGACGCGGGCACCCCGGCCCCCGCCGTCCTCCACCTGCCCGCCACGGACGCCGCCGACGACGGCCCGCTGCCCGAGCGGGCCCGTACCGCCGTCGCCCGCGTCCTGGACACGGTGCGGGAGTGGCTGGCCGACGACCGGCTCGCCGAGACCCGGCTCGTCGTCACCACCCGCGGCGCCGTCGCCGCGGGCGGCGGGGACGTCACCGACCTGGCGCACGCCGGAGTCTGGGGCCTGCTCAGGTCCGCGCAGACGGAGAACCCCGGCCGGATCGTCCTCGTCGACCTGGACCCCGCCGACGGGGACGGCGACGGCCCGGTCGCCGCCGCCGTCGCCACCGGCGAACCCCAGGTCGCCGTCCGCGCCGGCACCCTCACCGTCCCGCGCCTGACCCGCACCGGCCCCGCCGCCGACCCGGCGGAGCCCCGCTGGGACGAGGGCACCGTCCTCGTCACCGGCGCCACCGGCGCCCTCGGCGCGATCCTCGCCCGGCACCTGGTCACCGTCCACGGCGCCCGCAGGCTGCTGCTCCTCAGCCGCCGCGGACCCGACGCCCCCGGTGCCGCCGAACTGCGCGCCGAACTCGAGGAGCTCGGCGCCCACGCCGAGACCGTCGCCTGCGACGTCACCGACCGCGACTCGCTGGCCGGGGTCCTCGCCGGCATCCCCGCCGAGCACCCGCTGACCGCCGTCGTGCACACCGCCGGCGTCCTCGACGACGGTGTCGCCGCCCGCCTCACCGCCGAGCAGCTGGAGAAGGTCCTGCGGCCCAAGGTCGACGCCGCCTGGCACCTGCACGAGCTGACCCGGGACCTGGACCTCACGGCCTTCGTCCTCTACTCGTCGGTGGCCGGCCTCATCGGCACCGCCGGCCAGGCCAACTACGCGGCCGGCAACACCTTCCTCGACGCCCTCGCCGCCCACCGCCGGGCGAACGGCCTGCCCGCCGTCTCCCTCGCGTGGGGCCTGTGGGCGCAGGCCAGCACCATCTCCGGCGGCCTCGACGAGACCGACCTGCGCCGCCTGGCCCGGGTCGGCCTGCGGCCCCTCGCCTCCGACGAGGCGATGGCCCTCTTCGACGCGGCCCCCGCCACGGGCGAAGCGGTCCTCGCCGTCACCCGTCTCGACACGGCCGTCCTGCGCAGCCGGGGCGACGAACTGCCGCCCGTCCTGCGCGCCCTCGCCGGCCCGCCGAAGCGCCGCACCACCACCGCGGCGAGCACCGGCGCCACCGAGGAGGCCTCGCTCGCCCAGCGGCTCGCCACCCTCGGGGCCGCCGAGCGGGAGCGCGCCCTCACCGACCTCGTACGGGCCCAGGTGGCCGGTGTCCTCGGACACGGCGACCCGAGCCGCATCGAGGCCGACCGGGCCTTCCAGGAGCTCGGCTTCGACTCGCTGACCGCCGTCGAGCTGCGCAACCAGCTGGGCCGGGCGACCGGACTGCGGCTGCCCACCACCCTCGTCTTCGACCACCCGTCGCCGCAGGCGCTCGCCGCCCACCTCCTGGGCGAACTCGCCGTCGAGGAGGCGTCGCCGGCCGATCCGGTGCTCACCCCGCTCGCCGGGCTTGAGGCGGCCATCGCCGCCGCCGCACCGGACCAGGAGGCCCGCGACCTGATCACCGCACGGCTGAAGGAACTGCTCAAGGCGGCCGAAGGCGCCGGAGACCCCGGACGTCCCGAGGACACCGTCGACGACCAGGACCTCGAGACCGCCAGCGACGAGGAGCTGTTCGCGCTCCTGGACGAACTCGAATGACCCGCACCCGCACGGTGCGCGCCGCCGCCGCTTCCGGCGGCGGCGCGCAGCCGGCCATCGGACCCACCATCACCGGGGAGCTGAATTCACGTGGCTGACGAGGTACAACTCCGCGAATACCTCAAGAGGGCCATCGCCGACGCACGAGACGCCCGCAAGCGTCTCCGCGAGGTCGAGGACAAGGAGCAGGAGCCGATCGCCATCGTCTCCATGGCCTGCCGCTACCCGGGAGGCGTCTCCTCTCCCGAGGACCTGTGGGAGCTGGTCGCCGACGGCGTCGACGCCGTCTCCGACTTCCCCACCGACCGGGGCTGGGACCTGGAGCGCCTCTACGACCCCGACCCGGAGAAGGTCGGCACCTCCTACTCCCGTGAGGGCGGCTTCCTGTACGACGCCGACCTCTTCGACCCCGAGCTGTTCGGCATGTCGCCGCGCGAGGCCCTCGCCGCCGACCCGCAGCAGCGGCTCCTCCTGGAGACCGCCTGGGAGACCTTCGAGCGGGCCGGCATCGACCCGGTGTCGCTCAAGGGCACCCGCACCGGCGTCTTCGCCGGCGTCATGTACAACGACTACGGCTCGCGCCCGCACCTCCCCCCGGAGGGCTTCGAGGGCTACCTCTTCAGCGGCAGCGCCGGTTCCATCGCGTCGGGCCGCGTCGCCTACACGTACGGCCTGGAAGGCCCGGCCGTCACCGTCGACACCGCCTGCTCCTCCTCGCTCGTCGCCCTGCACCTGGCGGCGAACGCCCTGCGGCGCGGCGAGTGCGACCTCGCCCTGGCCGGCGGCGTCACCGTGATGTCGACGCCGGTCGCCTTCGTGGAGTTCTCCCGGCTGCGCGGCCTGGCCGCCGACGGCCGCAGCAAGTCCTTCTCGGCGGGCGCCGACGGCACCGGCTGGGCCGAGGGCGTGGGCCTGCTCCTCGTCGAGAAGCTGTCCGACGCGCGCCGCAACGGCCACCAGGTCCTCGCGGTCATCCGGGGCTCGGCCGTCAACCAGGACGGCGCGTCCAACGGCCTGACCGCCCCGAACGGTCCGGCGCAGGAGCGGGTCATCCGGCAGGCGCTCGCCAGCGCCGGCCTCGCCCCGTCCGACGTGGACGCCGTCGAGGCGCACGGCACGGGGACGCGGCTCGGCGACCCGATCGAGGCGCAGGCCCTGCTCGCCACCTACGGCCAGGACCGCCCCGAGGACCGGCCGCTCTACCTCGGCTCGCTCAAGTCGAACATCGCCCACGCGCAGGCCGCGGCCGGGGTCGGCGGCATCATCAAGATGATCCAGGCCATGGACCACGGCATCCTGCCCCGCACTCTCCACGCCGATCAGCCGACCACCCACGTCGACTGGGACGCGGGCGCCATCTCCCTGCTCCACGAGGCCCGCCCGTGGCCGGAGACCGGAGCGCCGCGCCGCGCGGCCGTCTCCTCCTTCGGCTTCGGCGGCACCAACGCCCACGTGATCATCGAGGAGCCGCCGGCCGCCGAGACCGCGGAGGAGACGGGGGAGGCGGCGGCGACGGACCCGACGCTGCTCCCGGTCGTCCCGTGGACCGTCTCCGGCAAGACGGCGGACGCGCTGCGCGACCAGGCCCGCCGCCTGTACGCCCGCCTGACGGCCGACCTCGGCGTCTCCCCGCTGGACGTCGGCCACTCCCTGGCCACCGGCCGGGCCGTGCTCGACCACCGCGCGGTGATCACCGGCCGCGACCGGGGCGAACTCCTCGCGGGGGTGCGCGCCCTCGCGGAGGGCGGTACGGCTCCGGGCCTGGTGCGCGGTGAGAAGACCGGTGGCCGTCTCGGCTTCCTCTTCACCGGCCAGGGCGCCCAGCGCGCCGGCATGGCCCAGGAGCTGTACGCCACGTTCCCCGTCTTCGCCTCCGCCTTCGACGAGGTGGCCGGTCTGCTGGACGCGGGTCTGGGCGGTTCGGTCCGTGAGGTGATCGCCTCGGGTGAGGGTCTGGACGAGACCGGCTGGACGCAGCCGGCGCTGTTCGCGGTCGAGGTCGCCCTCTTCCGGCTGGTCGAGTCGTGGGGTGTGCGGCCGGACTTCGTGGCCGGGCACTCGATCGGTGAGATCGCCGCCGCGCACGTGGCGGGGGTGTTCTCGCTTCAGGACGCGGTACGCCTCGTCGTCGCCCGCGCCGGTCTGATGCAGGCGCTGCCGAAGGGCGGCGCGATGGTCGCCGTCCAGGCCACCGAGGCCGAGGTCACGCCGCTGCTCACCGACGGGGTGGCGATCGCCGCGATCAACGGTCCCCAGTCCCTGGTCGTCTCCGGCGAGGAGGCGGCGGTGCTCGCCGTGGCCGGGAAGCTGGCGGAGCAGGGCCGCAAGACCCGGCGTCTGACGGTCAGCCACGCCTTCCACTCGCCCCTCATGGACCCGATGCTGGAGGACTTCCGCAAGGCGGCCGCCGGCCTCACCTACCAGGCCCCGCGCCTGGCGGTCGTCTCCACCCTCACCGGAAAGCTCGCCACCGGCGACGACCTGCGCACCCCGGAGTACTGGGCCGACCAGGTCCGCGGCACCGTCCGCTTCGCCGACGCCGTGGAGTCCCTGACCGCCGAAGGCGTCACGGCGCACCTGGAGATCGGCCCCGACGGCATCCTCTCCGCCCTCGCCGAAGGCGCCGTCCCCGCCCTGCGCCGGGGCCGCGACGAGGTGAGCACCCTGCTCACCGCCGTCGGCACCCTCTTCACGCGCGGTGTCCCCGTCGACTGGCAGGCCCTCTACGCCGGCACCGGCGCCCGGCAGGTGCCCCTGCCGACGTACGCCTTCCAGCGGCAGCGGTACTGGCTGGAGTCCCGCCCCGTTCCCGAGACCTTCGGCAACGGCGCCCCCACCACCGGACACCCGGTCCTCGGGGCGCCCATCACCGTGGCGGGCTTCAACCAGATCCTCTTCACCAGCCGCCTCTCCCTGACGAGCCACCCCTGGCTCGCCGACCACGTCGTCCTCGGCTCGCCCGTCCTGCCCGCCTCCGCGCTGGTCGAACTCGCCATCCACGCCGGTGACCTGATCGGCCACCCGGCGCTCGACGAGCTCAACCTCCAGGTGCCGCTGGTCCTCCCCGAGGAGGGCAACATCCAGCTCCAGGTCAGGGCCGGCACCCCGGACGACAGCGGACGCCACTGCCTGTGCCTGTACTCGCGGCCCGACGACTTCGACGCGCCGTGGACCATGCACGCCGAGGGCTGGTACCTCACCGAGGAGCCCGAGGTCGCCGCCTCCCTCACCTGGGACGAGAACGCCCCCGGCCGCACCACCGAGATCCAGCTCCCCGAGGGCCTCCAGGCCGACGCGGGCCGGTATGGGCTCCACCCCGTCCTGCTCCAGGCGGCCCTGCCCACCCGCCCGGTCGACCCGGCCGGCGGCACCGTGCCCGTCCCCGCCGACTGGTACGGCGTCCGGCTGCACGCCACCGGCGCCACCGCCGTCAAGGCGCGCGTGACGGAGATCGACGACGACTCCTTCTCCCTCCAGCTCGCCGACGCCGCCGGCGACCTGGTCGTCTCGGTCGAGTCGATCGTCTTCCGCGACATCCCCAACGAGCAGTTCCGGGCCGCCGTCGGCGGCGACAGCACCGGCCGCGAATCGCTGTTCCACCTCGACTGGAACCCGGCCGCGGCCCCGCTGCCCGCCCCCGCCGAGCCGCTCGCCTGGGCCGTCCTCGGCCCGGACCACCACCCGGACCCGGCATCCGTGGCCGCCGCCCTCGCCGCCGGCGAGCGCATCGACACCGTCCTGCTGCCCTGGGGCCCCACCGCCCCCGGCACCGCCGACCGGGCCGCAGCCACCCGCGCCGCCGCCCACCGGGCCCTCGCCCTGGTCCAGGAGTGGCTCGCCGACGAGCGGCTCGCCGGAACACGGCTGGTCGTGGCCACCTCCGGCGCGGTCGCCACCCGCGAGGGGGAGGACGTCACCGACCTGGCGGGCGCGGCCGTCTGGGGCCTGATCCGCTCCGCCCAGTCCGAGGCCCCGGACCGCGTCGTCCTCGTCGACACCGACGCGGACACCGCCGCCTCCCTCGCGGCGCAGGCGGCGGACGGCGGCCAGGTGCGCGACACGCTCGCCGCGCTCGTCGCCGCCGGGGAACCCCAGGCCGCGCTGCGCGCCGGCACGGTGCTCCTGCCCCGTCTGCACCGGGTCCCCGCCACCGACACCCCGGCCGGCCGGGCCCCCTCCTGGAAGTCCGGCGGCACCGTCCTCGTCACCGGCGGCACCGGCACCCTCGGCGCCGAGTTCGCCCGCTACCTCGTCGCCGAGCACGGCGCCTCCCGGCTCGTGCTGCTCTCCCGTACCGGAGACCGCACCGAGAACCTCCAGCCGCTCCTGGACGACCTGCGCGGCATCGGCGCCCACGTCACCGTCGCCGCCTGCGACGCCGGCGACCGGGACGCGCTCGCCGAGGTCATCGCGGCCATCCCGGCCGAACACCCGCTGACCGCCGTCGTCCACACCGCGGGCGTCCTCGACAACGGCCTCGTCCCCGCCCTCACCGAGGACCGGCTCGACGCGGTCCTGCGGCCCAAGGCGGACGCGGCCTGGCACCTCCACGAGCTCACCCGCGACATGGAGCTCGAGGCCTTCGTCCTCTTCTCCTCCACGGTCGGCGTCCTCGGCGGCCCCGGCCAGGCCAACTACGCGGCGGCCAACGCCTTCCTGGACGGCCTCGCCGCCCACCGCCGCGCCCACGGACTGCCCGCCACCTCCATCGCCTGGGGCCTGTGGCAGCTCGGCGGCATCAACGCCCACCTGTCCGAGAGCGACCTCAACCGCTTCGCCCGCGACGGCTTCCGGCCGATCGCCCGCGTCGAGGGCCTCTCCCTCTTCGACCGGTCCACCGCCGACGGCCGGGCCGCGCTCGTCGCCACCCCGGTCGGCGTCTCCGCCGTACGGGCCAAGGACCGGATCCCCGCCCTGCTCGGCGACCTCGTCGCCGTCCCGGGCCGCCGCGTCGCCCGGTCCGGCCCCGCCGGCGGCACCGCCGACCGCGCGGAGGAACTGACCGCCCGCCTGGCCGAACTGAGCGAGGTCGAGCAGGAGCAGCTGCTGCTCACCCTCGTACGGACCGACGTGGCCGCCGTCCTGGGCCGCGCCGACGCCGACGGCATCGCGCCGGACCGGGCCTTCCAGGACCTGGGCTTCGACTCCCTCACGGCGGTCGACCTGCGCAACCGGATCGGCACCGCCACCGGCATCAAGCTCCCGGCCACCCTCGTCTTCGACCACCCGACCCCGGCGGCCCTCGTCGCGTACCTGCGGGAGCGTCTCGTTCCCGAGGCGCCCGACGCCCGCGAGGCCCTGATGGCCGAACTGGACGAGATGGAACGGAAGCTGGCCACGGTCTCCGGGGACGAGGAGGACCGGTCCGCCGTGTCCGCCCGCCTCCGGGCCCTGCTGTCCCGCATCGAGGGACCCGAGGGCACGGCCGCGGCGCCCGGGGCCGACGAGCCCGACGCGTCCGAGGCCATCGAGTCGGCCTCGGTCGACGAGCTCCTCAGCTTCATCGACAACGAACTGGGCCGCACCACCCCGTAGGGCGTCCCCTCCGACGCCCCGCACCCGGAGCCGGTCCGGCGGCCCTCCCCGCCGGACCGGCCCCCGGGCCCGGCCCCCAGCCCCAGCTCCGGCTTCCCGCCTTTCCGCCTGCGCCTTCCGCCTTCGCCCGAGGAGAGCACGAACCCGATGTCCAACCCGTCGAACGAAGAGAAGCTGGTCGAGTACCTGAAGCGGGTCACCGTCGACCTGCAGAAGGCGAACCGCAGGATCGCCGAACTGGAGGCGGCCGAGACCGCCGAGCCCATCGCCGTCGTCGGCATGGCCTGCCGCTTCCCCGGCGGCGTCGCCTCGCCCGACGACCTGTGGCGGCTCGTCGCCGAGGGCACCGACGCCATCACCGACTTCCCCACCGACCGCGGCTGGGACCTGGAGCGCCTCTACGACCCCGACCCGGCCCGCCCCGGCACCTCCTACACCCGCCAGGCCGGCTTCCTCCACGAGGCGGGACTCTTCGACGCCGGCTTCTTCGGCATCTCGCCGCGCGAGGCCCTCGCCATGGACCCGCAGCAGCGCCTCCTCCTGGAGACCTCCTGGGAGGCCTTCGAGCAGGCCGGCATCGACCCCGACACGCTGCGCGGCAGCCGTACGGGCGTCTTCGCGGGCATCATCGAGCAGAGCTACCTGGGCCTGGAGGGCCCCGAGGAGTTCGAGGGCTACCTGCTCACCAGCAAGCTCAGCAGCGTCGCCTCCGGCCGCGTCGCCTACAGCCTCGGCCTGGAGGGCCCGGCCGTCTCCGTCGACACCGCCTGCTCCTCCTCGCTGGTCGCCCTGCACCTGGCGATCCAGTCGCTGCGCTCCGGCGAGTCCGACCTCGCGCTGGCCGGCGGCGTCACCGTGACCGCGACCCCCGGCGGGTTCGTCGACTTCTCCCGGCAGAGCGGCCTCGCCCCCGACGGCCGTATCAAGTCCTTCTCCGCCGACGCCGACGGCACCTCCTGGTCCGAGGGCGTCGGCATGCTCGTGGTCGAGAAGCTGTCCGACGCGCGCCGCAACGGCCACCGTGTCCTCGCGGTGATCCGCGGCTCGGCCGTCAACCAGGACGGCGCCTCCAACGGCCTGACCGCCCCCAACGGCCCCTCCCAGGAGCGGGTCATCCGCCAGGCCCTCGCCGACGCCGGCCTGACCACCGCCGACGTCGACGCGGTCGAGGCGCACGGCACCGGCACCCGCCTCGGCGACCCCATCGAGGCGCAGGCCATCCTCGCCACCTACGGCCAGGGCCGCCCCGAGGACCGGCCGCTCTACCTCGGCTCGCTCAAGTCGAACATCGGGCACACCGTCGCCGCCGCCGGTGTCGGCGGCGTCATCAAGATGATCCAGGCCATGGAGCACGGCGTCCTGCCCCGCACCCTCCACGTCGAGCGGCCCACGCCCATGGCGGACTGGGACTCCGGATCCGTCGAACTCCTCACCGAGGCCCGGGAGTGGCCCGCCACCGAGCGCGCCCGCCGCGCGGCCGTCTCCGCCTTCGGCGTCAGCGGCACCAACGCCCACGTGATCATCGAGCAGCCGCCGGCGGAGGAGCCGGCGCCCGCCCCCGAGCGGCCGGTGGGCCTGCCCGTCGTGCCCTGGACGGTGTCGGGCCGGACGGCGGACGCGCTGCGCGCCCAGGCCCGCCGCCTCCACGACCACCTCACCGCCGACCCGGCCCTCTCCCCGCTGGACGTCGGTCACTCCCTGGCGACCGGCCGCGCGGCCCTCGACCACCGGGCCGTCGTCACCGGTCACGACCGTGAGGAGCTCCTTGCCGGCCTCCAGGCCCTCGCGGAGGGCGGCACCTCCCCGAACCTGGTGCGCGGTGAGAAGACGGGCGGCCGTCTCGGCTTCCTCTTCACCGGTCAGGGTGCTCAGCGCGCCGGGATGGCGCGGGAGTTGTACGCGTCGTTTCCGGCGTTCGCGGCTGCGTTCGACGAGGTGGCTGGTCTGCTGGACGCGGGTCTGGGCGGTTCGGTCCGTGAGGTGATCGCCTCGGGTGAGGGTCTGGACGAGACGGGGTGGACGCAGCCTGCGCTGTTCGCGGTCGAGGTCGCGTTGTTCCGTTTGGTCGAGTCGTGGGGTGTGCGGCCGGACTTCGTGGCCGGGCATTCGATCGGTGAGATCGCCGCCGCGCATGTGGCGGGGGTGTTCTCGCTTCAGGACGCGGTACGGCTGGTGGTGGCGCGTGCGGGTCTGATGCAGGCGCTGCCGAAGGGCGGCGCGATGGTCGCCGTCCAGGCCACCGAGGCGGATGTCCTTCCCTTCCTGAAGGACGGCATCGCGATCGCCGCGGTCAACGGTCCTCAGTCGCTGGTCGTCTCCGGTGAGGAGGCGGCGGTTCTGGAGGTGGCCGGGAAGCTGGCGGAGCAGGGCCGTAAGACCCGGCGTCTGACGGTCAGCCACGCCTTCCACTCGCCCCTCATGGACCCGATGCTGGAGGACTTCCGCAAGGCGGCCGCCGGCCTGACCTACCAGGCCCCGCGCATCGCCGTGGTCTCCACCCTCACCGGCAAGGTCGCCGGCGGGAACGATCTGCGCACCCCGGAGTACTGGGCCGACCAGGTCCGCGGCACCGTCCGCTTCGCCGACGCCGTCGCCACCCTCGCCGCCCAGGGCGTCACCGCCACCCTCGAACTCGGCCCCGACGGCGTCCTCTCCGCCCTCGCCGCCGACCTGGTCCCCACCACGGTCGCCCTGCTGCGCCGCGACCGGCCCGAGGCCCACACGGCCGTCACCGCGCTCGGCCGGCTCCACCAGCACGGCGTCACCGTCGACTGGGCGGGCTTCTTCGCCGGCACCGGCGCCCGCCGCGTGGCCCTGCCCACGTACGCCTTCCAGCACCAGCGGTACTGGGTCGAGCCGGCCGCCGCCACCGCCGGCGCCGCCGGCCTCGGCATGCGGTCGACCGGACACCCGCTGCTCGGCGCCGCCGTCGCCCTCGCCGGCGCCGACCAGGCCGTCTTCACCAGCACCCTCTCGACGCGCACCCACCCGTGGCTCGCCGACCACACCGCCCACGGTTCCGTGGTGCTGCCGCCCGCCGCGCTCGTCGAGCTCGCGATCCGCGCCGGCGACGAGTTCGGTGCCACCGTCCTCGACACCCTCACCCTGGACGCCCCGTTCGTCCTCGCCCAGGGCCGCACCCACCAGCTCCAGGTCGGCGTCGGCCCCGCCGATGCCACCGGCCGCCGCCCGGTCACCGTCCACGGACGCCCCGACGACCCCGACGCGCCGTGGACCGCGCACGCCCACGGCACGCTGAGCGCCGCCGCCCTCGGCACCGCCTTCGAGCCGGTCGCGTGGCCGCCCACCGGCGCCGAGGAGATCGCCCCCGAGGAGCTGTACGCCCGCCTCGCCGAGGCCGGGCTCAGCCACGGCCCCGCCCTCCTCGGCCTCACCGCGGCCTGGCGCCGCGACGGGGAACTCTTCGCCGAGGCCGCCCTTCCCGAGCAGGCGGGCGACCCGGACGGCTACACGCTGCACCCCGCCCTCCTCGACGCCGCCGTCCGCCCCCTGCTGCCCGCCGCCGGCGCCCACCCGCTCGCCGGCACCTGGCGCGGCGTCCGGCTCCTCGCGACCGGCGCCACCGCCCTGCGCGTCCGCATCACCCCCGGGGACGCCGGCGCCTCCCGCGTCGAACTCGCCGACCCGGCCGGGCAGCCCGTCGCCCTGGTCGAGGCCGTGGAGGTACGCGGCGTCGACGGCGCCACCCTCGCCACCGTCGCCGACCGCCTGGACGACGCGCTGTTCCACGTCGACTGGACCCCCCTCGCCGTCCCGCCCGCCGGCACCGACCGGCCGGCGGTCCTCGGCGACGGCGGCGACTTCGCCGGCCCCGCCGAGGTGGCCGAGGCCCTCGCCGCCGGCCGGTCCGTCCCGCTCGTCCTGCTCCGCACCCACGCCGAGCCGGCCGCCTCGCTCCCCGGCTCGGTGCACGCCACCACCGAGAAGACCCTCGCGCTCGTCCGGGAGTGGCTCGCCGACGAGCGCCTGGAGCAGACCCGGCTCGCCGTCGTCACCTCCGGCGCGGTCGCCACCACCGACGGGGAGGACGTCACCGACCTGGCGGGCGCGGCCGTCTGGGGCCTGCTCCGCTCCGCCCAGTCCGAGCACGCCGGCCGCATCGCCCTGGTCGACACCGACGAGGACCCGGCCGAGGAGTCCGCGGCGGCCCGGATCGCCGCCCTGGCCGCCTCCGGCGAACCGCAGACCGCGCTCCGCGCCGGTCAGGCCCACGCCCCCCGCCTCGCCCGCGCGGCCGCCCCCGTCACCGGCACCGGCCCGGTGTGGGACCCGGAGGGCACCGTCCTCATCACGGGCGGCACCGGCAGCCTCGGCGCCCTCTTCGCCCGCCACCTGGTCACCGTGCACGGGGTGCGCCACCTGCTCCTCACCAGCCGCCGCGGCCCGGACGCCGCCGGCGCCCGGGAGCTGTCCGCCGAACTCACCGCGCTCGGCGCCCAGGTCACCCTCGCCGCCTGCGACACGGCCGACCACAACGCGCTCGCCGCCCTCCTCGACACGATCCCCGCCGACCGGCCGCTCACCGGCGTCGTCCACGCCGCCGGCGTCCTCGACGACGGGCTGATCGCCGCTCTCACCCCCGAGCGGCTGCACGCCGTGCTGCGGCCCAAGGCCGACGCGGCCTGGAACCTGCACCGGCTCACCCAGGGCCGGCCGGAGGTCACCGCCTTCGTCCTCTTCTCCTCCATCGCCGCCGTCGTCGGCGGCCCCGGCCAGTCCAACTACGCCGCCGCCAACCTCTTCCTGGACGCCCTCGCCCAGCACCGGCACGCCCACGGCCTGCCCGCCACCTCCGTGGCCTGGGGCCTGTGGGAGCAGTCCGGCGGCATGAGCGGCCACCTCAGCGAGACCGACCTCGGCCGCATCGCCCGCAGCGGCTTCCTGCCCGTCCCGCAGGAGCACGGCCCCGCGCTCCTCGACCGGGCGCTCGCGCTCGGCCGCCCGGCGGTCGTCGCCACCCCGCTGGACATCGCGGTCCTGCGCGAGCAGCCCGGCCGCATCCCCACCGTCCTCACCGGGCTCGCTCCGCTGCCCGCCCGCCGGACGGCGGCGGAGGAGGGCGCGGCCGCCGACGGTTCGCTGGCCGACCTGGTCGCGGGCCTCGACGGGCCCGAGCGCGAACAGGCCGTCCTGGACGCGGTGGTCGACCGGATCGCGGCCGTCCTCGGCCACGCCGACACCTCCGGCATCCAGCCGGCACAACCGCTCACCAAGCTCGGTTTCGACTCGCTGACCTCGGTCGAGCTCCGCAACCGGCTGAGCGCCCTGGCCGGCACCAAGCTGCCGGCGACGCTCGTCTTCGACCACCCGACCCCCGCCGCCCTGGCCGCGTTCGTCTCCGGACAGCTCGCCGGCGGCTCGGGCGAGGAGGGCGCCCCGGCGGCCCCCGCCGTCGACTTCGCCGCCGAGATCCGGCTCGGCGAGGACGTACGGCCCGCGGCCGAGGTCGTCCGCTCGGCCGCCGACCCGGGCGAGATCCTGCTGACCGGCGCCACCGGCTTCCTCGGCGCCTTCCTGCTGCGTGACCTGATGCGCTCGACCACGGCGACGATCCACTGCCTGGTGCGCGGCGCCGACCGGGGCGAGGCGCTGGCCCGGCTGCGGGCCAACATGGAGTTCTACCGGCTCTGGGACGAGGTCGACGAGAGCCGGCTCTCCCTGGTGCTCGGCGACCTCGCCGACGAGCGGCTCGGTCTCACCGAGGAGCGGTTCGACGAGCTGGCCCGCACGGTGGACGCCGTCTACCACAACGGCGCCCGGGTCCACTGGCTGCACCCGTACACCTCGCTGCGCGACGCCAACGTCCGCGGCACCGAGGAGGTGCTGCGCCTGGCGGCCCGCCACCGCACGGTCCCGGTGCACTACATCTCGACCGTCGGCGTCTTCGACGGGGTACGGGAGGAGGGCGTGCCGCTCAAGGTGACGGACCCGACCGGGCCCGCCGAGGCGCTGCCCAGCGGCTACCTGCAGAGCAAGTGGGTCGCCGAGCAGATCATCGGGATCGCCCGCGACCGGGGGCTGCCCGTCTCCGTCTACCGGGTCGACGTCATCTCCGGTGACACCCGCAGCGGGGCCTGCCAGACCCGTGACTTCGTCTGGCTGAGCCTCAAGGGCATCCTGCAGTCCGCGGCGGTGCCGGCCATCACCGGCGGCCGGTTCCACCTGCTGCCCGTCGACTACGTCAGCGGTGCCATCACCACGCTGTCCCGGCAGCCGGAGACCGTCGGCCGCACCTTCCACCTGTTCAACCAGAGCTCGCTCAGCCTCGCGCAGTGCGTCGCGTACCTGCGGGAGCAGGGGTACGAGCTGGACGAGCTGGACTGGGAGACCTGGAGCGAGAAGGTGGGCGGCGACGCGGACAACGCGCTCCGGCCGCTGCTGCACGCCTTCGAGATGATGACCTCCGACACCGACGGCTTCTACCCGCCGATCGACACCTCCGAGACCCTCGCGGCCCTCGCGGGGACCGGGGTGGAGTGCCCGCCGCTGACCGCCGAACTCTTCGCCCGATACGTGGAGTTCTTCGTGGAGGTGGGCCACTTCCCGCCCGCGCCGAGCCGCGAGCCGGCGCGCGTCTGACCCGGAGGTCCGGGCCGGGGCCCGACGGCGTGCCCCGGCCCGGACCTTCGACTTGACACACCCTTTACCTTCCTGGGCGGAACCCGTCGGTCCACCACCCGTCCGGTGGCAGCATCGGCGCCATGCCGGATACGGGTGGGTTGCTGGAGAACAAGGTCGTCCTGATCACGGGCGCGAGCAGCGGCATCGGCGCCGCCGCCGCGTACGTGTTCGCACGGGAGGGCGCGTCGGTGGTGCTGGCCGCGCGCCGGGAGGAGAGGATCGCCGGCCTCGCGGCCGAGCTGAACGACAAGGGCTTCAAGGCCTCGGCAGTGGTCTGCGACGTGACCCGCGCCGAGGACGCCCGCCGCGCGGTCGCCCACGCGACGGAACGTTTCGGCCGCCTCGACGGCGCGTTCAACAACGCCGGCATCGGCGGGGACCAGACCCCCCTCCACGAGATGGGGGACGAGGTCTACGACTCCATCATGGACACCAACGTCCGGGGGCTGTGGAACTGCCTGCGCGCCGAGATCGGCGCGATGCTGGCGACCGGCGGCGGCGCCGTCGTCAACAACAGCAGCGTCGGCGGCCTGGTGGCCATCCCGACCGCCGCCCCGTACGTCGCCTCCAAGCACGCGGTGGTCGGCTTCACCCGCGCGGCGGCCGACGAGTACGCGCGGCAGGGCATCCGGGTGAACGCGGTGGCGCCGGGTTCGACCCGCAGCGAGATCACCGTCGACTGGTACGCGCGCAACCCGGGCCTGGAGGACGCCATCCACGAGGTCACCCCCCAGGGCCGCACGGCCGCTCCGGAAGAGATCGCCGAGGCCGCCGCCTGGTTGCTCAGCGACCGGTCGTCCTACGTCACCGGGGCGGTACTGCCGGTGGACGGCGGCTACGTCAACCGGTGAGAGAAGGGGGCGGTGCCGGTCGGCCGACCGGCACCGCCCCCTCGCACGGGACCGCCGAGCTATCGCGGGCAGTCCATGGTGACGGAGAAGGTCCGCTCCTCGTTCTGCACGCCGGTGATCTCGACACGGACGACGTTCTCGTCCGGCGAGGGCACGACGACCGCGTCGATCCAGCACGGCGCGTCGAACTCGACGTACCGGTCGAAGGTGCTCATCACCCGGATCGGGGTGTGGCCCGGACCGGTGACCGCGTGCGCGGCCTGGTAGGCCGCCTCGATCAGGGCGAGGCCCGGCACGTGGTCCACCTTGTGGTCGTACAGCGCCGCGTTCGAGACGTCCATGCGCAGCTCCCAGCGGTTGACCTGTCCGCTCGGGGACAGCACCACCTCGCTGTCGCGGGCGCAGCCGACGACGTGCGCGGGAAGCGGCGCGGGCACGGCCGCCGCGCCCCAGGGGACGTCCGCGTGCTCACCGCGCAGCCGGCGGTAGGCTCCTGGTGCGATCCAGCTGAAGTCGAGCAGCGACTCCGCCACCAGCCGGCCCTCGGAGAGGATCGACAACTCCACGCGTAACGAGCGCGGGTTGTTCGGCTTGAACGTCAAGAGAATGAACAGGTTGTCCGGTTTGTTTTCGGGCTCGTAAAAATCACCCGATACCGTGAAATCCATCCACTCCATCAGTGTCTGGTGGGCCAACGGAACCCCCAGTTCCGCGTGACCGATGAGCAGCGAGCTCTGCCGGATCGTCTGCGTGAGCAGCATCGGCACCGAGTCGCCGAAGACCCCCCCCTCGGGCCAGCGTGCGGTCACGGCATAGCGGTCCCCGCCGAGCGCGGACCACTTCGTGAGCAGGACGGAGTCCTCCCGGTGCAGATGGACGAACTCCTTGGGAACGTTCCGGACGGGTGCCGCGATCCGATGGACGACGTGTGTGTGCCGTCGGCGATCGGACAGCATGGCTTTGGGCATGATCCCCCCCTTGGGTCAGGCCTGGAATGAAGTGCCGGGTTCCGACGCGAGATAAGATACCGGCTAACCGGTCCTTTTCAAGGAATAGTTCAGCACACAAGTACGAGGGGTAGGTGGCTGTGGCGCAGCAGGAACGCGCGATCCGTACCCGCAGGGTCATCCTGGAGGCCGCTGCGGCGATCTTCGAGGAGCGCGGTTACGAGTCGACGACCATTGCGGAAATCCTGGAGCGGGCCGACGTGACGAAGGGGGCCCTGTACTTCCACTTCCCCTCCAAGGGGGACCTGGCGCGCGGGGTCCTCGCCGCCGCCGTCACCACCGACGGCGTCCGGCCGCAGGCGCTCAAGCTGCAGGAGCTGATCGACATCCTCCTGCTGCTCGCCTACCGGCTGCCGCGAGAGCCGATGCTCAGCGCGGCCCTCCGCATGGCGATCGACCTCCAGTCCCGCCGCCAGTTCGGCACCGCGTGGCCGGACTGGATCGAGCTGCTCACCGGCATCCTGAAGGACGGCAAGACCCGGGGGGAGGTCCTCCAGCACGTCGACGAGGCCGAGATCGCCCGCACGCTCGTGTGCACCTGGACCGGCGTCCGGGTCGTGACCGAGGGTCTTCCCGAAAGCTACGACCTCCCCGGCGAGATCGCCTCGCTCCTCCAGCTCCTCCTGCCCGCCATCGCCACCGCCACCGTCCTCCCCCGCCTGGAGATCTCGGCGGCCCGCGCCGCCCACCTCTACGACGACATGCCGGCCTGGCGGGCCGAGCTGGCCGAGTCCGACGTCGTCGGACTCACCCACTGACCCGGGCCCGCCCCGCCGGTGCTCACCCTGTGCGAGCCGACTCCCACAGGGGCACCACCACCGCGCCGCCGTGCGCCCCCGGCCCCGCCGGCAGCCGGGACGGGCTGAGCACCCGCTGGTGCAGCCACTGGATGTCCGGCGACGGCTCCAGGCCCAGCTCCTCCCGCAGGATCTGACGGACTTTCCGGTACGCGTCCAGGGCCTCGGCGCGCCGCCCCGCCTGGTGCAGGGCGGCGATCAGCTGGCCGTGGAACCACTCGTTGAGCGGGTAGTCGTGCACCAGGGTGCGCAGCTCGGGGACGAGCTCGCGCAGCCGCCCGAGCCGCCGCATGGCCTCGATCCGCAGTTCCAGGGCGCGGATGCGCAGTTCCTCCAGGTGGACGACCCGGCCGGCCAGCACGTCCCCGGTGGGCACGTTGGAGAGCACCGGGCCCCGCCACAGCGCGAGGCCGAGCGCGAGGGAGTCGGCCGCCGCCTCGTACCGGCCTTCCCGCAGTTCGTCCTTGCCCTGCGTGACCAGCCGCTCGAAGACCTTGATGTCGATGGCCGAGTCCTCGACGTTCATCGTGTAACCGCCGAACCGCGTGGTCAGCGGCGAGTGCTCGGAGTCGGGGCGGGCGTCACCGGTCAGCAGCCGACGTGCGTGGTGGACGTAGGTCTGCACGGTGTTGAGCGCGGAGCGCGGCGGGCTGTGCTGCCACAGCTCCTGGATGAAGGTGTCGGGCGTCACGAGGTCGTTGGCGTGCGTGAGCAGCAGGGCGAGGATCTGCGAGACCTTGGGCGTTCCCGCCGGAAGGACCTGGCCGTCGTCGGCGATGATCTGGAACGGTCCCATGAGGTTGAACCGCATGACACAACTCTCCTTCGGGGCGTTGGAGCGCCCGCACGCGAGGTAAAAACGGGGTAGGCGGTCTGTTTTGAAGGCCTGAATGTCCCAGGAATCAACGACTCCGGGGACCTCGGGCGGACGGAAGGCTACGGCGGGCCGGGCGGGGGGCGGCCGGACGGAACCGGCGAACGGGGGGGAACGGGCGGTCCCGAGGGGGCGAGGGGGCCGGTCGGAACGGACGGGTCCGCCATGCCGGAGGGGGCCGGCGGGGGGCCCGGCCTGCCGGGGGCGTCCGGGAGGCCGGACGGGCCGGTGGTCGTCACCGCGGGCTCAGCCAGCCCGCAGCAGCAGGGGCCGCGTCGCCGTGCGCCGCGCCGCCGCCGACTCGTGTGCCGCCCGGACGCAGGCCAGATGGGCCACCGAGGCGAGCGTGATGTGCCGGTGCCAGCCCTGGAAGGACCGGCCGGCGAAGTCCCGCAGCCCGACCCGCTCGGCGGCCAGGGCGTCGTCCCGGTCCACCACCTCGGCCAGCGCGGTCAGCCGCAGGACGTCCGCGGGCCGCACCCCGCAGTCGGCCAGCCACAGGCGGGCGGCCGGCAGCTCCCCCTCGGGCCACTCCGCCACCAGCAGCCGCTGCCCGCCGGTGCCCCGGCCGCCGTCGGGAGCCCCGGGCAGCACGACGGGGACGGCCATCGACAGCCGCCGCCCGGCGGCCGGGCGCAGGTGGGGCCGCCAGAGGCGCCGCAGGGAGGTGAGGAGCCGGGCGGCGGGCAGCGGCAGGCCGCCGTGGCCCGGCAGGGCCAGCGGGTCGACGCGCAACCGGATCTGCCCGTCCACCCGCTGGATCAGCGGTACCCCGGACCGGCCGAAGCGCCGCCCCATTCGCAACGGGTCGAGCCCCGGGGTGTCGAGCACCACGGGGCGGACGGCGCCGGGCAGTGAACGGGCCGCCCGCAGGGCGACGTCGCCGGCGTTCTCCTCCGGGCTCAGCGCCCGGCTGGTCGCGGGTATGTGGGCCCGTCTGCGGCGGGAGGGGTCCTCGACCCAGTCGGACGGCAGCACGAGTTGCCAGTTCACGGGCACGCCCGCGGCCGGCGAGGCCAGCCAGGCACCGAAGGACTGCTGGCCCGTGACGGACCGTCCGAGCTCCGGGACGTAGTACTCCGCGACGCCGACCGAGTGCTCGCCCGCCTTCGGCACGACGGTCGGGCGGACCACCCAGGCCAGCGGGTTCAGCAGTTCGTGGGCGTGCCGGGCGAGGCCGCGGCGGACGGGCTCCCACTCCCAGGAGGACTCGCTGATGAAGTGGTGGACGCTCTGCTTGCGGGCCGCCTGGCCGCCGAACTGGCCGGCCACGTTGCGCAGGGTCTTGCGCCCGTCCGCGGCCAGCAGCCCCGCGACGTACTCCTCGGCCTTGAGCCGCTGGTCGCTGCGCGGCAGCGAGGCGAACAGGTCGAGCGGCACCGCCGCCAGCGTCTCGTGGAACGTCGGGCCGGTGGTCGAGCTCGCGTACATGTCGGTCAACTCCCTGCGAAACCGTGGCGTCCGTTTCCGGTCATGGCACGCCGAGGGAAGCCCGAGCGTGCGTGGAGCCGCACGGCGGGGCCATCAGCCAAATGAAACCACACACCCGGTTTGTTATGGGGGCCTTGTGAGTGACCATCACATCGTTCTGCCCCGAACGCCCGGGAAAGTCAGGGAAACTCCTTCACGACTCCCCGACAACCGGCCGGCCCGAGGGAGCGGGATTACCCGGGCGTTACTCCGCGTGAACTCGGCCCGTGCATGCTCGATCCGGTTGTTTCCAGCCGAGATATGAGGAGTCACGATGGCCGCGCCCGTGAACGAAGCCGAGTCCGTGCTGCAGGCGGTGAGGGAGTTCGTTCCCCGCCTGCGCGAGAACGGTCTCGAAGCCGAGACCCGAGGCTGGATCCCGGACGAGAACATCGAGCTGCTGGAGAAGGCGGGCGTCTTCCGCATCGCGGTGCCGAAGCGGTTCGGCGGGCTGGACCTGCCGGTGGCCGAGCAGGCCGCCATCGTCGCCGAGATCGGCCGCGGCTGCGGCTCCACCGGCTGGGTCACGTGCGCGTGGGTCTCCAGCGGCTGGATCGCCACCCAGTACCCGGACAAGGCGCAGGAGGAGATCTTCGCCGACGGCTCCGTCCGCATCTCCGGCGGCTTCACCCCGACCGGCACGGCGGTGGAGACCGAGGGCGGTTACCTCCTCAACGGCACCTGGCGCTTCAACACGGGCATCAAGGGCGCCGACTGGAACATCTACGCGGCCATGCTCAAGCGGCCCGGCCAGGAGGACGCCGAGGTCTTCGCCATCGTCCCCGCCTCCGAGGTCTCCGTCGCCGACGACTGGGACGTCACCGCCGCCGCCGGCACCGGCAGCTCGACCACCTCGGTCAAGGACCTCTTCGTCCCGGCGCACCGCGTCGTCGACGGCATCGAGGTCATCGAGGGCCTGGTCGGCGACCGCTCCAACACCGGCGCGAACGGCCGCAACTACGGCCTGACCGCCTACGTGATGGCGCTCTCCGTCCCCGTCTACATCGGCCTCGCCCGCGCCGCCCTCGAGGTCTTCCTCGAGCGGCTGCCCGGAAAGGGCATCGCCTACACCCACTGGGCCGAGCAGCGCGAGCACCCCTACACCCAGATCAAGGTCGCCGTGGCGGCGAACAAGATCACCGCGGCCGAGGGCCTCGCGGCGGGCTGGCTCCGCCTGATGCAGAGCGGCGCCGACGCCGGCGAGCAGCTGACCGTCGAGCAGAAGGCCACCATGCGCGGCCAGTTCGGCTACGCGGTGCAGCTCGCCAAGGAGGCCGTCCAGGAGCTCCACGACATCAGCGGCGCCTCGATCATCGCCCGCACCGCGCCCTTCCAGCGCATCAAGCGGGACATCGAGGGCCTGTACCTGCACGGCCTGATGACCCCCGTCGGCAGCCTGGAGGCCCACGGCCGCGTCCTGGTCGGCCTCGACCCGAACACCGACTACCTCTAGACCGACCCGGGCCGCGCCACCGCCGGGCCCGCGCACCCCGGAGGCCTCCGCGCCCCGGGGAGCGCGCCGGCGGCGGCTCCGGCCCCACCGAACCCGGCCGCCGGCCCGACCGGCCGCGGCCACCGAAGCCCGGAACACCGGCGCCGCCGAGCCCGCGGCGCCTCCGGTCACCCGTGCCCGCGCCGTACGCGTCCGTCGCACACGCTCGCGTACGGCCCGCCGGCACCACCCCCGCGCACCACGGACGCGCACCCACGACCCGCGTCCCGCCCCACCCGGCGCACCGCCCGCCGGCCCACGCGTCACGCACCGGGCGCCGCACCAGGCGCCGTGCCTCACGCGGCCACGTATCACCCGCATGACGCACACCAAACGCACCACGGGTGTTTCGCGCACCCCGCGCCTCACCCCCCACACGTCCGGGCCCGCGCCGCGACCCCACCGCGCCCCGGGTCCCACCCCCACGCGCAGAGCCACTTCCCTACGGCAGAGACGGAAAGACAACGGTGAACTCCGACAAGATCAGAACGGCCACGGACGCCACGGAGCCGCAGGTCCGTCGCCCCTCCCGCCGCAGCATCCTGCGGGCCGGTGCCGCGATCACCGCGGCCTCCGCCCTGTCGGTCGCGGCCTCCGGTGCCCTGGTCCACGCCGCCGACGGCCAGGAAGAGACCGTCACCTACGACGCGATCATCGTCGGCGCCGGCTACGCGGGCATCACCGCCGCGCGTGACCTGGCCCGGCAGGGTCTGCGCGTCATGCTCCTCGAGGCCCGCGGCCGCGTCGGCGGCCGCACCTGGACCGACACCTTCGCCGGCCACCCCGTCGAGATGGGCGGCACCTGGGTCGACCCGGCCTCCCAGCCGCACGTCGGTGCCGAGCTGAATCGTTACGGCATCGGCCTCGTCGAGGACGCCGCGCCGGAGCGCACCTTCCTGCCGACCCCGACCGGCCCGCAGGAGTTCACCCCCGCCCAGGGCTTCGGCCAGCTCGGCCTCACCTACGAGCGGATCTTCGAGGGCTCCACGCAGTACTTCGAGCGCCCCTTCGAGCCCCTCTACCGCTCGGACCTGATCACCGCCAAGGACAAGCTGTCCCTGCGCGACCGGCTCAACCAGATGGCCCTCACGCCGGAGGAGGAGCTGCTGGTCAACGGTCAGACCGCGGTGTATTCGGGCGGCTCCAGCTCCACCGGCGCGCTGACCATGCTCGCCCACTGGTGGGCCCTGTCCGGCCACAACAACACCGGCTGGAACAACACCATGCGCTACCGCATAGCCGGTGGCACGGCGGCCCTGGTCAACGCCATGCTGAACGAGGCCCAGCCCACCCTGCGGCTGAACGCGCCCGTCTCCCAGATCACGCAGGGCAGCAGCGGCTACTACTACGTCACCACGCGGACCGGCCGCACCTACCACGCGCGCGGTGTCATCCTCGCGGTGCCGGTCAACGTCTGGAAGAACATCAAGTTCTCCCCGGCGCTTCCCGCCGCGCAGACGGCCGCCACCACCCAGGGCATCGCCGTCAAGACCGGCACCAAGCTGTGGATCAACGCCCGCAGCCCCCAGGGCCGGTTCTACGCCCAGGGCAAGGAGGGCGGCTCCCCGATCACCATGGTGATCCCGGACAAGCCGACCGCCGAGGGCAACCTGTTCATCGCCTTCAGCACCGACCCGAACCTGGACCCGAACAACGTCACCCAGGTCCGCTCGGCCATCCAGCAGCTCGGCGCCGACCTCAACATCGTCAGCATCAAGGCGCACCGCTGGGGCAGCGACGAGTTCGCCGGCGGCGGCTGGGCCTTCCGCAAGCCGGGCCAGCTGACCTCCCTCTACCCGGCGGTCACCCAGCCCTCGGGCCGGCTCGCCTTCGCCAGCGGCGACATCGCCAACGGCTGGAGCGGCTACATCGACGGAGCGATCGAGTCCGGCAAGCGCGCCGCGCAGCACATCGCCGCGAACGTCTGACCCACGGCCCTCCGGCCCCGCGGCCGGAGGGCCCTCAGGGGCCACCGCGCCCCGCCCGCCCAGGAGTTACCGGCCGGTGAGGGGTCGGTGAGAGGCACACCCCTAGCCTCGTACACATGGATGCACGGCACACCGGTGCCGTGCATTCACGCTGTGCGCGTCAAAGAGAAAGTGTGCCTCGTCATGAACTCCACTGCACCCGCACCGGTCTCGGTCCTCGGCCTCGGCCTCATGGGCCAGGCGCTGGCCGGCGCCTTCCTGAAGGCCGAGATCCCCACCACGGTGTGGAACCGCTCGCCGGAGAAGGCCGAGACCCTCGTCGCGAACGGCGCCGTGCTCGCCCCCTCGGCGGCCGACGCGATCGCGGCCTCCTCCCTGATCGTCGTGTGCGTCACCGACTACGACGTCTTCCACGCCGTGCTCGACCCGCTGGGCGACGCCCTGCGCGGCAAGACCATCGTCAACCTCACCTCGGGTCACTCCGAGGGCGCCCGCGAGACCGCCGCCTGGGCGGCCGAGCGCGGCGTCTCCTACCTCGACGGCGCGATCATGGCGATCCCGCCCGTCATCGGCACCGAGCACGCCACCCTGCTGTACGCCGGTCCGCAGGACGTCTTCGACGCCCACGAGGCCACCCTCGCGAGCCTCGGCGCCGCCACCCACCTCGGCGCGGACCACGGCCTGGCCTCGCTGTACGACGTGGCCCTGCTCGGCATCATGTGGGGTGTCCTCAACAGCTTCCTGCACGGCGCCGCGCTCCTGGAGACCGCGAACGTCAAGGCCTCCACCTTCGCCCCGCTCGCCAACAACTGGATCGGCGCGGTCACCAACTTCGTCTCCGCCTACGCGGGCCAGATCGACGAGGGCAGCTACCCCGCGCACGACGCCACCATCGACACCCACTGGGCGACGATGGTGCACCTGATCCACGAGAGCGAGGTGACGGGCGCCAGCGCCGAGCTGCCGAAGTTCGTCAAGGAGCTCACCGACCGGGCGATCGCCGCCGGCCGGGGCGGCGACAGCTACGCCGCCATGATCGAGCAGTTCCGCAAGCCCTCCGCGTAACCCCCGCCGTACGGCCCCGTCGGCAGCCGCCCGGCGGGTCCGGCGGCGGCGGGCCGGTGTCCGCGCTCCTGCGACGACCGCGGACACCGGTTCGCCGCACCGGCCGGCCGGCCCTCGCACACGGGAGGCGCGATGCCCGGGACGCGTGACCCGCACGGGCACGGCCCCACCGGGCCGTCGCCCGCACGCACCGAAGCTCCGGGAGGCACCCGTCACGGTGCCCGCCGGAGCTTCGTGGTGTGCCGGGAGAGGACCCCTCAGACCCCTCCCGGCGGTCGTCAGGCCGCCTCGGGAGTCAGCAGCAGCGCCTCCGTCGGGCAGCATTCCGCCACGTCCATGGCGGCCTGGATGGCCTCCTCGCCCTCCAGCACGTCCTGCAGCACCACGCCCTTGCCGTCCTCCACACGGAACAGCTGCGGGTTCATGGCGACGCAGGTGCCCGCGCCGGCGCAGGCCTTCAGGTCGATCGTGAGCCTCATCTTCATCGCGGGTCGCCTCCGAGTCTCAGCGCGGTCAGGAACCGGAACCGTGCAGGTCGACCGGGAGCGCCAGCACGCTCCGCAGCAGCCAGCTCTCGGCGTACGTGATCTGGTCACGCGGCACCGCGAGGCGGGCGTTCGGGAACCGCTCGAAGAAGGCCGGGATCGCGATCCGGGACTCCAGGCGGGCCAGCGCCGCGCCCAGGCAGTTGTGCAGGCCGTGCCCGAGACCGAGGTGGCGCGGACCCGTGCGCGTGATGTCCAGCGCGTCCGGGTTCTCGAAGACCTCCGGGTCACGGTTGGCCGACTGCAGCGCGGCGATCACCGTGGAGCCCTTGGGGATGGTCGCGCCGGCGAACTCCACGTCCTGGGTGGCGAAGCGGATCAGGGCCACCGTCAGCGCCCCGTCGTACCGCAGGAACTCCTCCACCGCGGAGTCGGCCAGCTCGGGCCGCTCGGCGAGCAGCTTGCGCTGGTCCGGGTGGTCCATGAGCGCGAGGATCGCCGAACCGATCAGGTTCCGGGTGGTGTCCAGACCGACCATGATCATCAGGGCGACCATGGCGATGAGCTCGTTCTCGTTCAGGCGGTCCTCGCCGTCACGGGCGGCGATGAACACCGACGTCAGGTCCTCGCCGGGGTTGCGGCGCTTCTCGTCGATGATCTCGCGGCCGTAGTCGACGATCTCCTGGTAGGCGAGCGTCGACTCCGTCATCCGCTCCGGGTCGACCACCAGGGCCTTCTCGATGGCGTGCAGGATCTGCCGGAACTTGTCCAGCGGAATGCCCAGCACACGGCCGATGACCTCGGCCGGCACGGTGCTGGCGAACTCCATGACGTCCGGCTTCTCCATCGCCTCGAGCCGGTCGAGGGCGGAGCTCACGATCTCCCGCGTCGGCTCCTCCCACAGCGCGGTGCGCCGCGGCGTGAAGGCGCTCATCGCCAGCTTCCGCACCCGGGTGTGGTCCGGCGGGTCGAGCACGGAGAGGATGCGCTCGATGACCGTGCCGGAACCGAAGACCAGGCCCGACTTCTTGAAGTCGTCGGTCGCCCAGACGGTCGCGTCACTGCTGAAGCGCTGGTAGTCGCCCAGGAGCTCCTTCACGTCCTCGTAACGCGAGACGATCCACATCGGCAGATCGCCGACCGGGAAGGTGAGCTGGTGCACCGGGGCGTTCTTGCGGAGCCACGCGAACGCAGGATACGGATCCTGGAAATAGTCGTGACCGAAAAGATCTGGCGCAAGCGCCGAGGATGTCATCGCTGCCCTCTCCATCAGGAAGGTGATCCGAGTCGACGTCGAACAACGTCCACGTGCTCTGCCGAGGAGGCTACGAGGGCGGGTTCAACCTTCCGGTCATGCGGCGGTAATCGGCCAACCGGCGTACGAGGCAAGCCGGTTCACGCCGCCGTGGGCGGGCCGCGGGCCAATTGACACTCTCTCCGCCGAGGACCATGGGCCCCCGGGGTTCGTGGCTACCGTGTGCAGTCCACGCCGAGGCATGTGCGAAGCGGACGCCGACGACTGAACAGGAGCGTGTGCAGTGCAGTTCAATCTCATCGGCCCGTTCGAGATCACCACCGACGACGGCCGAGAGCTCGCTCCCAGCGCGCCGAGAATCCGCCAGATGCTCGCGCTGCTCGCGCTCCAGCCCCGCGAGACCGTCTCCATCGACTCCCTCGTCCAGGAGCTGTGGGCCGACGACGCCCCGCCGAGCGCCCTGAAGATCGTCCACACCCACGTCTCGCAGGCCCGCCGCCTGTTCACCGAGGAGGCGGTCACCTCACCCGGCCGTGACCTGCTGCTCACCCGGGCGCCGGGCTACCTGCTCCAGGTGAACGACGACGAGGTCGACGTCATGAGCTTCGAGAGCTTCATCAAGCGGGCCCAGTGGGAGTTCGCCGAGGGCACCCCCGGCCGCGCCGCCGACTTCCTCGGCCGCGCCCTCGCCCTGTGGCGCGGACCCGTGCTGAGCGACGTCGCCGTCGGCTCCACCCTCGCCGGCTGGATCGCCCGGGTCGAGGAGCTGCGCATACGCGCCCTCGAACTCCACGTCGAGGTCGAGAACCACTTCGGCCGCTACCGGGAGCTCCTCCCCGAACTGCGGACCCTGGTCAACGACTACCCCCTCCACGAGTGGTTCCACGGTCAGCTCATCTCCGCCCTGCACCGGGCCGGCCGCCGCGGCGAGGCCCTGGAGGCGTACGGGAACCTCTACCGCCTCCTCAAGAGCGAACTCGGCCTCGCCCCCTCGCCCGACCTGCGCCGCCTCCAGACCGAGATCCTCAACGCGGCCGGCCCCGACCTCACCCTCTCGCCGCGCCGCCGGCCCGCCCGGGACCGCAGCGACCTCCCGCCGCTGCCCCCGTTCCCGGCCGTCGCCATCGCCGGCTGACCCGGCGGGGGCCGCCCGGCACGGCCCTTGTACCGTCCGTACCAGGTCCCTCTCCGGGGGGTGCACGGGGTACGGAGGCACATCGCACCGCCCAGGGACCCGCACCGTCCCACCGAACAGGAAAGAACCAGATGACCGCGCTCCCCGCCCAGCCCGTTCACCGGGACATGCCCGCCCTGCTCCGCCCCCTCCACGCGGAGGTCCTGCGGCGCAACCCCGGTGAACCCGAGTTCCACCAGGCACTCGGCGAGGTCCTGGAATCCCTGGAACCGGTGCTCACCGCGCGCCCCGAACTCCTCGAGGCCCGCGTCCTGGAGCGGCTCGTGGAGCCCGAGCGGCAGCTGATCTTCCGCGTGCCGTGGCAGGACGACGCCGGCCGCGTCCACGTCAACCGCGGCTTCCGCATCGAGTTCAACAGCGCCCTCGGCCCCTACAAGGGCGGCCTGCGCTTCCACCCGACGGTCGGCCTCGGCACCGTCAAGTTCCTCGGCTTCGAGCAGATCTTCAAGAACGCGCTCACCGGCCTGGGCATCGGCGGCGGCAAGGGCGGCAGCGACTTCGATCCGCGGGGCCGCTCCGACGCCGAGGTCATGCGCTTCTGCCAGTCCTTCATGACCGAGCTGCACCGCCACCTCGGCGAGCACACCGACGTCCCCGCCGGCGACATCGGCGTCGGCGGCCGCGAGATCGGCTACCTCTTCGGCCAGTACCGGCGCATCACCAACCGCTGGGAGGCCGGTGTCCTCACCGGCAAGGGGATCGGCTGGGGCGGCTCCCTGGTCCGCGCCGAGGCCACCGGATACGGCAACGTCCTCTTCGCCCTGGAGATGCTGCGGACCCGGGGCGAGGACCTGGAGGGCCGTCAGGTCGTCGTCTCCGGCTCCGGCAACGTCGCCCTCTACTCGATCGAGAAGGCGCAGGCGCTCGGCGCGCACGTGCTCACCGCCTCCGACTCCGGCGGCTACGTCGTCGACGAGAAGGGCATCGACCTCGCCCTCCTCAAGGAGGTCAAGGAGCACGAGCGCGGCAGGGTCAGCGACTACGCCGAGCGCCGGGGCGCCTCGGCGCGGTACGTGGCGGGCGGCAGCGTCTGGGACGTCCCCGCCGACGTCGCCCTGCCCTCGGCCACGCAGAACGAGCTGGACGCCGACGCCGCGCGGACCCTGGCCCGCAACGGCGTCAAGGCGGTCTCCGAGGGCGCCAACATGCCCACCACCCCCGAGGCCGTCCGCGTCCTGCGCGAGGCCGGCGTCCTCTTCGGCCCGGGCAAGGCGGCCAACGCGGGCGGCGTGGCGACCAGCGCCCTCGAGATGCGGCAGAACGCGGCCCGCGAGGCCTGGACCTTCGACCAGGTCGAGACGCGCCTCGCCGGCATCATGCGCGATATCCACGAGACCGTCCGTACGACCGCGGAACGCTACGGGGCCCCCGGAGACTACGTCGTCGGCGCCAATATCGCCGGATTCGAGCGCGTCGCCGACGCGATGCTCGCCCAGGGCGTCGTCTGACCCACCCACCCCCCGCACGCGGGGACGCGGAGCCTGCCGGGCCGCCCGCCCCGGCCGGATGAGCCGTCCGGGGGCGTGGCCCGCTGCCCGGCGGGCCGGCCGCGAGGGAGCCGGTGACCGCGCCTGCGGCCGCCGGTACGGGCGGGGGAGCGGCCCCCGTGGCCACGTCCCGGGCGGGGCGGCGGCGGGTCGCGGCGGCGGTGATCGCGGCTATCGCGAGGGCGGCGACGGCCAGGACGCCCATCACCGTGCGGAACGCGTCCAGCCAGCCCGGCGCGCCGGCGCCCGGGGCTCCGGCGCCGCCGGGGGAGAGGCGGTGGAAGAAGACGAGCCCGGTGAGCGCGATGCCGAGGACGCCCGCCGTCTCCTGCGCCGTGCCGAGGACACCGGCGGCCATGCCGGTCAGGCGTGCCCGGACGCCCGCCAGCGCGGCCGCCGTCAGCGGGGCCATGAGCAGCCCCATGCCGGCGCCGGTCACGGCGAGTCCGCCGACCAGCCCGACGGGCAGCCCGGTGGCGCCGACGGAGGAGGCGGACCAGCCGATCAGCGCGAAGCCCGCCGCGAGGACCGTGCCGCCGAGGACGGCGATCCGGTTGCCGAGGCGGCCGGTGAGCCGGCCCGTCTGCATGGACGCCGCGAAGAAGGAGGCGTTGAGCGCGACGCCGACCACGCCCGCCGTCACCGGTGACATGCCCCGGCCCTCCTGGAGGAAGAGGGACAGCACGAACGTCAGCCCCGCCGACCCCCCGAACAGCAGGGCCACGCAGACCACGCCCCGGGTGAAACCGGGGTCCCGGAAGACCACCGGGTCCAGCAGCGGGCTGCGCCCCGCCGCGATCCGGCGCCGCTGGTGCGCGGCGAACCCCGCCAGCAGCGGCAGGGACAGGCCGAGGCTCAGCCACGTCCAGGCCGGCCACCCCGACTCGCGGCCGACGACCAGCGGCAGCACCAGTGCCACGAGCCCGGTCGCGGACAGCACCGCCCCGAGCGGGTCGAGCCCCGGCCGCGCCCCGGCACCCGTACCGGCACCCTTGCCGTCCGCCGGCAGCAGCCGCACCATCGCCAGCGCGAGCACCCCCAGCGGCACGTTGATGAGGAAACAGGCGCGCCACCCCAGCCCGCCCAGGTCCGCCGCCAGCAGCAGCCCGCCGACGGCCTGCCCGCCGGTCCCGGCGACGCCCACGGTCGCCCCGTACCAGGCGAAGGCCCGCGCCCGGTCGGCCCCGGGGAACATGCGGCCGATCAGCGCGAGGACCTGAGGTGCCATCAGCGCGGCGGCGAGCCCCTGCGCGATCCGCGCCGCCACGAGGAACCCCGGCCCCGTCGCCAGCCCGCACGCCGCCGACGCGCCCGTGAACAGCGCGAGCCCCACCACGAACACCCGCCGCGGCCCGTACAGGTCGCCGAGCCGTCCGGCGGTGATGAGGCCGATGGCGTACGCGAGGCCGTACCCGACGAGCACCGCCTGCAGGGCGGTCCGTCCGGCGTCCAGGTCGCGCCGGGTCGCCGGCGCCACCGCGTTGACGATGAAGAAGTCGAGCGTCGTCATGAACACCGCGGCGAGCACGACGAGCAGGGCCCACCAGCGGGTCCGCCCCTCGGCTCTGTCCCGGCTCTCGGCTCTGGCCCGGCTCCGGGCCGGGCTGCGCAGGGCGGGGAGGCGTACGACCGACGACATGCGGTCCTCCTGACGGGGGGAGCGGACGGGCCGGGAACGGCGCAGGGGTAGCCCGGATGGAGCTCGGGCTACCCCTGTGCGGCGGTGCGGGTACGGATACGGATCGGGCGCGGCGTCAGTGACCGGCGGGCACGTGGACCTTCTGCGCCTCGGTGGAGGCGCCGTCACCGGCGGCGACCGGCGGCTGGGCCGGCTTGCGGCTCAGCAGCAGGAGCAGCGCGGTGACCAGGCCGACCATCGCGAAGACGGCGGTGGCCAGGAACCCGGCCTGGAAGCCGTCGTTGAGGCCGGCGGCGTCCGTGCCGGTGGTGTAGGCGAAGGCCACCGAGGAGGCGATGGCGATGCCGAGCGCGGCACCGATCTGGAAGACCGCGTTGTTGATGCCGGAGACCAGGCCGGACTCCTCCGGCTTGGCACCCGTCAGCGAGGCGATCGACGCGGCCACGTTGGTGGAGCCGATACCGGAGCCGAAGATGACCAGGCCGAAGAACAGGTCGCTCCAGTAGCCGCCGTTCGGGTCGATCTGCGTGAGCAGGAGCAGACCGACGGAGAGCAGGGTCATACCGACGATGGCGATCGGCTTGTAGCCGACCTTCGCGACGAGCCGGGCGCTGACGTTCGCGCCGATGATGGACATCAGGGCGTAGATCGCGGTGCTCAGACCGAACTTGACGGCGCTGTAGCCGAGCACCTGCTGGGCGTAGAGCGAGGTGATGAGCGCACCGCCGTAGACCGCCATGGCGACGATGATCATCAGGATGTTGCCGCCGACGACCGTGGGGGAGCGGAAGATCCGCAGCGGGATCAGCGGGGCCTGCGACTTGCTCTCGATGACGGTGAAGACGACCAGCAGCACGGCGGCGGCGATCAGCATCCAGACGGTCTGCCCGCTGCCCCAGCCGACGATCGGGGCCTCGGAGACCGCGTACACCAGGAGCGCGATGGCGGCGGTGATGGTGATGGCGCCGGCCGGGTCGAACCGGCGGCGGCCGGCACGGACCGGGGTCTCCTTCAGCAGACGCGGGCCGAAGATCAGGACCGCGGCGACGACCGGGACGTTGATGTAGAAGATCCACTCCCAGCCCAGGCCGTCGGTGATCGGGCCACCGATGAGGAGGGCGGCGGTGGCGCCGAAGGCGCCGATGCCGGTCCAGATGCCCAGCGCCTTGTTGCGCTCCGGGCCCTCGGCGAAGGTGTGCATGAGGACGGCCATGGCGGTCGGCGTCATGACGGCGGCGGCCACACCCTGGATGACACGGGCGGTGATGAGGACCTCGTCGGTCCACGCCAGACCGCACAGCACCGAGGCGATGCCGAACAGGGCCGTGCCGAAGAGGAACATCCTGCGTCCGCCGAGCAGGTCGGCGGTGCGTCCGCCGAACATCAGCAGACCGCCGAAGCTCAGCAGGTAGGCGCTCATCACCCACTGGATGCCGCCGGCCGCGAAGCCGAGCTCCGACTCGATGGCAGGCAGCGCGAGCATGACGATCTGCGAGTCGACGATCACCATGAAGAACGAGGCGACCAGCAGGGTGAGCGCCAGCCAGCGGCGCGGGTCGGGGGCCGAGCCGGTACGGTCCGCCAGGCCCTGCGACCCGACGTCCGTGGCCTGGCTCGTTCGGTTGTTACGGGATTCGCGAGACATGGGGTCCTCGATTCCTCGATTCCTGATCTCTGGGTCTCCGGCGGTCCGGAACCTTTGCGGGGGTCTCGGGCGTTCAGGAGTCGCTGCGTGCCTGGCCGCCGCCCGTTTCCTTACGGCGGCTTTACGAACACCCTGGCCCCTGCTTCTCTCGGCACCCTCACGCCCGGCTCCCGAACGTCACCTCGCGCGCTCACGGGCTCTCACGGCCGTTCCGGCCCGGTGTTTCCGCGTTCCGTCCCGGTGCTGCCGCCCCTCCCGGCACCCGCGCCCGCCCCGTACCACCCCCGCTCCCGTACGACCAGGGGGTGTCCCGGCGCCCACGCGCCGGTACGGCCCCGCCCCCCGCCCCGTACGGCCGCCGCGCCCCGTCCCGTACCGCCGCTCACGGCGTCCTCACGGCCCCGCCCGTCCACCGGCCCCCCGCCGCCCCGCGGCTGGGCTACTGTGCGGCCATGCGCTTCCGGGTACTGGGTCTTCTCGAGGTGTGGACCACGGACGGCAGACCGGTCCCCCTGGGGGAACCCAAGGTCCGCGCCCTCCTCGCCGACCTCCTCATACACGCCGGCCGGCCCGTCTCCACGGACCGGCTCCTCGACGACATGTGGGGCGAGGATCTTCCCGGTAAACCCGCGGCAGCCCTCCAGACCAAGGTCTGGCAACTGCGCCGCACCCTGGAGGAGGCCGAGCCCGGCGGACGGGCCCTCGTCGTCTCCCGCGCCCCCGGCTACCTCCTGGACGTCACCCCCGACACCATCGACGCCGGCCGCTTCGCCGACCTGACGGCCCAGGCCCGCGCCACCGGCGACCTCCCCACCAAGGTCGCGCTGCTCACCGACGCCCTCGCCCTGTGGCGCGGCCCCGCCTACACCGAGTTCGAGAACGAGGCCTTCGCCCGCCGGGCCGTGCAGCACCTGGAGGAACAGCGCGTCTCCGCACTGGAGGAGCAGGCCGCCGCGCGCCTGGCCCTCGGCGAACACCACCTGCTCGCCGACGAACTCGCCGGCCTGGTCGCCGCCCACCCGTTGCGCGAACGCCTCCACGCCATCCACCTGCGCGCCCTCTACCGCGCCGGCCGTCAGAACGACGCCCTCGACGGCTACGCCCGCCTCCGCGCCCGGCTGCGCGACGAGCTCGGCCTCGACCCGGGCGCCGAACTCACCGCCCTCCACCAGGCGATCCTCCAGCAGGACCCGTCCCTCGACGCCCCCGCCACCGCCCCGGCCGGGGCCGTCACCGCCGGCCCCGCGGCCGGCGCCCCGCGGCAGCGCGGCAACCTGCCCGTCCCCCTCACCGAACTGGTCGGCCGCGCCGACGACCTGACGGCCCTGCGGACGCTCCTCACCGACACCACCGGCCCCCGCGGCCGACTCGTCACCCTCACCGGGCCCGGCGGCGTCGGCAAGACCCGCCTCGCCCTCGAAGCGGCCGCCCAGGCCGCCGACGCCTTCCCCGACGGCGCGTGGCTCGTCGAACTCACCGGCCCGGCCGCCCGCCCCGACACCTCCGGCGACGTGTCCGCCACCGCCCACGTCGTCGCCGCCGCCCTCGGCATGCGCGACGACACGACCCCGGACGGCGCCGACGACCGCCCCGACACCCCGGCCGAACGGCTCGCCACCGCCCTCCACGCCAAACGCGCCCTGCTGCTCCTCGACAACTGCGAGCACGTGGTGGACGCCGTCGCCGAACTCACCGGCACCCTCCTCGCCCGCGCCCCCCACCTGCGGGTTCTCGCCACCAGCCAGGAACCCCTCGGCATCACCGGCGAGATCCTCCGCCCCGTCGGCCCGCTCGCCCTGCCCGACGCCGCCGCCACCGGCCCCGACCACCTCGGCCGCGCCGAGGCCGTCCAGCTGTTCGTCGCCCGCGCCCAGGCCGCCGACCCCGGCTTCGCGCTCACCGCCGACAACGCCGAGGCCGTCGCCGCCGTCTGCCGCCGCCTCGACGGCATCCCGCTCGCCCTCGAACTGGCCGCCACCCGCGTCCGTACCCTCGGCGCCCGCGAACTCGCCGCCCGCCTCGACGACCGCTTCCGCGTGCTCGCCGCCGGCCGCCGTGACGCCCCGGCACGCCAGCGCACCCTCCGCGCGGTCATCGACTGGAGCTGGGACCTCCTCACCCCCGCCGAACAGACCGTCCTGCGCCGCCTCGCCGTCCACGCCGACGGCTGCACCCTGGACGCCGCCGAAGCGGTCTGCGCCGACGACGCCCTCCCCGCCGCCGAGGTCCTCGACCTCCTCGCCCGCCTGGTCGACCGGTCCCTCGTCGTCGCCGCCGACACCCCGGCGGGCGTGCGCTACCGGCTCCTCGAATCCGTCGCCGCCTACGGCCTGGAACGCCTCGACGACGCCGGCGAGACCACGGAGGTACGCCGCCGGCACGCCCGCCACCACCTGGCGCTCGCCGAGACCGCCGCCCCGCACCTGCGCGGCCGCGACCAGCGCACCTGGCTCGAACGCCTCGACACCGAGGCCGGCAACCTCCGCGCCGCCCTGGAGACCTGCGTCCGCACCGGCGCCGCCGACGACGCCCTGCGCCTGGTCATCGCCCAGTCCTGGTACTGGTTCCTGCGCGGCCGGCTCGGCGAGGCCCTGCGCTCCTTCGACCAGGCCCTCTCCGTGCCCGCGGACGACACCGCCGTCTGCCGCGCCCACCACGCCGACGCCACCGTCCGCCGCGCGGCCCTCGCCCTGCACTCCGGCGACGCCGAGGGCCCCGCCCGGGCCGCCGCCGCCTTCCCCCTCATCGACCACATCACCGACCCCTGCGACCGGGCCCACGCCCTGTGGCTGCTCTCCTTCACCCTGTACGGCTCCGGCGACCTCGCCTCCAACCAGGACCGGGCCACCACCGCGCTCGCCGCCTTCGAGGAACTCGGCGACCCGTGGGGCCGCGCCGCCGCCCTCACCCTCCGCGCCGGGCACGCCCTCATCCGCGGCGACTTCCCCGCCGCCTCCCGCGACGCCGGCGTCAGCCTCGGCCTCTTCCGCGAACTCGGGGACCGCTGGGGCCAGTTGCGAGCAGGAGACCTGCTCGCCCAGCTCGCCGAGATCCACGAGGACTACGACGAGGCCACCCGCATGCACCGCGACGGGCTGCGCATGGCCGAGGAGCTCGGCCTGTGGACCGACGCCTCCTACAAATGGTCCGGCCTCGGCCGCATCGCGCTGCTCACCGGCGACCACGCCGAGGCCCGCCGCTTCCACGAGCACGGCCTGCGCCTCGCCGCCGAACAGGCCCACAAGCGCGGCGAGCAGTTCGCCGAGACCGGTCTCGCCCTCGTCGCCCGCCGCGAGGGCCGCCTGGACGACGCCGAGGCCCACCTCACCAAATGGCTCGACTGGCTCCGCGCCGTCTACGGAGACCTCGGCACCGCCCTGGTCATGGCCGAGCTCGGCTTCATCGCCGAACAGCGCGGCGACGCCGGCACCGCCCGCGCCCACCACCTCGCCGGCCACGCCGCCGCCCGCGAGACCGGGGACCCCCGTGCCCTCGCCCTCGCCCTCGAAGGCCTCGCTGGCACCTGCGCCCTGACGGGCCACCACACCCACGCCGCCCGTCTCCTCGGCGCCGCCGCCGCCGCCCGCGAATCCGTCGGCCGGCCCCTGCCCCGTACGGAGAGCGGCGACGTCGACCGCATCTCCGCCGCCGTACGGGAAGCCCTCGGCGAGGAGCTCTACACCAAGGAACTCGCCACCGGCCGCACCTTCGACGCCCACGACCCGGCCCTCCTCGAAGGCGTGTGACCCCCGCACCCCCGTGAGCGCGCCGCTCACGGGGGGCGGTGACCCGGTGGGACGAGCGGCCGAGGCCGGTCCCCACCGTCCCGGCCCCCGCCCCCACCGCCCGCGCGGCACCCGCCCCGGCCCCGACGCCCCGCCCCGCGCGGAGCCCCGGCCCGGGGTCCCCGTACCAGGACCGTCCCGGTCCCACGTCCCCCTCAAGCCCCCGTCACGCCCGCTTCACTCCGCTGATGACCCGCCGATGAGCGGCCGGTGAGCGAGGGCTTGGTCCCGTGGCCGGATCGTGTGGTGAGGTGGTGCCGCCTCCGCGGGCCCGGCCGGATCCGGCCACCGTCGCGAGAAGCGCCCCTCCTTCCCCGGTCCGACCGGACCGGCCTGGGCCCGCCCCTTTCCAGCCGACCCAGGGAGAGCACTTTGGCGTCCCAGCACACCCCCGCCGCGGCCGTGACCGGCACGGCCCCCGCGCCCACCCCCCGCCGCACCGTCCTCAAGGCGGCCGGCCTCGCGACCCTGACCGCCACCGCCGCCACCGCGTTCGGCGCGGCCGCCGCCTTCCCGACCCACGCCGAGGAGTCCCGGCCCACCGACCCGTACGACGTGATCGTCATCGGCGCCGGCTTCGCCGGGATCGCCGCCGCCCGCGCCGCCCGGGCCCAGGGCAGGCGCACCCTCCTCCTGGAGGCCCGCTCCCGCATCGGCGGCCGCACCTGGACCGGCACCTTCGCCGGTGAGCAGGTCGAGATGGGCGGCGCCTGGGTGCACCCGGTGCACACCCGCGTCTGGCGCGAGATACAGAGCCACGGCATATCCCTCGTCGCCGACGACACCCCGCCGGACAGCCTCGTCCTGCCGTCCGGCAGCGGCTACGCCGCCTTCTCGCCCGACGAGGCGGGCACCCGGCTCGGGGAACTGCTCACGGACTTCTTCGCCGGAGCGGAGCCGTACTTCCCCCAGCCCCACGACCCGCTCCTGCGGGCCGACCTGCTCGCCGAACCCGACCGGCTGACCCTGCGCGACCGGCTCGACCAGCTGCGGCTCTCCCCTCAGGACGACGCCTGGCTGGCCGGCCACACCGCCACCGCCGGCGGCACCAACACCCGCGGCGCCTACACCGCCCTGGTCCGCCAGTACGCCCTGTCCGGCTGGGACCTCGGCACGTACAACGGCCTCAACGCCTACCGTCCCGTCAGCGGCATGACCGGGCTCGCCACCGCCATGCTGCGGGACCAGCCCGTCACCCTCCGGCTCAACAGCCCGGTGGCCGCCGTCACCGACACCGGCAGCCGCGTCCTCGTCGACACCCGCCGCGGCGAACGGTTCACCGCCGCCTCGGTCGTCGTCGCCGTCCCCGCCAACGTGTGGAACACGATCGCCTTCCCGGCGGGTCTGCCCCGCGAGTTCGCCGCCGCGTCCGCCGCCGGCATCGCCGTCCCCCACGCCAAGAAGATCTGGATGAAGGTCCGCGGCGGCGCCGGCCGGTTCCTCGCCCAGGGCACCGAGACCGGCAGCCCCCTCATCGGCGTCGTCCCGCACACCGTCCTCGCCGACGGCTCCATGCTGATGATCGGCTTCAGCGTCGACCCGGCCCTGGACCACACCAGCCTCCCCCAGGTCCAGGCCGCCCTGCGCCGCTTCTCGCCCGACGCCGTCGTGGAGGCCCTGGTCTCCCAGGACTGGGGCGCCGACCCGTACGCCCGCGGCGGCTGGTCGTTCATGCGGCCCCTGCAACTCACCCGCCAGCTGCGCACCCTCCAGCAGCCGTACGGGCGGCTGGTATTCGCCGGCAGCGACATCGCCGCCGGCTGGTCCGGCTTCGTCGAGGGCGCCGTCGAATCCGGCGAACACGCCGCCGGTCTCGCCCTGGAGATCGCCTCCCGCCGGTCGGTCCTGACGGCCGCGTAACACCCCGCACGAGGAAGGGCCGGAGCGGAACCCCCGCCCCGGCCCTTTCGCATGACCGGAAACGGCGCAGGTGGGAGAGGTGAACGGGAAGGACGGGTTACCCGGCGATGAGACGACGGTGAGAAGTTTCCAGCTACGGTCAAGAAAATTCCAACCGCGCCCCACGGGGATGCGCTGTGTGCAGTGACGGCGCGGTTGAGGACACGACCGATGGAGTCACTCTCTTGCGAGTCCTCTTCACCGTCTGGCCCGCGACCGCCCACCTCTACCCGATCGTTCCGCTCGCCTGGGCGCTGCAGAGCGCCGGGCACGACGTGCGGATCGCCGCCCACCCCGCCATGGCCCCCGTCATCACCTCCGTGGGGCTCACCGCCGTCCCGCTGGGCGACCCGGCGGCCGTCCCACCGCCCCGCGCGGCCAACCGGCCGCTCTCCGCCGAGGCCGAGCAGCGGCTCGACCGGCTCACCGAACGGCTCGGCCTGGACGCGGACGGCCGGTACGCGTGGGGCGCCTTCCGCCGCTTCATGATTCCGTGCCTGCGGGACTTCCACCCCGCCGACGCCTCCCCCTCCGACCCGATGCCGGCCGTCGACGAGCTCGTCGCCCACGCCCGCTCCTGGCGGCCCCACCTGATCGTCTGGGACCCCTGCTGGCCGTCCGCCGCCGTCGCCGCCCGCGTCTCCGGGGCCGCCCACGCCCGCCTGCTGTGGGGCCTGGACTACTTCGCCTGGGCCGGTGAGACCCTCGCCGCCCGGGGCGCCGCGCCCGGCGAGAACCCGCTCGTCGAGGCGGTCCGCCCGGTCGCCGAGCGGTACGGCGTCGACGTCGACGACGAACTCCTGTACGGGCAGTGGACCGTCGACCCGATACCCGCGCCGATGCGGCTGCCCACCCGCGTCCGCACCGTCCCCCTGCGCTGGGTGCCCTTCACCGGCACCGGCCCGCTCCCCGACTGGCTGCGCACCCCGCCCGAGCGGCCCCGGGTCGCCCTCTCCCTCGGGGTGTCGGTACGGAAGTTCTTCAAGGACGGCGCCGACCGGGTCGAAGCCCTCCTGGACGCCGTCTCCGGCCTCGACGCCGACGTCGTCGCCACCCTCGACGCCGACCAGCTCGACGGACTGCCCCCGCTGCCCGGCAACGTCCGCACCGTCGACTACGTCCCGCTCAACCAGCTCCTGCCGACGACCTCCGCGATCATCCACCACGGCGGCATCGGCACCTTCGCGGCGGCCGCCGCCTTCGGCGTCCCGCAGCTCGTCAACGACGAGGAGAGCGAGTTCGTCGTCGTGGACGACCACGGCACGCACTCCACCTTCCGCGAACGCCACATGGACGCCCCGCCCACCTCCGCCTACGTCCGGCGGCGCGGCGCGGGCCTCTCCCTCGACCGCCACACCCAGTCCACCGGCGAGATGCGCGAGCGGATCCGCCGCGTCCTGGGCGAGGACTCCTTCCGGGCCGGCGCGGCCGGCATCCACGACGACCTGCTGGCCACCCCGAGCCCCCACGACCTCGTCCCCGTCCTGGAACGCCTCACCGCCCGCCACGCCGCCCGCGGAACGGAGCAGTAGATGATCAACGTCTTCCAGCCCAGTCTCGGCGAGGAGGAGCTCGCCGCCGTCGCCGAGGTCTTCGCCGACAACTGGCTCGGCCACGGCCCCCGCACCCAGAAGTTCGAGGCCGAGTTCGCCGCCCACCTCGGCGTCGACCCGCGGCACGTCCTGTTCATCAACTCCGCCACCGCCGGCCTGTTCCTCTCCACCGAACTCCTCGGCCTCGGCCCCGGCGACGACGTCGTCCTGCCGTCCATGAGCTTCGTCGCCGCCGGCAACGCGGTCGCCGCCACCGGCGCCCGGCCCGTCTTCTGCGACGTCGACGCCCGCACCCTCAACCCGACCGCCGAGGACGTCGAACGCGCCCTCACCCCCCGCACCAAGGCCGTCGTCGTCCTCCACTACGGCGGCCACCCCGGCGACATCGAACGCATCGCCACCCTCTGCCGCGACCGCGGCATCCACCTCGTCGAGGACGCCGCCTGCGCCGTCGCCTCCGACGTCCGCGGCAAACGGGCCGGCACCTTCGGCGACCTCGCCATGTGGAGCTTCGACTCCATGAAGGTCCTCGTCACCGGCGACGGCGGCATGCTCTACGTACGCGACCCGGAACTCGCCCGCACCGCCCGCACCCTCGCCTACCACGGCCTCGAACAGTCCAGCGGCTTCGCCGCCGCCAAGGTCTCCGCCCGCTGGTGGGACCTGAACGTCCGCGCCTTCGGCCGCCGCGTCATCGGCAACGACGTCACCGCCGCCATCGGCAGCGTCCAGCTCCGCCGGCTGCCCGAATTCACCGCCCGCCGGCGCGCGATCACCGAGACCTACGACCGGCTCCTCGCCGGCGCCGACGGCATCACCACCCCGCCGCCCCTGCCCGACGGCCACACCAGCTCGTACTACTTCTACTGGGTCCAGCTGGAGAGCGCCCGCGTCCGCGACGCCGTCGCCGCCGACCTCCTCGAACGCGGCGTCTACACCACCCTGCGCTACCCGCCGCTCCACAAGGTGCCCGCCTACGGCGCCGACGCCGGCGCCGACCTCCCCGGCACCGACCGGGCCGCCGACACCACCCTCCTGCTCCCGCTCCACCAAGGGCTCGACGACGCCGACGTCCGCACCGTCGCCGGTGAACTGCGCAAGGCCGTCGAGCACCGGACCTGACCGGAAGGCCCCCCGTGCACACAGCGGAAACCGCCGTCCCCGGAGCGTACGTCCTCACCCCCGGCCTGCTGACCGACGAACGCGGCTCCTTCCACGAGGCCCTGCGCGTCCCCGCCCTGGAACGGCTCACCGGCCGGCCCTTCACGCCCCGCCAGATCAACTACTCCACCTCGCGCCGCAACACCCTGCGCGGCATCCACGGCGTCACCGTCCCACCCGGCCAGGCCAAGTTCGTCACCTGCGTCCGCGGCGCCGTCCGCGACATCGTCGTCGACCTGCGCGTGGGCTCCCCGGCCTTCGGCCGCCACCACACGACCCTGCTCGACGCCGCCTCCGGGCGGTCCGTGTACGTCCCCGAGGGCGTCGGCCACGGCTTCCTCACCCTCACCGACGACGCCTGCGTCTGCTACGTCCTCTCCAGCGAGCACGTGCCCGGCACCCAGGTCGACATCAACCCCCTGGACCCGGACCTCGCCCTGCCCTGGGGATTCACCGAGCCACCCCTCATGTCCGCGAAGGACACCCGCGCGCCGGGCGTCGAGGCCGCACGCCTCGCCGGCCTGCTCGCCTCCTGGGACGACGTGCCCCCCGGCGGCGCACCCACACCACAGCTGTGAGGAGAACTCCGACGTGAAAGCGCTCGTGCTGGCGGGCGGCACAGGCACCCGCCTGCGCCCCTTCAGCTACTCCATGCCGAAACAGCTCATCCCCGTCGCCAACAAGCCCGTCCTCGAACACGTCCTGGAGAACATCCGCGACCTGGGCGTCACCGAGACCGGCGTCATCGTCGGCGACACCGAACCCGCCATCCGCGCCGCCCTCGGCGACGGCTCCCGCTTCGGCGTCCGCATCACCTACCTGCGCCAGGACAAGCCCCGCGGTCTCGCCCACTGCGTCCTCCTCGCCCGCTCCTTCCTCGGCGAGGACGACTTCGTGATGTACCTCGGCGACAACATGCTCCCCGAAGGCGTCACCGACATCGCCGCCGCCTTCCGCGAGCACCGGCCCGCCGCCCACGTCGTCGTCCACAAGGTCCCCGACCCGCAGGCCTTCGGCGTCGCCGAACTCGCCGGCGACGGCACCGTCCTCAGCCTCGTCGAGAAACCCCGCGAACCGCGCAGCGACCTCGCCCTCATCGGCGTCTACTTCTTCACCCCCGCCGTCCACGAGGCCGTCGCCGCCATCGAACCCAGCGCCCGGGGCGAACTCGAGATCACCGACGCCATCCAGTGGCTCGTCACCCAGGGCGCCACCGTCCGCGCCGGCGAGTACAGCGGCTACTGGAAGGACACCGGCCGCGCCGAGGACGTCCTCGACTGCAACCGGCGCCTCCTCGCCGCCCTGCCCCCGCGCGTCGACGGCGACGTCGACGCCTTCAGCGACGTCGCCCCCAACGTGGTCGTCGAAGCGGGCGCCCGGATCGTACGGTCCCGTGTCGAGGGCCCCGCCGTCATCGGCGCCGGCACCCTCGTGGAGGACAGCCACATCGGCCCCGACACCTCCATCGGCCGCGACTGCCTCGTCCGCGGCACCCGGCTCGCCGACTCCATCGTCATGGACGGTGCCACCATCGAACACGTCCCCGGCCTGCGCGCCTCCCTCATCGGGCGCGAGGCCGCCGTCCACCCCACCGGCCACGGCGAGTCCCGCCACCGCCTGGTCATCGGGGACCACACCCGCGTCGAGGTCGCCCCATGAGAATCCTGGTCACCGGAGGCGCCGGCTTCATCGGCTCCCACTACGTCCGCACCCTGCTGGCCGGCGGCTACCCCGGCTACGAGGACGCCCACGTCACCGTCCTCGACAAACTCACCTACGCCGGCAACCGCGACAACATCCCCCTCGGCCACCCCCGCCTCACCCTGGTCGAGGGCGACGTCTGCGACCTCCCCCTGCTCCGCGAGGTCCTCCCCGGCCACGACGCCGTCGTCCACTTCGCCGCGGAATCCCACGTCGACCGCTCCCTGGCCGCCGCCGCCGAATTCGTCCGCACCAACGTCGGCGGCACCCAGACCCTCCTGGAGGCCTGCGTGGCCACCGGCGTCGCCCGCGTCGTCCACGTCTCCACCGACGAGGTGTACGGCACCATCGCCGAAGGCTCCTGGACCGAGGACCACCCGCTGCTGCCCAACTCCCCGTACGCGGCGACCAAGGCCTCCTCGGACCTCATCGCCCGCGCCTACTGGCGCACCCACGGACTCGACCTGTCCCTCACCCGCTGCTCCAACAACTACGGGCCCTACCAGCACCCCGAGAAACTCATCCCCCTCTTCGTCACCAACCTCCTGGAGGGCGGCACCGTCCCCCTCTACGGCGACGGCCTCAACGTCCGCGAATGGCTCCACGTCGACGACCACTGCCGCGCCATCCAGCTCGTCCTCACCCGCGGCCGCCCCGGCGAGATCTACAACGTCGGCGGCGGCAACGAGCAGACCAACCTCGCCGTCACCGAACGGCTGCTGCACCTCTGCGGCGCCGACCGCTCCGCGGTCCGCCACGTCGCCGACCGCAAGGGCCACGACCTGCGCTACTCCCTGGACGAGACGAAGATCCGCGAGGAACTGGGATACGCCCCCCTCGTCCCGTTCGACCAGGGCCTGGCCGACACCGTCGCCTGGTACCGCGACAACACCGCCTGGTGGAAGGCGTCCAAGCACCGCCACGAAGAGGCCCGAGGCCACGACCACGGAGAGGGAAACCCCGCATGAGCGACCACAAGGCACTCGTCCTGGACGAGACGCGCAAGTACCACCAGGACAGCGAGCACACCGCGACCGCCGGCGGCTTCGTCCCCGGCGTCACCGAGATCTGGCCCTCCGGCGCCGTCCTCGACGCCGACGACCGCGCCGCCCTCGTCGAAGCCGCCCTCGACCTGCGCATCGCCGCCGGCCCCAGCTCCCGGAAGTTCGAGTCGGCCTTCGCCCGCCGCATCGGCGTCCGCAAGGCCCACCTCACCAACTCCGGCTCCTCCGCCAACCTCCTCGCCCTGTCCGCCCTCACCTCCCACCTCCTGGAGGACCGGCGACTGCGCCCCGGCGACGAGGTGATCACCGTCGCCGCCGGCTTCCCCACCACCGTCAACCCGATCGTCCAGAACGGGCTCGTCCCCGTCTTCGTGGACATCGAACTCGGCACGTACAACACCACCGCCGAACGCGTCGCCCAGGCCATCGGCCCCCGCACCCGGGCCATCATGATCGCCCACGCCCTCGGCAACCCCTTCGAGGCCGCCGAGATCGCCCGCCTCGCCGAGGACCACGGCCTCTTCCTCGTCGAGGACAACTGCGACGCCGTCGGCTCCACCTACCAGGGCAGGCTCACCGGCACCTTCGGCCACTTCAGCACCGTCAGCTTCTACCCGGCCCACCACCTCACCATGGGGGAAGGCGGCATCGTCCTGACCTCCAACCTCCAGTACGCGCGGATCGTCGAATCCCTCCGCGACTGGGGCCGGGACTGCTGGTGCGAACCGGGCAAGAACAACACCTGCCTCAAGCGGTTCGACTACCAGATGGGCACCCTGCCCGCCGGGTACGACCACAAGTACATCTTCAGCCACGTCGGCTACAACCTGAAGGCCACCGACCTCCAGGCCGCCCTCGGACTGAGCCAGCTCACCAAGCTCGACTCCTTCGTCGAGGCCCGCAAGCGCAACTGGCGCCGCCTGCGCGACGGCCTCGACGGCGTCCCCCACCTCCTGCTGCCCGAGGCCACCCCCGGCAGCGACCCCAGCTGGTTCGGCTTCGTCCTCACCGTCGACCCCGACGCCCCCTTCACCCGCGCGGCCCTCGTCGACTTCCTCGAATCCCGCAAGATAGGCACCCGGCGCCTCTTCGCCGGCAACCTCACCCGCCACCCCGCCTACCTCGACCGGCCCCACCGCGTCTCCGGCACCCTCACCAACAGCGACATCGTCACCGAGCACACCTTCTGGGTCGGCGTCTATCCCGGCCTCACCGACGAGATGCTCGACTACGTCATCGCCTCCATCCGCGCCTTCGTGGAGGACCACACGTGACCACCGCCGCCGCCCTGCGCCCCCGCCACGACGACCGGCTCGCCGACCGCCTCGCCCGCTCCGCCGCCGTCACCGACACCGGCCACCAGCTACGCACCGACGCCTTCGACGACTGGCTCGACGCCCGCCGCCGCGCCCACCACTTCCGCGTCGACCGGATCCCCTTCGCCGCCCTCGACGGCTGGTCCTTCGACCCCGCCACCGGCAACCTCGGCCACCGCAGCGGACGCTTCTTCACCGTCGAGGGACTCGACGTCACCGTCGGCCAGGGCCCCACCGCCCGGCACTGGCAGCAGCCCGTCATCAACCAGCCCGAAGTCGGCATCCTCGGCATCCTCGCCAAGGAATTCGACGGCGTCCTCCACTTCCTCATGCAGGCCAAGATGGAGCCCGGCAACCCCAACCTGCTCCAGCTCTCGCCCACCGTCCAGGCCACCCGCAGCAACTACACCAAGGTCCACCGCGGCGCCGACGTGAAGTACCTCGAACACTTCACCGGCCCGCGCCGCGGACACGTCCTCGCCGACACCCTCCAGTCCGAACACGGCTCCTGGTTCCACCACAAGGCCAACCGCAACGTCCTCGTCGAGACCACCGGCGACGTACCCGCCGACGACGACTTCTGCTGGCTCACCCTCGGCCAGATCGGACGCCTCCTGCTGCGCCCCAACACCGTCAACATGGACGCCCGCACCGTCCTCGCCTGCGTCCCCGCCGGCCACGGCGCGCCCCACGCCCTGCACACCGACACCGACCTGCGGTCCTGGATCACCGGCGAACGCTCCCGCCACGACCTCCACACCCGCCGCATCCCGCTCGCCCGCGTCACCGACTGGATCCGCGACGACCACACCGTCCGCCACGTCCACGACCGCTACTTCCGCGTCACCGCCGTCTCCGTCGAAGCCGGCAACCGCGAGGTCACCGGCTGGACCCAGCCCCTCTTCGAACCCGTCGGCCGCGGCGTCACCGCCTTCGCCGTCCGCTCCTTCGCCGGCGTCCCCCACCTCCTCGTCCACGCCCGCGTCGAAGCCGGCTTCCTCGACACCGTCGAACTCGGCCCCACCGTCCAGTACACCCCCGAGAACTTCGCCCACCTCACCGGCGAGGACCGGCCCCCCTTCCTCGACGCCGTCCGCGCCGCCCCCGCCTCCGCCGTCCTCTACGAGGCCGTCCACGCCGAGGAAGGCGGCCGGTTCCTCAACGCCGAGAGCCGCTACCTCCTCGTCGACGCCGACCGCGCCGGCCTCCCCGAGGACCTCCCGCCCGGCTACCGCTGGGCCACCCCCGCCCAGCTCACCGACCTGCTCCGGCACAGCCACTACCTCAACGTCCAGGCCCGCACCCTGCTCGCCGTCCTCACCACCGGAGCCGTACAGCTGTGACCCCGCCCCTCCGCGTCGGCGTCCTCGGCTGCGCCGACATCGCCCTGCGCCGCATGCTGCCCGCCCTCGCCGCCGCGCCCACCGCCGCCCTCGCCGCCGTCGCCAGCCGCGACCCGGCGAAGGCCCGGCAGGCCGCCGCCCCCTACGGCTGCCGCGCCGTCCACGGCTACCGCGCCCTCCTCGACGACGACACCGTCGACGCCGTCTACATCCCGCTCCCGGCCGCCCTCCACGCCCCGTGGACCGAGGCCGCGCTCACCGCGGGCAAGCACGTCCTCGCCGAGAAGCCGCTCAGCACCGACGCCGCCACCACCGCCCGGCTCACCGACCTCGCCCGGGACCGTGGACGCGTCCTCATGGAGAACGTGATGTTCGTCCACCACGGCCTCCACCGAGCCGTCCGCGACCTCGTCGCCGACGGCGCCATCGGCGAACTCCGCTCCTTCCACGCCGCCTTCTGCGTCCCCCGCCGCGACCCCGGCGACATCCGCCTGCGCGCCGACCTCGGCGGCGGCGCCCTCGCCGACACCGGCGTCTACCCCCTGCGGGCCGCCCTCCACCACCTCGGCACCGGCCTGCGCACCGTCGGAGCCGCCCTCACCCACCCCCACGACGGCGACCCCACGGCCGCCCCGGTGGAAACCTCCGGCTCCGCCCTGCTCACCACCCCCGAAGGCGTCACCGCCCACCTCGCCTTCGGCCTCGACCACGCCTACCTCAACCGCTACGAACTCCACGGCAGCCACGGCCGCCTCACCGTCGACCGCGCCTTCACCCCGCCCGCCGACCACGAACCCGTCATCCACCTGGAAACGCCCGAGCGGGGACGCGCCCTGCGCGTCCCCGCCGAGGACCAGGTGGCGAACACCGTCGCCGCCTTCACCGCCGCCGTACGGAACGGCACCCCGCCCGACCCGGTCACGCTCGTCCAGGCCACGCTCCTGGACGAGCTCCGGGCCGCCGCCGGCACCCCCACGGCCCCGGCGGGCCGGGCCGCCTACTCGAACAGCGGGGGGATGCCCTGACCCATGCCGCCGTCCGCGTGCAGCACGGTGCCGGTGCTGAACGTCGCGTCGAAGGCCAGGTACAGCACCGCCGCGGCGATCTCCTCCGGCTCCGCGTGCCGGCCCAGGGGGGTCAGCTGCGCGCCTTCCTTCTCGTTCGCCGCCTTCTCCTCCTCCGTCATGTTCGCGTAGCCCATCGTCGGCGTCAGGGTGAAGCCGGGGCTGACCGAGTTCACCCGGATCTTCCGCGACAGCAGCTCGGCCGCGAACACCTTCGCGAAACCGCCCACCGCCGCCTTCATGCCCGTCGCCACACTGGTGCCCGGGTATCCGTGCCCGACGAGCACGGCCGTCGTGAAGACGATCGAACCCCCGTCGTTCACCAGCGGCGCCAGCGCCTGCGTCGTGAAGAAGGCGCCCTTGGTGTTGATGTCGAAGGACTTGTCGAACGCCTCCTCCGTCACCTCCTCCAGCATGCCCAGCTCCGCGTAACCGACGTTCACGAACAGGAAGTCGATCCGGCCGAGCTTCTCCTCGACGATCCCGCCCAGCGCCCTGATGTCGGCCATGCTGCCCGCGTCGGAGCGCACCACGTGCGCCGGCAGGCCCGCGAGCTCGGTGCGCACGGCCTCGATGTTCTTCTCGTTCCGCCCGGTCAGCAGCACCTCGGCGCCGCCGTCGAGCAGCCCCCGGACCACGGCCAGCCCGATGCCGTGCGTACCACCGGTGACGACGGCCTTCTTGCCCGCGTACTTCCCCATGACGAACAACCCGCTTCCTTCGTGGACAACCCGTGCCGGACCCTGTGCTCCGGCCGGTGTCCCCGAGCGTGCGCCCCCGCCCTGTCGCCCCGCTGTCGTCCGCTGTCGCCGCGCTGACACGCCCCGACAGCTATCCTGATCATCATGCGTTTCGGGGTTCTCGGCTCACTCACCGTACGGACGGCCGAGGGGACCCCCGTCCCGGTGACGGAGACCAAGGTCCGCACCCTCCTCGCCCATCTCCTCGTCCACGCCGGCCGCCCCGTGCCCGCGCACCGGCTCATCGACGACCTGTGGGGCACCGAACCGCCCCGCAACCCCGCCAACGCCCTCCAGAACAAGATCTCCCGGCTCCGCCACATCCTCGGCACCGCCGCCCCCGGGGGCCGCGGCCGCCTGGCGTTACGACCCGGCGGCTACGTCCTGGACGTCGACCCCGACCAGCTCGACGCCACCCGTTTCCGCGCCCTGGCCGCCCGCGCCAGGACCGCGCCCGCCCCCGGCGAGCGGGCGGCCCTCCTCACCGGCGCGCTCGCCCTGTGGCGCGGCCCCGCCTACGCCGGCCTCCCCGACCACCCCGCCCTGCGCGCCGCCGCCGACGCCCTCGAGGAGGAACGGCTCGCCGCCCTGGAGGACCTCGCCGAGACCCGCCTCGCGCTCGGCGAGCACGAGGCCCTCGCCGCCGAACTCGCCGAGCCCGTCGCCCGCCACCCCCTGCGCGAACGCCTCCGCGCCGCCCACCTGCGCGCCCTGTACGGCACGGGCCGCCGCCACGAGGCCCTGCGCTCGTACGGGGACCTGCGCGACCGGCTCGCCGAGGAACTCGGCCTCGACCCGGGCCCCGCCCTCACGGCCCTCCACGAGGCCATCCTCCGCGACGCCCCGGACCCCCACGCACCCCCGCCCCACGAAGCCGCCGGTACGACCCCGGCCCCGGGAGCAGCCGGTACGGCCCCGGCCCCGCCCCCCGCCTCCCACGTTTCGGCCCCGGCCCTCTCCTCGTACGGGCCCGTGGCGGACGCCGGTGCGCCCCCGGCCCGCGCGGCGACGGGCACCCGCACCGACCCGGCGGGCGGGGCCGCCGAAGGCACCGGTGCGCCGCCCGCCCCCGCCCCGCACGAGCGCCCCGCCCCCGACACGCTCCCGCCCGGCCGCCCCCGCACCAACCTCCCGGCCCAGCACACCGAGCTGATCGGCCGCGCCGCCGCCCTCGCCGACCTGCTCACCGCGCTCACCGCCCACCGCCTGGTGACGCTCACCGGCCCCGGCGGCGTCGGCAAGACCCGCCTCGCCCTCGAAGCCGCGACCCGCGCCGCCCCCGCCTTCCCCGACGGCACCTGGCTCGTCGAACTCGCCGCCCTCGACACGGCCCCCGACACCACCATCCCCGCCGCCGACCCCGTCGCCGCCCTCGCCGAGGCGCTCACCACCGCGCTCGGCATCCGCGACGACACCCTCACCGGCCCCACCCCGCTGCACTGCCTCACCGAGACCCTCCGCGACCGCACCCTCCTGCTCGTCCTCGACAACTGCGAGCACCTCACCGCCCCCGTCGCCCACCTCGCCGCCCACCTCCTGCGCACCGCCCCCGCCGTACGCCTCCTCGCCACCAGCCAGGAACCCCTCGGCGTCCCCGGCGAGCAGGTCCGGGCCGTCCCGCCCCTCGACCTGCCGCCGCCCGTGCCCCCCGCCGAGGGGCCCGCGCCGGACGCCCTCCTGCGCTCGGGCGCGGTCCGCCTCTTCGTCGCCCGCGCCACCGCCGCCGTCCAGGACTTCGCGCTCACCGCCGACAACGCCGCGGCCGTCGCCGCCATCTGCCGCCGCCTCGACGGCATCCCGCTCGCCCTCGAACTCGCCGCCACCCGCCTGAAGGTCCTCGGCCCCCAGGGGCTCCTGGACCGGCTCGACGACCGCTTCCGCCTGCTCACCGCGGGCCCGCGCACCGCCCCCGCCCGCCAGCAGACCCTGCGCGCCATGATCGACTGGAGCTGGGAACTCCTCACCGCCTCCGAGCAGATCGTCCTGCGCCGCCTCGCCGTCCACGCCGACGGCTGCACCCTGGACGCCGCCGAGACCGTCTGCGCCGGCGACGGCGTCAAGCGGGAGGACGTCCTCGACCTCCTCGCCCGCCTGGTCGACCGGTCCCTCGTCGTCGCCGCCGACACCCCCGGCGGCGTCCGCTACCGGCTCCTCGAATCCGTCGCCGCCTACTGCCACGAACGTCTCCACGAGGCGGGCGAACACACCGCCCTGACCCGTCGTCACCGCGCCCACTACACGGCCCTGGCCGAACGCGCCCGCCCCCACCTGCGCGGCCCTGACCAGCGCGCCTGGCTCACCCGCCTCGACCAGGAGACGGCCAACCTCCGCAAGGCCGCCGAACCCCCCGACCCCGAACGCCCCGGCGCCGGGGACCCCACGCCCCTCCTGCGCCTCGCCGACGCCCTGACCTGGTACTGGATCCTGCGCGGCCGGCTGCGCGAGGCGCGCCGCACCCTGCGTACCGCCCTCACCACCGCCCCGCCCGGCGCGCCCCCGGCGCTCGTCGCCTCGGCCACCGCCTGGTGGACCGCCGTCACCCTCCTCCAGGGCGACGGCGACGACCGCGCCACCCGCCTGGCCACCGCCCTGGACCTCACCGCCGCCCTGGACGATGCCCACGCCCTCGCCCACACCCGGTGGCTCCTCGGCTTCGCGCTCCTGCCCACCGGCGACCTGCGCACCAGCGAGACCCTCACGCGCCGCGCCCTCGACGGCTTCACCGCCCTCGACGACCCCTGGGGCACCGCCGCCGCCCTCGCCGTCAGCGCCACCCACGCCCTCGTCCGCGGCGACCTGCCCGCGCTGCGCACCGCCGGCGAACGCAGCGCCCGCACCTTCACCGAGCTCGGCGACCGCTGGGGCCGGCTCCAGACCGTCCACCCCCTCGCCTCCCTCGCCGAATCCACCGGCGACCACGACACGGCCCTGCGCCTCCACGAGGAGGGCCTGCGCATCGCGGAGGAACTCGGCCTGTGGACCGAGGCCTCCCACCGCCTCTCGGGCCTCGGCCGCATCGCCCTGCTGCGCGGCGACCACGCCCGCTCGCGCGCCCTGCACGAGCGCGCCGCACGGCTCTCCGCCGACCACTCCGACCGCCCCGGCGTCGCCCACGCGGAGATCGGCCTCGCCCTCACCGCCCGCCGCGCCGGTGACCTGGCCGAGGCCGAGACCCACCTGCGCAGCGTCCTCGCGTGGAGCGAGCGCGTCGACTTCGCCACCGGACGCGCCCTCGTCCTCGCCGAACTCGGCTTCGTCGCCGAACTCCGCGGCGACGCCGGCACCGCCCGCGCCCACCACCTCGCCGGGCTCGCCGCCGCACGCGAGACCGGCGACCCGAGGGCCCTCGCCCTCGCCCTCGAAGGCCTCGCCGGCGCCCACGCCCTGGCCGGCGACCCCACCCGCGCCGCCCGTCTCCTCGGCGCCGCGCACGCCGCCCGCGTCTCCGTCGGCGCCCCCCTGCCGCCGGCCGAGCGCGGCGACGTCGACCGGGTCACCGCCGCCCTCCGGACGGCCCTCGGCGACGCCGCCCTTGCCGCCGCCTTCACCGAGGGAACCGGCCTCGGCCCCGCCGAGGCCGCTGTACAGGAGGCCGGGACCGCCCCCTGATCTTCGTGGCTTCCGCCACTACGGCCCTGTCTCCGCCCGGCACCAGACTGCCCGTCGGACCACACGGCAACGGGGAGGACCACCATGACCACCCAGCAGTACGACGAGATCGGCGAGGCCTACGAGGGCTTCAAGGCCCTGCCCCTGGAGCGGTACGCGGCCGTCCCCAGCCTCCTCGCCCTCATCGGCGACGTGCGCGGCGCCTCCGTGCTCGACCTCGCCTGTGGCACCGGCTTCTACAGCCGCGCCCTCAGGCGCCGTGGCGCCGCCGACGTCCTGGGCATCGACATCTCCCCCGAGATGGTCGCCGTCGCCCGCCGCATCGAGGAGGAGGAACCCCTCGGCGTGCGCTACGAGGTCGGCGACGCCACCGCCCTGCGCCCCCTCGGCCGCCGCTACGACATCGTCCTCGCCGTCCAGCTCCTCGGCTACGCGGCGGACCTCGCCACCGCCGAGCGCATGGGCCGCACCCTGCGCCGCAACCTGGCCCCGGGCGGCTCCCTCTACCTGCTCGGCCAGTCGCCGGACCACCGTTTCGACGGCCCGACCCCCGAGAAGTACGGCTTCCGCTGCGAACCCACGGGCGCCCAGGCCGAGACCGGCCCCCAGATCCGCGTCACCGCCCTGCTCGACCCCCCGGTCAGCTTCGTCGCCCACCGCCCCCGCCGCGACGTCTACGAGACGAGCCTGCGCGCCGCCGGCTTCCGTGACCTCACCTGGAGCCCGGTGACGGTCTCCGACGCGGGCCTGCGCGCCTTCGGCTCCGACCACTGGGCCGACTTCCGCGCGAACCCGCCCCTGGAGATGCTCCACTGCCGCGCCTGACGCCCTGACGCCCTGTCACCCGACGCCCCCTCGGCCACCGGCCGAGGGGGCGTCGCGCGCGGGCGGCGTCACGCCCCGCCGGCGCCACCCGCCTCCGTACCCGCCTGCGCTTCCGGCTGCGGCTCCCCGCCCGCGCCCTTCGGCGGGGAGAGCAGGATCGCGCGGGCCTGCTCGGCGGCCCGGACGATTTCCTCGGTGACGAAGTCCATGAAGCGGGCGACGTTCTCCAGGCGGGCGGCGGCCGGGGTGCCCGGACCGAGGACGGCGACGCCCTCGCGGGCGATCTCGACCATCCGGTCATTGGCCCTGGCGCTGGCGATCATCGACTGGTACCAGAGTTCGTCGTCGACGAGGTAGCGCTCGCGGCGCCGGTCGTCGCGTTCGCGCCGGATGAGGCTCTGGCTCTCCAGGAAGGCGACCGCCTTGGAGACGGAGCCGGGGCTGACCTGGAGCCGCTCGCTGAGTTCGCCGGCGGTGAGGCTGCCGGCGTCGGTGGCGTAGAGGGCGGCGAGGACCCGGGACGTCATGCGGGGCAGGCCCGCCTGCATGAAGACGGTGGCGAACGCCTCCTCGTAGTCGCGTACGGCCCGGGCGTCGCGTCCGTCGGTCCGTACGGGCGCCTTGGGGGTGCTCGGCCGTCGCCGCCGGGCCCGGTTCTCGGTGGCGCGGTGGGCGAGGTCGGGGCGGTAGGCGGCGGGGCCGCCGTTGCGCATGACCTCGCGGGTGATCGTGGAGGTGGGGCGGTCCAGACGCCGGGCGATCTCGGCGTAGGCGAGATCGTCGGCCAGCCCCAGCGCGATCTGCTGACGTTCCTGCTGAGTGAGCCTGCCTCCCGGCACCGCGATCTCCCCTTGTGTAGGCGTCCGAGCGGCCAGCATAGCGTTCACACCCAATCCATTGCAACGCAATGACCCCTCCCGTTGCATGAAATCGGAGATCATTGCAACAAAATAAGGGCTGTGAGCTGCTGAAACACATCTGTGGTGCAACGAAGTTCTTGTAGGGATATGGAAAGCAACGTAGCTTTTCCCTTGTCGGAAACACCTACAGTGCCTCTTGAGGAGCAGCCGTCATGCAGAAGTTCGCCACCCCCGCCCCCATCGCCGCCGCCGTCGAGATCCCCGCCGGCCGCATCCGGTTCATCGCCGCCGACCGCGCCGACACCACCGTCGAGGTCGGGCCCGCCGACCCCGCCAGGAACCGCGACGCCAAGGCCGCCGAAGGCACCACCGTCGCCTACGCCGACGGCGTCCTGCGGATCACGGCCCCCGAGGCCGGGAACCAGCTGTTCGGCCCCTCCGGCGCCGTCGAGGTCACCGTCCAGCTCCCGGCCGGCTCCACCGTCGACGCGAAGGCCGCGGGCGCCGAGTTCCGGGGCGTCGGCCGCCTCGGCGACGTCACCTTCGACAGCGCCCAGGGCCCCGTCAAGATCGACGAGGCCGGCCGCGTCCGCCTCTCCCTCCAGGACGGCGACATCACCATCGGCCGCCTCAACGGCTCCGCCGAACTCACCACCAGCCGCGGCGACCTGCACGTCCACGAGGCCGCCGGCGGCACCCTCGTCCTCGGCACCCTGTCCGGCTCCATCACGGTCGGCGCCGCCCGCGGCGTCTCCGCCACCCTCGACGCCGGCACCTCCTACGGCCGGATCCACAACTCCCTCCGCAACGCCGACGGCGCCGGCGCCGGCCTCACCATCCGGGCCACCACCTCCCACGGCGACATCACCGCCCACAGCCTCTGACCCGCCCCACCCCCACCGAGGAGCACCCGCCATGTCGAACCCGGCCATCACGGCGCACGGGCTGCGCAAGTCCTACGGCGACGTCACCGTCCTCGACGGCATCGACCTCACCGTCCCCGAAGGCACGGTCCTCGCCCTGCTCGGCCCGAACGGCGCGGGCAAGACGACCGCCGTCAAGATCCTCTCCACCCTCGTGGCCGCGGACGCCGGCCAGGCCCGGGTCGCCGGCCACGACCTCACCACCGACCCCCAGGCCGTCCGCGCCGCCATCGGCGTCACCGGCCAGTTCTCCGCCGTCGACGGCCTCATCACCGGCGAGGAGAACATGCTCCTCATGGCGGACCTCCACCACCTGCCCCGGCGGGAAGGCCGCCGCGTCACCGCCGACCTCCTCGCCCGCTTCGACCTCACCGACGCCGCGAAGAAGCCCGCCTCCACCTACTCCGGCGGCATGAAGCGCCGCCTCGACATCGCCATGACCCTCGTCGGCGCCCCCCGTGTCATCTTCCTCGACGAGCCCACCACCGGCCTCGACCCCCGCTCCCGCTACAACCTGTGGCAGATCGTCCGCGAACTCGTCGCCGACGGCGTCACCGTCCTCCTCACCACCCAGTACCTCGAGGAGGCCGACGAACTCGCCGACCGCATCGCCGTCCTCCACGGCGGGAAGATCGTCGCCGAGGGAACCGCCGACGCCCTCAAGCGCCGCGTCCCCGGCGGCCACGTACGCCTCCGCTTCACCGCCCCCGCCCCCTACCGCAGCGCCTGCGACGCGCTGCGCGAGGCGGCCCGCGACGACGAGGCCCTCACCCTGCGCGTCGCGAGCGACGGCGGCCAGCGGGAGCTGCGCGCCCTGCTCGACCGCCTGGACACCGCCGGTGTCGAGGCCGACGAACTGACCGTGCACACCCCCGACCTGGACGACGTCTTCTTCGCCCTCACCGCCGCCCCCACCCCCGACCAGCCGAAGGAGGCTGTCCGATGAGCTCCCTCTCCCTCGCCGTCCGCGATTCGACCACGATGTTGCGCCGCAACCTCCTGCACGCCCGGCGCTACCCCTCCCTCACCCTGAACCTGCTGCTCACCCCCGTCATGCTGCTCCTCCTCTTCGTCCACGTCTTCGGCGACGTGATGAGCGCGGGCATCACCGACGGAGGCCCCGACCGCGCCGCCTACGTCGCCTACCTCGTCCCCGGCCTGCTGCTCATGACCATCGGCAGCACCGTGATCGGCACGGCGGTCTCCGTCTCCAACGACATGACCGAGGGCATCATCGCCCGCTTCCGCACCATGGCCGTCCACCGCCCGTCCGTCCTCGTCGGACACGTCGCCGGCAGCGTCCTCCAGTCGGTGGCGAGCGTCGTCCTGGTCGGCGCGGTCGGCGTGGCGATCGGCTTCCGTTCCACGAACGCCACCGCCCTGGAGTGGCTCGCCGCCTTCGGCCTCCTGGCCTTCTTCGCCCTGGCCCTCACCTGGATCGCGGTCGGCATGGGCCTGGTCAGCCCGAACGCGGAGGCGGCGAGCAACAACGCGATGCCGCTGATCTTCCTCCCGCTGATCTCCAGCACCTTCGTCCCGATCGACGCCATGCCGGGCTGGTTCCAGCCGATCGCCGCGTACCAGCCCTTCACCCCCGCCATCGAGACGCTCCGCGGCCTCCTCCTCGGCACGGAGATCGGCCACAACGGCTGGCTCGCCCTCGCCTGGTGCACCGCCATGACGGTCCTCGGCCACCTCTGGTCGACGAAGACCTTCGCCAAGGACCCGCAGCAGGGCCGATGACGGCACACCGCGAGCCCCCCGCGGCCCGCGGACCGTACGGGACGGCGACCCGCCCCGCCGTACCGGTCCCCCTCAGGAGGGCTCAGGAGTGCCCGCACCCCATCCCGGCCCGGGTCAGCTCCTCCACCGCCCCGTCGATCGGATGCGGCTTCCTCCACCGCATCAGATTGATCGCGAACGACACCTGCCGGCCCCCGTCCGCCCGGGTCATCGTCACCGTCCCCGCACCCCACACCGTCCCCTCGTTCCCCCAGAAGGTGCCGCACCCCGGCACGTCCAGCCGGTGCAGCCCGAGCCCGTACTCGATCGTCGAACCGTCCAGGGCGATCACCGGCACCGTCCGCCGCATCTGCGCCAGCGACGCGTCCGACACCACCTCACCGGCCAGCAGCTTCCCGTAGAAACGGTTCAGGTCCTCCATCGTGGACACCAGCCCGGCACCGGTCATCACCCACGACATGTCGTACGTGCTGTAGTCCCGCGGCGGCTCCAGCGCCCCCCACAGCCCCTCGTACATCCGCGCGTGCGGCCCCCGTATCCGGGCCCCGGTGGGGAAGCCGGTGTTCCGCAGCCCGGCGGGCCGGATCACCTGCCGGGTGATGTACTCCTCCGCCGGCAGGCCCGTCACCCGCTCCAGCAACTGCCCCAGCAGCAGGTAGTTGGTGTTCGAGTAGACGCCGGGCGTGGCCCCCGGCTCACCGGTGGACGGCGCCGCCAGCCCCAGCGCGATCAACTCGGCCGGACGGAAGGTCCGATACCGGTTCTCGTCCAGGCTCCGCGCCGACACCGGCTCCCCGGCCCCGCTGATCGACGGGAACGCGTACGGGATGTACTCGGCGAACCCGCTGGTGTGGTTGAGCAGCATCCGCACGGTCACCCGCCGGCCCCGCTCACCCGGCACCAGGTCCGGCAGATGGTCCCCCACCGGATCGTCCAGGCGCAGACGGCCCCGCTCGACCTGCTGCAGCACGGCGGCGGCCACGAAGGTCTTGGTGATGCTGCCGACCCGGTGCCGCATCCCGGGCGTGACGGGCCGGCCGGTGGCCAGATCCGCGACACCCGAGGCGCCCCGCCAGGTCCGGCCCGCGTCCCGTACCTCCGCGAACACCCCCGGCATCCCGGCATCACGCAGCCCGTCCAGCGCCGAACGCAGCGCCGCACGGTCCGCCACCGGCTCCCGCGGTACGGACACCGGGGGAGCGGGCGCCGGTCCGGTGGCCGAGGCGGGCGGCGCGCCCGCGGCCAGGCCGAGCGCGGCGGCGAGCATGAACGTACGTATCCTCACAGTGACTCCTCGGTCGTGTCGTCCGGACGTCAGCCGGCCAGGGCCCGGCGCAGCACGTCCCCCAGCTCGGCGTTCTGCCGCTGCGAGATCTCGGCGCTGACGATGGCCTGCGAGCCGTGGAAGGTCCCCGGCCACTGGTGCAGCTCGACCGTCACCCCCGCCCGCAGCAGCCGCAGCGCGTACGCGATGTCCTCGTCCCGGTTCGGACACAGCTCGGCCGTCCCGATGTACGCCGGCGGCAACCCGCCCAGATCGGCGGCACGCGCCGGCGCCGCGAGGGGCGTCGCCTCCGCACCGCCCAGGTAGAACCCCCAGGAAGCCGCCACCCGGTCCCGGTCCATCCACGGCGTGTCCGTGAAGTTCCGCCGCGACCAGGACTCCTGCCGGTCGTCCAGCTGGGGCTGATTGAGCAGCTGGAACCGGATCGCGGGCCCCCGCTCGTCCCGCGACCGCAGGGCCAGAGCGGCGGCGAGCCCGCCCCCGGCACTGTGCCCGCCCACGGCGATCCGCTCCCCGTCCACCCCGAGCGGCCCGGCGTTCGCCGCCACCCAGTGCAGTACGGCCCAGGCGTCGTCCAGCGCCGCGGGGAACGGGTGCTCCGGAGCCAGCCGGTACCCCACCGACACCACCACCTGCCCGGAACCGGCCGCGAGCCGCACGGCCCACGGATGCTCGGTGTCGAGCGTGCCCATCACGTACCCGCCGCCGTGCAGCCAGACCACCGCACCCCGCGCACCGGCCGGCCGGTACACCCGCACCGGCACCCCCGGCGCACCCGGCACCACGGCCGGAACGGTCCACTCCTCCACGACCAGGCCCTGCACCTCCGGCACCGGCACGGCCGCCGCCAACCCGGCGAGCCCCTCCCGGGACACGACCGGATCACTGAGGTCCGTACGGGGGAACAGCGGAACGAACACTTCGAGTTCGGGATCCATGCGGCCCATCCTCCGCGCGGCGCCCCCCACCCGTCAGCCGCCACCCGTCGCACACCACCGGCCACCCACGCACCGAACGGCGCGCCCCCGCGCCCACCGGCGCTCCTATCCTGTCCGCCATGGAGGCACTGGCACTACGTCTGTCGGGACTCGACCCCTACGTCGACGGCGCGATCCGCATCGTGACGTTCTACGACACCCTGATGCGCCGCCGCGTCGACCTGCCCGCACTCGCCCGCGCCTCCGCCGGCCTCGCCGAATGCGTCACCGGCATCCGCCTGCACGGCACCGGCCGGCCGATCCGCGTCTCCCCCCTCGGCACCGAGGCCACCGGACCCGAACTCCCCGCCACCTCCACGGCACCCGTCACCCTCGACGACGAGAAGATCGGCACCGTCTGGCTCGAACGCCCCGGCCCCGCCCACCACCTCGACGACCTCCTCCTCGACCGCCTCGCCCTCGCCGTCGCCGCCGCCGTCGAACGCTACGGCCCCGCCCGCACGACCATGGCCGACCCCGCCCTCGTCGAACTCGCCGTCGGCCCCACCACCGACGACCCCACCCGCGCCCGCGCCCTCCGCCTCCTCGGCTTCCCCGCCGGCGCCCGCCTCCACGTCGCCGCCGTCCACACCCCGGAGCCCCTCGACCGCCTCGCCGCCCACGTCTGCCCCCACGGCCTCGTCAAAGCCGCCGCCCTCGGCACCGACACCCCCCTCGGCGTCCTCCTCGCCACCACCCTCGACCCCACCCGCTTCCCCGGCGGCACCCGCGCCGGCCTCGCCACCGCCCACGACCCCACCCTCGCCTGGCACCACGCCCGCACCGCCCTCCGCTTCACCACCCCCCACCAACCCGTCGTCCACCACACCGACCTCGGCGCCCTCGCCCTCCTCGCCGACATCCCCGCCGGCACCGCCCGCGCCAACCCCGACGTCGCCGCCCTCACCCACCTCGCCACCAGCTCCGACGACCTGGCCACCCTCGACGCCTACTGCGCCACCGCCTCCGTCCGCCGCGCCGCCGACCGCCTCCACCTCCACCACAGCACCGTCTCCCGCCGCCTCGACCACCTCACCCGCACCCTCCCCTTCGACCCCACCACCCCCACCGGCCTCACCCGCGCCCGCCTCGCCCTCACCCTCTGGCGCCTCCACACCCCCACCCCCGACAGGTGACGCCCCCCGGCGCCCCCACCCCGCGACCACCGGACGACACCCCCGACAGTCCCCCAGGCGCGCCCCCCACCTGCGGGTTCCGCCCCCGGACCGCGTGTTCTACTGGGACCGCCCGTCGACGCTTCACCGACACACGGAAGGGGGCACCCCATGCGGGAACAGCACACGGCACCGCCGGACACCGCCCCCACCGTCGGCGACCTCGGCGGCTACCTCGTGGACGAAACCGGCCGCATCACCGCCGTCAACGACCGCGCACTCACCCTGCTGCGCCTCACCCGCGACGCGATGCTCGGCCGCGACCACCACGAACTGCTGCACCGCGACGCCGAAGGCAACACCGGCCCCCGAGCCCTCTGCCCCCTCATGGACGCCGTCGTCTCCCGCGTCGCCGGCAGCGGCACGGACCTGTGCTTCGTACGCGGCGACGGACTCCTCCTGCCCGTCCACTGGACCGCCACCCCCCACCCCGCGGGCGACGGCCCCGGCACCCTGGTGCTGTTCCACCCCGGCACCGTCGACGTACCCGAGGCCGCCGCCGGAGGATCACTCCCCCCACTCGAACGCCTCGCCCTGCTCGCCGAGACCACCACCTCGCTGACCTCCACGATGAACGAACAGGAGACGGTCGACCGGCTCGCCCGCCTCGTCCTCCCCCGCCTCGCCGACTGGATGGTCGTCGACCTGATAGCCGACGGCGGCGACATCCGACGCACCCGCGTCGCCGAACACCGCAGCGGCCGCCTCCTGCGCCACCCCGAACTCGAAGGCCCCATCCCCGGCGTCACGGCACAGTCACCCCTGCCCCTCTCCCGGGCCCTGCGCGGCAGCGCCGCCTCCCTGGTCGGCCCGGAGATCTACCAGGGCGAACCCGACTCCGGCATCGCCGCCGTCCAGCACGACCTGTTCGCCGCCACCGACATCCACTCCGCCGTCATCGCCCCCATCCGCGGCCCCCGCGAAATCCTCGGCGCCCTCACCCTCGGGCGCGGCGACAACCCCGTCCCCTTCACCACCCGCGACCTGTCCCTCCTCGAGGACATCGCCCGCCGCGCCGGCCTGGCCATCTCCAACTCACGCCTCTACCAGCGCCAGCGCCGCATCGCCGAAACCATGCAGCGCTACCTCCTGCCCCGTCTCCCCGACGTACCCGGAGTCGAGCTGTACGCGAGCTACCTCCCCGCCCCCGACGCCTCCCAGGTCGGCGGCGACTGGTACGACGCCTTCCCCCTCTCCGACGACGCCACCGGCCTCGTCATCGGCGACGTCGCCGGCCACGACCTCGAAGCCGCCGCCCGCATGGCACAACTGCGCAACATGCTCCGCGCCCTGGCATGGTCCGAGCAGCACCCGCCCAGCGTCCTCGCCCAGCTCGACCAGGTGACGGCCCGCTCCACCGACCTCTCCACCGCCACCCTCATCCTCGGCCGCCTCTCCACCACCCCGGAGACCGGATGGACCTGGGAATGGACCAACGCCGGCCACCCCCCGCCCCTCCTCATCACCCACGACGGCCACGCCGACTACCTGCACACCCCCCGCAGCGTGCTCCTCGGCACCGGCACCCACATCACCCGGGGCCGGGACACCGTCCACCTGCCCCCCGGCTCCACCCTCCTGCTGTACACCGACGGACTCATCGAATCCCGCGCCCACGGCATCGAACCCGGCCTCGCCCGCCTCCGCCGCCGCGCCGCCACCCTCGCCCGCCACAGCCTCGACGCCCTCTGCGACCGCCTCCTCACCGACGTCCGCCCCCCGGACAACGACGACGACGTCGCCCTCCTGGCCCTGCGCGTCCCCCACCCGGGCAGCCGAACCCCATGCCCGGCCCGGCCGAACTGACACGGCCCCGGCTCACCGGTCACCGCCCCGTGCCGTCCCACGCCTCCACCGGCGCTCCGGCGCCGTCACCCAGAACACCGTCCCCACCACACCGAAGATCACCACCCCGACCAGGGCGGTGGGGATCCCCAGCGCGAGGAGGGACGCCAACAGAAGCTCCCCCCACGTCGAATCCTCACCCATCGTGTCGCCACTCGCCGTCATGTACGTCCAAGACCCCGCTCCACCGCACCCGGTTCCCGACCACACCCGCCTGTCCCGCCCCCGAGCGGGTACGGGAGAGGCCACACGCCGGAGAAGGGGAGAACGGATGTCGGTCGACCTGGTGGGGTTCCTCGGTGTCGTGCTGCTGGCCTATCTGGTCCCCGGCCCCGACTTCCTGGTGGTACTGCGCTCCGCCGGCGAACACCCCGCCAAAGGACGAGCCGCCGCACTGGGCGCCCAGACCGGGCTCGGCGTGCACATGCTCGCCGCCGCCGCGGGGCTCTCCGTGATCGCCGCCCGCTCTCCCGTCGTCTACGACACCGTCAAACTGCTCGGCGCGGCCTACCTGGTGTACCTCGGAATCCGAGCGGTCCTGACCGCCCGGCGAACCGCCCGCGCGCGCCGCACCGGCACCACGCCGACCGACCGCCCGGAGGACCGAGCCGCCCCACCCGGCCCGGGCGGACCGGCCCGCGGCCGGTGGCGGTCCGGCTTCACCGAAGGCCTCCTCACCAACGTCCTCAACCCCAAGGCGGCCCTGTTCTTCCTCAGCATCCTGCCGCAGTTCGTCCACACGGACGGCTCACCCGCACGGCAGATCTTCCTCCTCGGCACCCTCGACATCCTGATCGGCATCCCCTACTGGTTCGCCCTCGTCGCCGCCGCCACACGCCTGCGCGCCCTCCTCGCCCGGCCGAAGATCCGCCACCGCTGGGAACTGACGACCGGCTGCCTGTTCATCGCCATCGGCCTCGCCGTCGCCACCACCTCCTGAGCCGGACCGTCGGCCAAGTGGCCGTACGCGGGTGACGGAACCACTTCATGATCGTTCGGCGGGACATGAAGGCAACCACACGCGTTCTCACCGCGCTCGCCCTCGCCGGCGCCGCGACCCTCTCCGCCCCGGCGGCCCAGGCCACGGACCCCCGCCCTCCGCTGCCGGACACCACCGACGCGGCGTTCAACCAGGAATGCCTCACCGCCCACAACACCTACCGCGCCCTGCACGGGGCCGACCCCCTGACGCTGGACGACGCCGCGATCACACACGCCACGAGGCGCGCCCGGGCCGCCTCGACACAGGACGGGCTCTCCACCCCACCGGCACCGGGAAGCTACGGGGAGAACACCTTCTGGTCCGCGACGCACGACGACGACCCGGCCTCCTGCGAAGAGGCGGTACGGCTCTGGTACGAGGCCCGCTGGACGGGCGGCTACGACTGGAACCGCCCCGGCTACTCACCCGACACCGGCAGCTTCACCCAGGTCGTGTGGAAGACCACCGACGTCCTCGGCTGCGCCCGAGCCTCGGGACGGCCCGAAGGCGCGGAGTCGTACCAGTCCTACGTCGTCTGCGCCTACGGCCCGGCGGGCAACATCGCCGGCCGCTTCCGCGAGAACGTGGGAGCACCGACCGCCTGAGACGAGCCGGGGCACGACCGCCCCACCGCGCCTGCCTCGCGGACGTCACGGACGAGCCGCGCGTAGCCCCGCCGGGCGGTGGCGATCGGGCGACCGGGGGATTCCACTTGAACCAAAAATCGAACATGTGTTTTGTTTGAGGTATGGAGCAGCAACCCTTCCCCCTCGACCTCATCCAGACGCAGAGCGCCTGGTCAGCGACCTACCGCACGCTCGCAGCAGTCGGTCCCGGGGCCGGGACGGTGACACTGCGGCGGCGGTTGCTGCGGCTGTCCACCCAGCTGTGGCGGCACCCGTACCGGGCGGTGCCGGGATCCGGGTCGGCGGCCCGGATCGAACTGCGCGAGCAGGCCCGCAGCGAAGACGCCCGGGAAGCGGGCGCGGCATGACCGGGCGCAGTGTGATCATGCATGTGCGGTGCCGCCCCGACACCGACGCCGACACCTACCGGCGGCTCCTCGACCTGCTCGGGGAGGTCTCGCCCCTCGTGCAGCCGCTCCCGCCCGGCGCCGCCCTCGTCCAGGCCGGTGGCGCCCTGCGCCTGCACCGCACCGATCCCGGCGCGCTCGCCCAGCGGGTGCGGGTCCGCGCCCTGCTGCACACGGGCACCGACGTACGCATCGGGGTGGCGGACACATGGGCGACGGCCGCGACCGCCTCGGCCCACACCGGCCCGGACGGAGTGCTCTGGCTGCCTGACGAGCCCGCCGTACGCGCGTTCCTCGCCCCGCTCGGCATCGAGGAGCTGCACGGCGTCGGGACGAAGACCGCCCAGGAGCTGCGCCGCTACGGCCTCCACACGATCGGGGCGCTGGCGGCGCAGCCGGAGAGTGTGGTGTGCCGGCTCATCGGCAGGCAGGGCCGGGTGCTGCTCCAGCGCGCCCACGGCATCGACCCGCGTGCCGTCGTGGCACGCCGACTGCCCGAGACCAGCTCGGTCTCACACCGGTTCGAGCGGGACATGCTCGATCCGGTCCTGCTGCGCGCCGCACTGCTGGACCTGGTCGTCACCCTCGCCGAACGCCTGCGCGCCCGCGAACAGGTCGCGGGCGCCCTGTCCCTGTCCGTGCGGCTCGCCGGCGGCGGCAGCGTGGACAAGACCCGCCGCCTGCCCGCCCCGTCGCACCACACCGATGACCTGCGCACCGCGCTGTGGCGGATCTGGGACGCCCTCGCCTTCCAGCGCGCCCGCATACGGGGGCTGACCCTGACCGCCGAGGACCTCACCTCCGATGGGACCGGCCCCGGCACCCAGCTCTCCCTCGACCCCGCGAGGGAGGCACGCCACCGCGTCGAACCCGTCCTCGACGCCATCAACGCGAAGTACGGCCGCGCCGCCGTCCGGCCCGCCGGCGCCTACCGCGAGGCGGGGTGAGCCCCGCCGTGTCCGAGGAACGGGCCCCTCTGCTGCTCCGCACGGTCGGGGGGAGAACCGTGCGGAGCAGCAGGGCCATGCCACCATCCCGGCCTTCGTCTGCCCACCAACCCGCTTCCCATGCCACCTCACTCGCCGGCATTTCACCAGCCGCCCTGGAACCGCTGCACGACCCTGCAATGTGACGATGCCGAACGCGCTCCGCTCCACTTGGCCGAGGCCGACGCCGGCAACGAGACCGTGCCGACGGCCCTCATGACAGGCCAACCCCGGATGGGTGCGTGAACAGCTCTCCCCCGCCGCGTGAGCAGAAACCGCGCAGGGCTGCACCCCGCCGGCAAAGGCCACCTGCTCTACGACGGACCAGCCGCCCCCGTCATCGACTGCCCGGGTGCCGTGCCCGTCGCGCGCCGCCCGCAGTGTGGGCAGCGCTCGCGGCCGTCCCACGCGGACCAGCCGAAGTCGCTCGGCGTGAGAGCGCGGCCCTCCAGTTCGTTGCGGACGGCCTCACGGTAGGCCCAGACGGCATCCAGGTAGGGGTGGTAGACGTCGTGGAACGCGGGGGACGAGATGCCGGCACCCGCGGCGACCGTCCTTCGGAGAGCGCGGAGGTGTTCGAACATGGTCTGGCCCGTTCCCGCGACCCGGGCACTGGCGTCGAGGAAGAGGCGCTCGCGCACCTCGTAGACGCGGGCGTCCGTCAGCGCCAGGCGGCTCGCCTCCTCCAGGCCGGTCGCCTCGGCGCCACTCTGCGCGAGGCGGCGCAGTTCGGTGTGGGCCGCGCCCGCCGCCGCGATGAACTCCGTGTAGACGTCCCGGCGGCGCGCCTGAAGGCCACGGTGATGTTCCTGACGGGTACGCAGGCGATCGGCCAGAACCGTACCCGCGATCGCGATCAGACCGCCGCCCAGTGTGGCGACCAGCGTTCCCCATTCCATGACCTGTCCCCCCAGCCGGTGTTCCGGAAAGACGCGCCCCCCGCGCCGTCCCGTCCAGCAGATCATGCCCGACGGCCGGGCCGGAGTACGCCTCGCATCAGATGTCCGACCGGGCCGGCTCCGTCGGCTTCCACGGAAAGTGGGGCCGGAACCCGAGAACGGGTTCCGGCCCCACTTCTGTCAGGCGCCACGCCGGGCGACGAAACGGCTCCGCCCCGAAAAGAAGGGGAAGCCGATGTCAGGCGTGTCGTCGGTTGCCGGTGACGAGGCGGTAGAGGGCCAGGAGGATGACGGAGCCGATGATGGCCGCGATCCAGGTGGAGAGCTCGAAGAAGCCGTCGATGGAGTCGACGCCGAATATGACCTTACCGAGGAAGCCACCCAGCAGGCCGCCCGCGACGCCGATCAGAATGGTGATGATGACGCCGCCAGGGTCCTTGCCCGGCATGATCGCCTTCGCGATGAAACCAGCGATGAGGCCGATGAGAATCCACGCGATGATGCCCATGATGCGTCTCCTACCTGCTCACATAAAGCCTACGTTAATACGGCGTCTGCGCGATCGGAGAGCTTTCAAACCTGCTGATCCCCACCGCCTGCGTGCAAGCCCCGATGAAAAGGGCATTCGTCACCGCCCTGCCGCCGGCGCCACCAGGCCAGGGCACGGGCCCGCGAACGCCGGGGCGGCAAGCCGCCGGAGGCTGGTGCCCTGCCTGGCGAGACCCCATCAACGGCACAACAGGGAAGCAGGGTCTCCCGCCAACTCCGCTTCCTCGCGTGCCCGTGAAGAAGACGACTGGGCGCGTCGCACAAGAGCCCCTCACCGAGACGGCGACGGCTGAGTATCGGGGGCGCGGGAGCGGAACGACCACGGAGAGGCCTACCACTCGTGCGACCAGCACGAACAGGCGAACGGGCGGCACCGCTCCTGCGCGGGAGGCATCCCCCTCGCTCTGTACGATGCGGTCGCTCGACAGACGTCCCCGAGGACCTCACGGGCCGCCATACCCCAGCGCCAGAGAAGACACCGCCCATGCACCGCCCGCCCGCCCCTTCCCCTCCGTCGCCGGCACCGGCCGCTCCCCGCCCCCGGTGGTGGCGGACCACCCGCGCCCGCGCCGGCTTCTTCCTCGCCGTTCCCGTGCTGGGGTTGATCAGCCCGTACCTGGGCTTCGCGGTCATGGTCGTCACGATCGTCCTGGTCTGGAAGGACACCTCCTGGAGCAAGGGCCTGAAGGCGGCCGCCACCATCGCGGCGTTCGCTCTGCTCGGGTCGGTCGCCCCGGACCAGCCCGAGGACCGGACCGGAGACACCGCGGCGCGGGCGGACGGGAAAGCCGCCATAGGCGCGGGCATCGTGGACATCCCGGCCCGGACGGCGACGATGTCCCCGCCGTCACCGACTTCCAGGCCCCGTCCTTCGGCGAAGGACTACCGGGGGATGTCGCTGGACGACGCCCGGGAGGCCGCGGAGGCAGCCGGATTCGGCGTGGACGAGCACGACGCGTCCGACGAGGACAAGAGCATCATGATGCGCCTCAACTGGACCGTCTGCTTCCAGCGCACCGGCTGGACCTCGTCAGGCACAAGGACGATCAACTTCGGCGCGGTGAAGAAGGGCGCCCCCTGCCCCCGGGAGGACGGGGGTGCGATCCCGTGGCCGACGATGCCGGACCTGGTCTGGAAGACATGGAGGACAGCGCACAAGGAGGTCGCAGCTCTCGGGACCGTCCCGGCCGACCACATCATGGCATCCACGGCATACGTCAACGACCAGCTCCCCGACGAGGGCAAGTACGACGACTGGCGGGTGTGCGCGACCGACCCGGCCAAGGGCGGGGACGTCACCGTCGACATGTGGGTGACCATCGGACTGACCCACCCGGACAACGGCTGCCCCGACCCCGGCAGAGACGACAGCGACCGCCCGAGCCTGCCGGACCGGGACGATGACGGCGACCCCGACTACCACGACCCGTTCCCCGGTGACCGGCGCCGCACCAGCTCCTACCCGGACGGGCTGCCGGGCGGGTCGGGCGACTCGTCGGGCGGAAGCGGTGGGGGAGGCTGGAACTGCCCCCGGACCCGCTGGTGCTGACACACCCCTTGTTCACACGAAGGCCGCTTCCACGCCCGCCGATCACCGCACCGAGTGATCGAGTACGGCGCGTCGCTCGAGGTCGGACGTCGAAGATCAAGCCCGGTGCTCCCGGATCAGGCGCTGAGCAGTGAGGCCTGGAATACGGGCGATGGCCCGCAGCACCTCGCCGCGGTTCTTGGCCGAACGCCCCCCGCGGGACTGAGTTGAGCCCCGGCCGTGTGAAACCGGGTGCTCGGTGTCGCACGTCCCCCCGTACATGCTGATCGTCCTGGGGATACTCTTCGCCGTCGCGCCCGCCGTCGTCTGGATGACGATTGCCCGCACCCGCCCCGTCGGCTTCACGATCGGCGGCACCCTGCTCGCCGGAGCCAGTCTGCTGATCAGTGTCCAGCACGGCCGGATCGACGCCCCCAGACCCGACGCCCATCTTGTGTTCACCGCTCTTGCGCCCCTGCTCATCGCCTGCGGTGCAGGACTGGAAGGACGGCACGAGAACCCTCCTTCGCCGCGATGGACCTCCCGCCGCAATCGAGCGGTCGGCTTCCTGGGGACGCAGTTCGCCCTCACTCTCGTGGCCGGCCTCCTGCACGCGCTGATGATCACCGAAGGCTCGGACGCCCCGCCGTCCAAGGCCCTCCCCTCACTGCCGTCAGGCATCAGCATGGTTGACGAAGGCACCAGCTGCGGTTCCGGCGGCTGCTGGCGCTTCGCGACGGTCACCAGCGAGGACGGCCTGTCCCGCCCGGAGATCATCAGCGCACTGGGCCTCCATCAGGAGAGCTGCCGCTCCAGCGGCTGGCTGCTCGACTGGCGTGACGTGTGCGTCGGCGCCAGAGACTACGGTGGCAACGTGACCGTCTACGCCACCTGGGGATACTGAGCTTGTCTTCTCACCTCTGAGGCTGTCGCGTTCGATGATGCTCTCGGGTCGCCTGGTCGTCTTTCCGACGTCGTAGCGGGTCGGGGGCGGCGGGGCCCATCCCCGCACCCGGGGGGAGCAGCCCGCCGCCGGCGCGAGAGGTCGAGGGTTCATCCCCGCGCGGGCGGGGAGAGGGCGTGACCTGACAATCTCTTGTGGTGGAATCGACTCAGCTGAGTTCGCTGGTGTCGAGATCGAGGCTGAAAGGTTCCGGGAGCCTGATGGTGGTTCCGAAAGGGTGGGGGCCGTCGACGCGGGTGTAGCCGAGCTGACCGGGCTCAGAGAACAGGGTGATGCTCTGCTCCTGGCGGTCGACGACAAGGTAGAGCGGTGCGTTGTACTCGGCGTACCGCTTGCGTTTGACGATGCGATCAGTGTCTCGGTTGGATTCCGATGTCACCTCGACGATGAGCAGGGTGTCCTCAGGCAGGAGGGCGGTAGCGCCTTTCGCCTGGGCTGTGGGAACCACCGCGATGTCAGGGACATACCAGTTAGAGGAGCCGGGCAGGTCGAGGTTTCCGGACCCGGTTACACACCCCAACTGCCTGGCACGCGGACGGATCTGGTCACGGATGACCTCTGCTGCCGCTTCGTGGTCCCAGGTAGGCGACACCGGTTCGATGATCCCCTCGATGATCTGGGCCCTATCGCCCCGAATGTGCTGAACGGCGTACTTCAAAGCCCGTTCCGGATCGATGTTGCTGTAGTCAGCCGCTGTGCTCATCGAGCTTCCCGTGGTCAAGGCCGGCAGGTACAGGCACTCCACTCCGACGATTGGCGAGTAGCCGCGTACGGGGTACTCACGTGAGTATGCACACCTGAACGTTGAAGCGTGGTCGGCTCCACCGGGACTGCGCTCGATAGGCGCCCCCGCGGAGTTCGTCGCAGGTCCATCCCCGCGCGGGCGGAGGCGGGCCGGGGGAGTCCATCGGTCTGAACGGGCCCTCCTCGGGTTCCCACCGGCGATCGCCGGATTCGGGGCGCCCTCACAGACGTGCAGCAGAAGCAGAACCTCTACACGCGCGACACCATGGCGGTCGGTATGGCCCTGGAGATGGCCAAGGACGATCTTCTCGACGCCCTCAAGTGCCTGCTGGAAGCGCAGGGTGCCCTTCAGAACGTCGTCAACCGCCTCCACCACGTCGGCGCCATCCTCCCCGACGAGACCTCCGAGGCCATCTGACGAATCGGCCCCGCCAGGCCTTCGCCCACTGCCAGGATGGGGGTCAGTGCGAGGAGTCTGTCGTGAACGAACCGATGCCGCTGGACGGTGAGGGCCCGCATGTGCCCCCGACGTACCCGCCCCCGCAGAAGAAGCCGGTCGAACCACCGCGACCGCAACCGTCGACGAAGCCCGTCACCACCTCCCTGCCGCTCCCCGGCCCCGGGCAGGCCCGCGTCCAGGCCCGTCGGCCCCGCATGACCGTACGGGCCCGGCGCGCCGCGAACTGGGCGCTCACCGCCTATCCGTGGACGGGCACGCAGGCCGTCGACAAAGTCACCTCGGCCGTCCGGCACTGGGGCTGCACCCACCCCGACGACACCCGGCTCGAACAGACCGTTCGTCTCCTCGTCGACGCGGCCACCGCCGACCACGGCCGGCGCATCAGCATTCACCTCGCCGACCAGGACGACATGCTCCTCATCGCCGTCCTCAGCCACACCAGCGCCGTACCCGACGACACGATCCTCGCCGCCCTCGCCGCCGTCCCCGGCACGGCGAGCTGCGGCACCGACACCTCCGACGACGGACGGCGCGTCTGGGCCGTCCTGTCCACCGAACGCCCCCGCAACCGCGCCACCCCCGAGGCCTGACCGCACCCGGCCCCCGTACAGGGGAACGCTCCGGCAGGTGTGTCCATGCTGGACGGCCCCAGGGTTACGGGCCACCTGCCGCCCTCCACCCACCAGGCGGCTGCCGTCGTCGTACTGCGCCGGTGCGGCGTGACGGTCTTCAGCGACGACCTGTCCGAGGCCCGTGCGCCTTGGAAAAGTCTGGTGGTCAAGCTCCTGCAGGCCGGGGAACGGCGAGGCCGCGGCCAGGCGGTCGGCGCCGATATCGACGGCCTGCGGGCGATCGCCCGCGCCTGCCCCGACACCCTCACCGGTGACAGGGACAAGGTGCCGAACACGGCAGCGCGGAAGCGAAGACGTCGTACACGGGAAAGCGGGCACGCCGCGGCCTTGCGGCCCTCGCGAAGATCCTCCGACACGCGGCCAGCACCGGCAGGGTGGAAAGGCCTCACGTGCCCCAGCAGATGACGCGAGTGGTGAGATCCTCACCAGAGGGCCTTTTACGCCATATGTAGCGACACTTCTCTCTATCTGCCTCGCCGGAGGGCGGGCCTCCGGTATTCAGTGGATCTTCCTGATCCCTGACCGAGGAGACCTCGTGCTTCGTCGTCGCGCCCTGAGCGGGCGTGCTGTGGCAGCGTTCACCGCCACAGCCTCTGCCGCGCTGGCCCTTTCCGTGCCGTCCGGAGAGGCGGTCGCCGCCGACCGGCCGTTCACACAGCGGCCCACGAGCCTGCCCGCCGGGAACGGCGACGTACTCAGCTCCGAGTCGGGCGTCTTCTACCTGGATCCCCTCAAGGCCGTCAAGGTTGACGCGAGCGTCCACCGAATCATGTACCGCACCACCGACCGCGCCGGGAGGACCATCGCCGTCACCGGCACCGTCCTGAACCCCAGGACTTCGCCGTACGGCCAGCGACCTATCGTCGGCTTCGCCCCTGGCACCCAGGGCCTGGCGGACAAGTGCGCTCCCTCGCGTCAGATGGCCGAGGGCACCGAGTACGAGGCGCTGCCCATCAAGAAGCTCCTCGACCAGGGCTACGCCGTCGTCGTGACCGACTACCAGGGCCTCGGCACCCCCGGAGTGCACACGTACATGGCCCGGGAGGCGCAGGGCCGCGCCGTCCTGGACTCGGTCCGGGCAGCGCAGCGCCTGGAAGCGGTGGACCTCCCGGACGCCGGTCCGGTCGCCCTCTACGGCTACTCCCAGGGCGGCGGCGCGACGGCGTCCGCCGCCGAACTGGCCCCGGCCTACGCTCCCGAACTGAGGATCAAGGGCGCCGTCGTCGGCGCTCCGCCCGCGGACATGAACAAGGTGGCCGCCGGCATGGACGGCTCCGCCTACGGGGCGTTCTTCAACTACTCCCTCTCCGGCCTCTCCACCGCGTACGGCATCGACATCGACCCCTACCTCAACGCCCACGGCAAGCGCGTCACCGCCGACCTGCGGGACAACCTGTGCACGACGCAGGCCCTCGCCAAGTACCCCTTCCTCAACTCCCGCTTCCTGACCGTGGACGGGCGTCCGCTGACCGAGCGCCTCACCCGCGCCCCGTGGGACGCGATCGTGGCCGATCTGAAGCTCGGCAATCGCAAGCCGACGGCGCCCATCCTGCTTTCCCACAGCGCCCTGGACGATGTCGTTCCCCAGCAGGTCGGCAAAAACCTGGCCGCCGACTGGTGCCGCCGCGGTGCGACGGTCCGGTTCGCCGGCAATCACATCCCCGGCCACATCGCCGCGACCGAGGGCACCAGCGCCGACGGCCTCCCCTGGCTCGCGGACCGCTTCGCCGGCAGGACCGCACCGAGCACCTGCTGATGAGCAACGCGATGTCGTGGTGCGACAGGTCCTACTCAGCCACGCCGCTGAGAACATGGGGACCTACTTCGACGGCGGCACCGACTGGTCCGTCGGCTGGGGACGCTACCTCGACGGCAAGGACCTCGGCCACCTCCGCTTCGGTGACGCGACGGGCGACATGAAGGCCGACCTGTACGTCTTCGAGCTGGCCAACGGCAAGGTCTCCGTCCGCACCAACATGGGCACCCACTTCAACGGTGGCACCCCGATGATCACCCTTCCGTAAGGCCCACGCGGGATCGAGCGCTGACGGGGTCCGGGCCGACGGTCCGGACCCCGTCAGCGCTGAACGTTCAACGAGCGGCCTGCCGAGGAATCCCGTGCTGACCAGCCCGGCGGAACCGCGGCCGCAGCGGGACCGAAGAGGAGGAAGCCCACGGGCCATGGCGCGGAACCCCATCGAAGGCGTTCCGCAGGCCCTGACCGAGGGTCCCGAAACGGAAGACGGCCCGCGCGCCACCCAGGCCCCTCCGGCCCCGGGGCCAGCGCCTTCCTCCACCCGGCCGGAGCAGTCGCGCGCCTACTGCTCCGATGCACCAGACGCCGTCCCGCCAGTTCCTCAAGGCCGACCACTGCGCCGTGCGTCCCAACAGGGGCAGTACAGCTAGGCGGGTTCCTTCGGATCATTTCTGCGGTTCTCCTCGGCCAGGGCGAGAGCGGCCTCGCGCATGACGGCGACGGTTCCGGTGAGCCAGCGGCCGACGGCGGCCAGTTCGGACTCGTCGAGGCCTTGCACCACTTCGGCCATACCTGCCGTCATCGGGGCCATGGCCGCACCCAGGACGCGGCGGTGCGCGGCTGTGGCGGTCAGGGTGAACCGGCGGCGGTCTCCGGGATCCCTGGCGCGTTCGACGTATCCGAGAGCGACCAGCCGGTCGATGATCTTGGTGATGGCGGCGTTGCTGAGGCCGGTTTCGCCGACGAGCCGACCGGGAGTGGTGCCAGGGGTGCGGGAGATGATGCCGAGCACCTTGTGCTCAGTGGCGTTGACGTGCAGGCGGGCCGCGAGCTGCTCGTGGTAGAGCACCACCCACAGGCTGAGCTCGTGGCCCAGCGCGGCGCCGTCCCGTTCGGTACTCATGCCGACCAGCGTACAAGTCTTTCACTTTGGTGAAGAAAACTACTTCACCAAAGTGAAAGGATGTGATGGGATCAGCCGCATGACCACACCCGAGACACCGACCCGTTCGCGCCCGCGTCACCCCGGTCCGCCCTCGGCCGCGCAGCTCGGCCGGGTGCACCTCGCCGCCCTGATCACCCACCTGCCGATCCTGGCGGTGCTCCTCGTGCCCCAGGGCCGCAGCCGGGTCAGCTCGGAAAGCACGGCAGGACTGCTGAACGCGCTACTGGTCGGGCTCGTGATCGCGGCCGTGGTCCTGGTGCCCGCGGTCTGCGCCCGGGTCGCCCCGGCGGGCCCGCGGTGGCAGCCCGGGAACGCGCTCGCCGGAGTCCGCACCCTGATCCGCACCGACCGACGGGCCTGGCTGCGGCGCCTCGGGGAGTTGACCGCCCTCTACATCGCCGCCCAGCTCCTGGGCGGGCTCGTCGCCCAGTTCCTTCCGCACATCTGGGAGAACCCCCGGTACGGCACCGAACCGGGGGCGGCGCAGTGGGAGTTCCACTACGTCAACTTCGCTCTCCAGGGCGTCGTCATCTACGTGGCAGTGTGCGGGGCGACCGCGTGGTACGCCTGCCGGTTGCGGCAGCTGCTGGAGGACTGATCCGCGGGAAACGACCTGGCTCCGCGGGAGAGCCCGGGACGGGACCCCGGCCCCCTCGCCGCCGACGCCCGACTACCCGCATGGAGAGGACGAGCCGCGAAGTTGAGAGTGACGTCATCTGCCGTGAACACCAGCGGGCACGCGGATAGCCGACTGCCTCCCAGCCCGCTGGACAAACGCTGCCCCTCGAAGTGAACGAAGCCAGCGCCTCGCAGCTCGCCGCCCTGGCCTACGTCCAACAGCTGTGCGATGCGCTCTCGCCGTCTCTTCCACAGGAGCTTGCGGCTCGCTGACCCAACCGGTGGCCGCCCGTCCGATGCGGAAGCGCGCACGGCCCCGGCCACACCGTCACGACCGGAACCGGTGCCGGACCGACGCAACACCCGTCGGCCGGCCGTGCTGACGGGGCGCAACTGGCGGTTATCCGACAGCAGTTGAGTTTGGTGTGAAGAAAAACAACCATCCGCCGAGAGCCCTGACGGCCTTGTCCCGACACCACGAACATGCACGGACACATCGCCAGACCCGGTCAACGTTCGTGGCCAACGCACTAGACAATACGCGAACGAATGTACGGTTGGATCTAGCTTGCGGGAACGCACCACACGCGCGATCAAGCACGCCCAAGTACCTCCACGCCCGCGACCCCAAAGGGGAATCAACATGCTGCCCACCCGAATCACGATGTCCATCGCGATCGCCGCGCTAGTGGCTGGTGGTGCCGTCATGACCGCCCCCGCACAGTCGGCATCGGCATCGGCATCGGCATCGGCACTGGCATCGACACCGACTCTGGCAGCGGCATCGACATTGGCCGATGATGCCAACTGCCGTACGACGACGGGGACCCAGGACTTCTACCCCGGGCCGTCCGCCAGCGAGACGTACGACAGCACGTTCCACAACAGTGTGGCCGTGCCGCAGGGTCTGTACAGCGGCGGCTTCATCCCGCAGGGTCTGGCGTATTGGAACGACTGGGACGGGACGAGCGAAGACGTCCTGCTGATCTCGGCGTACCACTCGAGCGGTGACGGCGCGAGCGCGATCTGGGGCATCGCCCTGAGCGGCCCACGCCGGGGCGAGAGCCTTGGTCACATGCTGATCCCCAACACCCACGCGGGCGGCATAGTCGTGACCGGCGGTCACGTGTACGTCAGCGGCGAGGGCGGCGTGAAGTACTGGTCGACCGCCACCGTGCGTGCGGAGCTGGCGGGCGCCAACACAAACAACGTGATCCAGCCGAAGGGTACGCAGGACATCGCTGGCAAGGGTTCGTTCCTCGGACTCGGCGGTGGCGAGGGCACCACCTTGTGGACCGGCGACTTCTCCGACACGAGCCACGAAAGCATGTGGCAGTACTCGACGAGCAGCACCGGTGCGCTGACGTACACCGGCAAGAAGCGCTGGGTGCCGGCGAAGACCCAGGGCATGGCGGTCGTGGGCGACAAGTACATCTTTGCCACGTCGTTCGGCCGCCACAACCGCAGCAACGTCTGGGTGCGACCCACGTCCTACGAGACGGACATCACCGACGGGACGGCTTTCTGCATGCGCGCCCCTTCGATGATGGAGGGCCTGGCGTACGGCAACTCCGACGGCAACGAGCACGTCTGGGCGCTCTTCGAGAGCGGAGCCGAGCCGTACGTGAGCGACCCGAACACGCTCAACAAGATCACGAACATCCACTGGGCCGGCGGATCCGAGCTGGCCGGGCTGTACGGCCAAGGCGACTGACACCATCGACGCTCCTGCGGCTGGCCAGGGATGTCGAACTAGACAGGCACAGAAGCGTCGTGCAACTCGGTGGGCTCCACCGGGGTAGGAGCCCACTCCGGTACGCCGGGTGACGATGGACGCCCCCGTGGTGCGCGCCCCACTCCGATGCGACCGCGTCGAGACCGCTCACCCGCCCGGTCGGCCTGCTGCCCTCCACCGCGGCCGCCGACACCATCCTCGCGGCCCGGATGCAGCTGACCGGCACGGGAGACGATGCACGAGGCGAACGACACGCTCCGCGCGATGACCGGTGACCTCCCCCACGCTCACTTCACCGGGCCCGGCATCGCCCTGGAGACCACCCTCAGCAGACGCCAGGACATCCCGGTCCACGCGGCGCGCGTCCGCCGGCCTCACCCGGCTCTTCCGGCACGCCGCCGGCACCATCGGTGCCCGCAGCACGCCGGGAGGCGGCCGCTGCTTCCACTGCGACGGGACCGGGCTCGCCCGCCCGCTGTGAGAGCCGGCCGGGCACGGCCCCCACCCGAACTGCGCGCGACGCCGCCGGCTACCTCCAGACCGTCGCCCAGGAGCCGGTCTCCGCCCCGCCCCGGAGCCGGTAGCCGTCGAACAGACCGGCGACACCCTGCGCGCAGCCCTCTTCCTCCCGCCCGACGCCCCTGTGCCCGCGCTGGTGTGGGAGGAAGAGACGGGGTGGCGCACCGCCGGCCGCCGACGCCACCCCTACACCTCCCCCGACACCCACCCCCTCCTCGGACAGACCCACCCGGCCCCTGCCGACCTCCTCGCCGCCCTCACCACCTGACCCGGCGCCCGCGCCCGCGAAGGCCTCCAGGGAGCCGCCCCCGGCCCCCTGGAGGCCTTCGCCGTTCCTCCCGGCATCCGGGGGGCCGGGACTGGCTCTGTTCACGAGAAGGGACAGCAACTGCTCACAACTTTGGGAGGCACTCGGATGGCTATGGAATTCGAACTGCTGCCAGGGAGGGCAGCAAGCAGCCCTGATCAACAACGGCCAGCGCGGAGTCAGACAGCCTCCGCGTGCGATGTGTCTCGTGGACGGGAGCCCACGGACGCTGCCACGGACTCCCGCCGCCCGGCCGATCGTCGTGCGCGGGCCCTCGTTCAGGCGGTTGGAGCCGGATGAGGCGTGCCGAGGTAGGGGAACTCCGGCAGGAGGTCGCTGTGCGGGGCGATGTTCGCGTTGATGGACCCGAGACGATGATCTCGGGCTCTGGGCCGAAGGCGACCGGCTCGTCGGTGACGACCTCGTGGCCACCCGCCTCGTGCGACCGTGCCTGCTCGCCGTCCGCCCGGTAGAGCGTGAACGTCTGACGCCCGTTCCGGTGCTCGGAGAAGACGAAGCTGAAGGCCACGTCGGCCTGGTGGTCGCCGTCGGTGTCGACGTTGATGCGGTAGACCGCGTCGGGGTGGTAGGAGTCGCCCATCGTAGGCGCGACCGGATTCGCATTCATGATCAGAACGGTGCGGTCGCCGTCCGCCGTGAACGCGAACAGGTCGGTCATGTCGAGACGGCCGTCGTCCATGGGGGCCGCAGGTTGGGCCCGCTGAGGTGGTGGGACATAGCAGCCAGCCTCCGTCACCCGGCACGCGGGTGCTTCCTGGCACTGCCGTTTGGAGCCACGAATTCAACCTATAGACGGGTGGCAGGGAATCGAACAGTCGCTGATGGCGGTGCCTCCCGAAGCGATGAACAGCTGCTGCCCGTTCTCGTGAAAAAACCACGGGACGGGGGCGCAGCAGGCGTGCAGCGGCGTTCGACGGGCGGATGGACGGTTCGAGCGAAGTGGAAACCATGATTTCCAAACGGGTACGGGGCCGGGGCCGGGCAGCGCGGACCGTACGTTCCCCTCGGGCACCGCACGGCCGGACGGTGAGCACCCGGAGAGCGTGCGCACGGCGGCCGGACCGCGCGGTGAGCTGGGCAAGTTTCATAAACGGGCCCTCACATGAGGGCCCAAAAGTAGAAGCGGACCCCGGCGCCGGTCCCGGCGGATGCCTCGGTACGGGGGCACGGGGACGCAGCGCGGAACGGTCATACGGGCACCGGAACGACTGCCCCGCCCGGGCGCAGCCGTGGAGGACGTCCGGGGCCGCAGGACGGTCCCAGATACCCCTGCCCGCCCCTGAGAGCAACGGGGATCAGGGTGCGCTCCAGGGGCCCCCAAGAGGGGCCGTAGAGGGCCGCCACGGGCCGGGCGGCGACCATAAGGTCGGGGGAAGGGGCGGGGGGAGCGTCTGCGGGCTGCTGGGGCGCGCCGCAGAGTCTCTTGCCGGGGCCGGGGCCGGGGCCCGTCGTCCCGCCGCCCAGGGCGTGCCCGGGCCGCTCCGCGCCCCGGGGCGAGCGCTCCGCGCTCTCCCGCCCGTGGGGGCCGGCGCCGTCCGTACGGGCCGCGCCCGCCGCTTAGCGCCGGACCGCTCGGCCGGGCCGTCCGGGCAGGGGCCGACGCTCCGCGTCCTCCCCTCCGGTGCTCCGCGCCCCGGACTCACCCGTCAGGCCGCTCCGGGCCCTTCCCCGCGCTGCCGGCGGTTCTCTCTCCCCCGCTGTGCGTCCGTATGAGGGGCGCCCGGCGGTCATTGGGGAGTTCGCCCCGGGCTCCGGGACAGTCTGGGGCGGTTTACGGGCTGTGTCGGGGCCTCGCGCGCGCGTCATGCACGGGCGCACGCGTGTACACGAGGCGGCCCGTCAGGGCGGTGCGGGGCGGCGGCAGCCGCTCCCGGGGCTGCGTCCTCGGCGCTAGCCGGCCGGGTATAACGCCGTTATAGGCATCGAGCACCAGGAGGTGGTGATCAATGGTCTCCCCCTTGTCCTCCACTTGACCAAAAGGTGGTGCCCGGGCCGGGTCCTACCAACAACGCCTGGAGCACCCCCATATGCCGCGCTCCATAGGCCGCCGCCGTGTGTGTACCGCGGTATACACGTCGGCCGTTCCACCGGTTTTACGGCCGTAAAACCCCTCTTGCTGTCCGGGCAGGGCCGAGGCCCCGGAAGGGGTGGAGGACGGCTCCAGCGGCTCTTGCGGGGCTAACCCCCCGGTCCTCCAACCTGCGGTCCACCGTTCCCCGGTTGTCGGGGACGGGAGGACTTTTTCTCGACCATCAGGAGGACACTCATGCCCATCGACCCCTATACCGCTGCCGTGCTCGTCCTGCTCGCCCTCGCGATCCTCAGCGCCACCATCGTGAGCGTCACCGCGATCCTGCGGGCCCACCGCTCCGACGTCGTCGCCGTCGTCCGCGCGCTCCCGGATCTGGCGGCCACGCTGATGCGATGGCGGCGGCGCCGATGATGGGAGCACGGCGGTCACGCTCGGGTGGCCGTCTGGGGCTGGAACGAGAAACGGGCCGGCGTCCTCGATCCCCTCGCTGTGCGGGGTGGGTGGCACGGGCGCCGGCCTTCCAGCCAGGGAACCGCTGCATCAGGAGATGACGGGGCGTCGGACGGAGGTCTACACCTGACTTTCAGGGGCCCAGAGGTGAGTCGTACTGGCTCGGATCGGCTCCAAGAGGTTGCTTGAACTGGTGATGTTCGGTGCGTGAAATGGGCGAGTCTGGCGAGGCGTGGGTTGTGGGGGCGTGAAGCGGCTGGGGCGGAGTAGAATTTTTGCCGGGTCGATGGGGGCCTGGCGGGTTTTCGTGCGGGTGGGCGGGGGTGGTGGGCGCCCATGGTGGGGATGTCCCTCCGCATTGCGTTGGATTACACCGCATTGAGGATTGTCCGTGACTCCGTATTCTCTGGCTTTCTATGTGGATGTCGTCACCACCGGTACCTTGCTGGGCGTGGGCCCTGCGGATTCTCCCGGTCACGTCACCACGGTTCTTGGGTCGGACTTCGCCGAGAAAACCGTCGACGGCCGCAGCATGTGCCGTGACTACGGGCTTGCCGAGTTCTACTGGGACCGTGCTTCCGCCGACCATCCCTGGTCGGGCCACCACTTCACCGTGCAGGTGCACCGGCTCGCGTACCGGGACCGCACCCTTGTCAACGACGCGTTTCGTACCCGGTACGGGCGGTTCACTCCCCGGCTTCGGTTCGACAAGCTGCAACGTCTGTTGGTACGGCGCGGCGTCCCCCTGGTGGAAATCCCGGAAACCCCGGCGAATGCCCCGCATGTGCGTACGTTCTGGCAGCCCGATTCCCATGTGGCCGTCTCCGTCGTCGGCACCTACGGCGAGTACAGCACGCCGGCCAATCTGCGGGTCGGTGACGTGTACAGCATCCAGGCCCCGATGACCGCCGAGGAAGTGCAGTGGCGGCGAGCGCAGGCCGGGTAACACCGAGGCCGGGCCGGGGGATTACCAGTTCCACGCAAATCCAGAGAGCCCCCGCCCCCTAGCCAGCCGCTTTTCTTGAATTCGCGGAGCGAATTCAAGCGGGGGATCGCGGAGCGATCCCCCGAAAAGGGAAACTGCGGAGTAGGTTCCCGCAGGAATTGCGGAGCAATTCCCAACTCGGGCGCGGAGCGCCCGAGTTGACGACCCGTAGGGTCGTCGCGTCGTGTCTGCGGAGCAG
>NZ_JBIBBY010000014.1:0-172787 GCF_042900905.1 Streptomyces sp. NPDC012827 | reverse complement strand
TCGTCTCTACCGGACGGGTGATCTGGCCCGCTTCGACCGGGAGGGGCGGCTGGTCTACGAGGGGCGGGTGGACGATCAGATCAAGATCCGGGGGTCCCGGGTCGAGCCGGGGGAGACCGAGGCCGCGCTGTTGACCCACCCGGACGTGACGCAGGCCGTCGTGACCTTCCACCAGGACCGGCTCGCCGCCTACCTGGTCACCGGTACCGCTGTCTCCCCCGATGTGGTCCGCCGGCATGTGGCGGACCGGCTGCCCGAGCATCTCGTCCCGACCCATGTGACGGTTCTGGACCGGCTGCCGCTGACCCCGAACGGGAAGATCGACAAGCGGGCCCTGCCCGCCCCCGCCACCGTCACCACCGGCGGACGTGCCCCCAGGACCGTGCTGGAGGAGACGCTGCTCGGCCTCCTCGGCCGCACCCTCGACACACCCCCCGACACCGAACTCACCATCGACGACGACTTCTTCGCCCTCGGCGGCCACTCCCTCCTCGCCGCCCGCCTCACGAATCACATCGCCGCCGCACTCGACGTCCGCCTCACCGTGCGCGACGTCTTCCAGCACCCCACCCCCGCCCGGCTCGCCGCGCACATCGACACCCTCACCACCGCTCCGGCGCCCCGGAAGGCCCGCCCGGCCCTCCGCCGCCGTACCGAGACAGATCGGATCAGCTCATGAGCGCCTCCCCCTTCACGCCCGCCCCCGAGGACGTCGTCTGGGACCTGCCCGGCGACGGCCCCCACCGCCTCTCGCTGCTCGTCCTGCCGCACGCCGGCGGCAACGCCCACGCGTACAGCGCCTGGCGCGAGCACCTGCCCGCCGACGTCCGCCTGCTCATCGGGCAGTACCCGGGCCGGGGCGCCCGCTTCTCCGAGGACCTGCCCGGCTCCGTGGACGACCTGGCGCTGCCCGTGGTCGAGGCCCTGCCGGCCGACGCGGGCCCCCTGGTCGTGCTCGGGCACAGCATGGGCTCCCTCGTCGCCTTCGAGGTGACCAGGGCCCTCCAGGCCGCCGGCCGCACCCCGTACGGGCTCGTCGCCTCCGCCTGCCGGGCGCCCGTCCTGCCCAACCAGGCCCCGGTGCACCCCGAGCGGCTGGACGACGACGAGCTGGTCGCCGCCATCAAGGAGCGCGGCGGCACCGACGACGGCATCCTCGACGACCCGGAACTCCGCGAGATCGTCCTGCCGTCCATCCGCGCCGACTTCGCCATCGACGACGCCTACCGCTGCACCGCCCCCGACGTGCGGCTCGACTGCCCGGTCGCCGTCCTCGGCGGGGATGCCGACCCGATCGTCCCGGTCGGCATGCTCGGCGGCTGGGCCCTGGTGGCCGGGCACGAGGTGACCCCTGAGGTCCTTCCCGGCGACCACTTCTACTTCCAGCAGGACCTCCCCGGCTTCTTCGCCCGCCTGAACCCGGTCCTCGAAGCCTTCCGCGCCCCCACCCGGGCCGCCACCGCCTGAGCACGGCCCGCCCCACGCCTCCTGCCCACCGCCCCTCCTCCCACCGAAGACGAGGAACCCGCCATGACCACCTTCGCTCCCCGCCCGGCCCCGGCCCAGGCCCCCGCCACCGACGGACTCGCCGTCGTCCGTGAGCCCGGCAAGCCCGCCGTCGTCCACGTGCCCCGCCAGGCCACCATGGCCGAGGCCACCGCCTGGCTGTCCGCGCACCGCCCGGCGATCCAGGCCGAACTCCACCGCTCCGGGGCGGTCATGCTGCGCGGCCTGCCGGTCACGGACGCCGCCACCTTCGCGGAGGCCCGCGACGCGCTCATCGCCGAGCGAGCCGGCTACAAGGAGAAGGCCACCCCGCGCACCGACTTCGGCGAGGGCGTCTTCTCCTCCACCGACCTGCCGGCCGCCCAGCCGATCCGCCTCCACAACGAGAACAGCTACACCCTCGACTTCCCCGGCGTGCTGCTGTTCGGCTGCGTCACCGCCCCCGAGACCGGCGGCGCCACCACCGTCGGTGACATGCGCCGGGCACTCGCCCTGCTGCCGCCCGAGCTCGTCGCCCGCTTCGAGAAGGCCGGCTGGCTCCTCGTCCGCAACTACTCCGACCTCGCGGGCATGCCGTGGCGCAAGGCGTTCTCCTCGGACGCGCCGGCGGGTGCCGAGGAGTACTGCGACGCGCACTCCATCGGCTACGAGTGGCTGGACGAGGACACCCTGCGGACCCGCCAGCTCCGCTCCGCCGTCGTCACCCACCCGGTCACCGGCGAGCGGGTCTGGTTCAACCACTTCGCCTTCTGGAACGCCCGCAGCCTGGACGAGGACGTCCGCGAGGTCCTCACCGAGACCTTCGGCGCCGACGGCCTGCCCTTCGACACCCGGCTCGGCGACGGCACCGTCCTCACCGACGCCGAGGTCGACGCCGTCAACGACGCCTACCAGGCCGTGACCGTGCGCGAGACCTGGCAGGCCGGCGATCTGATGCTCGTGGACAACATCCTCTGCGCCCACGGACGCGAGGCGTACACCGGTGCCCGCAAGATCCTCGTCGCCATGGGCGAGCCCGTGCCGCTGTCCGACTGCGCCCCCACCGTCGCCCCCTCCGCCACCCCGTACGGAATGTGAGCCGCGCCATGACCGCCGTCCTCCCCGAACCCGCCACCGCCCCCCTCCCCGCGTCCGGAGCCGGCGCCGCCTCCGCCGCCCCCGGGTGCACCTGCGCCGCCTGCGCCACGGGCACCGGCCACGCCGACCTCCTCGCCCGGCTCGCCACCGCCCCGGGCGGGCGTACGGCCGTGGTCGCCGCCGACCGCGACCTCACCTTCGACGAGCTGCGCGCCGAAGCCGCCGGCGTCGCCGCCCGGCTCACCTCCCTCGGCGCCGGACCCGAGAGCGTCGTCGCGCTCTGCCTGCCCCGCGGTGCCGGGCTGGTCACCGCGCTCATCGGCACGCTCACCGCCGGCGCCGCCTACCTGCCCGTCGACCCGGCCCTGCCGGCCGAACGCCGCCGCTACCTCCTGGAGGACTCCGGCGCCGACCTGGTCGTCACGGACGGCGCGGGCGACCTCCCGGCCGCCCCCGGGATCCGTACCGTCACGCTCGCCGAGCTGACCGCACCCGTCCCGGCCGGCGCCGCCGGCCCCGCCCCGTACCGCCCGGCCCCCGTCACGGCCGGCACCCTCGCCTACGTCATCTACACCTCCGGCTCCACCGGCCGCCCCAAGGGCGTCGAGATCGGCCGGGCCGCCGCCTCCCTCCTCCTCGCCGAACTGGAGGGGGCCGGTGCCGCCACCGGCGAGGCCCGCCGCGTCGGCTGGAACGCCTCACCGTCCTTCGACGCCTCCGTGCAGCAGTGGGTACGGCTCTGCCGCGGCGACACCCTCGTCATGATCGACGAGGAGACCCGCCGCGACCCGGCGCTCCTCGCCGCGTTCGTCGACGCCCAGGCACTCACCGACCTCGACATCACCCCCTCGCACGCCGACCCCCTCCTCGACCTCCTCACCCCCGCCGGCGGCCCCCGCCCGCTGACCCTGCTCGTCGGCGGCGAGGCCATCGGCCCCGCGCTCTGGGACCGGCTCGCCGCCGCCCACGGCGCCGGGATCCTGCGCGCCCTCAACGTGTACGGGCCGACCGAGTGCACCGTCGACGCCACCGCCGGCTGGATCGACCGGCCCGGCGAGCCGCACATCGGCACCGTCCTGCCCGGCCTGCGGATGCGGCTCCTCGGCGAGGACCTCGCCCCGGTGAGCCCCGGCGAGGCCGGCGAACTGTACCTGTCGGGCCCGCGCGTGGGCCGCGGCTACCGCAACCGGCCGGCCCTCACCGCCGAGCGCTTCGTCGCCGACCCGGCCGGCGCCGCCGGCTCCCGCATGTACCGCACCGGCGACCGCTGCCGCCTCCTGCCGGACGGCCGGCTCGCCCACCTCGGGCGCGCCGACGGACAGATCAAGCTGCGCGGTCACCGCATCGAACTCCCCGAGATCGAGGCGGTCCTCACCCGGCAGGACGGCGTCGCCGAGGCCGCCGTGATCCTCGGCGAGGACGCCGGCGGCAGCCCCGCCCTCCTCGCCTACCACCGCGGCGGCGACGCCGGAGCCCTGCGCACCGCCCTCGCCGCCACCCTGCCCGCCTACATGCTGCCCTCGGCCTTCGTCGCGGTGGACCGCTTCGCCACCACCCCCAGCGGCAAGCTCGACCGCTCCGCCCTGCCCACCCGCGCCGGCACCCCGGCGGTGGCCCGGGACGCCGCCGCCCCCACGGGCGGCACCGGTCTGCGCGGGCCCGCCGAGGAACTCATCGCCCGTGTCTGGACGCAGGTCCTGGGCGCCGACTCCATCGGCCCCGACGACAACTTCTTCAAACTCGGGGGACACTCCCTCCTCGCCATCAAGCTGGTCTCCCGGGTCCGCGCCGAACTCTCCGTCGCCCTGCCCGTCAAGGCCGTCTACGCCCACCCCCGGCTGCGCGACCTCGCCGCCCGCATCGAGGAGCTGACGGCCGCGCGGGACGCCTGACCGCCGGCCGCACCGGGGCGGTCCCCGCCACCGGCCCCACCCCACCCGCCCCGCCACTCACGAGAGGCAGCACCCGTGATCCCCCTGTCCTACGCCCAGCGGCGTCTGTGGTTCCTGAACCGGCTGGAGGGCTCCTCCCCGGCCTACAACGCGCCCGTGGTGCTCCGGCTGGCGACGCGGCCGGACCCGGCCGTCCTGGAGGCCTCGGTACGGGACGTGGTGGAGCGGCACGAGGTGCTGCGCACCGTGTACCCGGCGGTGGACGGGGAGCCGTACCAGCGCGTCGTCACCGATCCCGACGTGCGCCTGCGGACCGTGGAGTGCGCGGCCGGGGAGACGGACGAGCGGGCGGCGGAGTTCGCCCGCCGGCCGATCGACATCACCCGCGAACTCCCGCTGCGCGCCGCCCTCTTCACCACCCCCGGCGAGGACCCGGCCGTCCTCGTCCTGGCCGTCCACCACATCGCCACCGACGGCTGGTCCGCCGGGCTCCTCCTGCGCGACCTCGACACCGCCTGCCGGGCCCGGGCCGGCGGCCGGACCCCTGACTGGGAGCCGCTGCCCGTCCAGTACGCCGACTACGCGCTGTGGCAGCGGGACATGCTCGGCGACCCGCGGGACCCCGGCAGCACCGCCCACGAACAGCTCGCCCACTGGCGTGCCGCCCTCGACGGCATCCCGGCCGAGACCCGGCTGCCCGCCGACCGGCCCCGGCCCACCGAACCGACCCACCGGGGCGCGAGCGTCACCGACGAACTGGACGCGGCGGCCCACCGGGCGCTGACCGCGGTGGCGCGCGCCGAACGGGCCACGTTCTTCATGGTCGTACGGGCCGCGCTGGCGCTCGCGCTGCGCGCGGCCGGCGCGGGCCCCGACCTCGTGGTGGGCACCCCCGTCGCCGGCCGGCCCGAGGAGGCGCTCCACGACCTGGTCGGCTTCTTCGTCAACACGCTCGCCCTGCGCACCGACCTCTCCGGGGAACCCACTCTCGCCGGGCTCGTGGGCCGGGTGCGGGAGGCGGACCTGGCGGCCTTCGCCCACGAGGACCTGCCGTTCGACCTCCTCGTGGAGGACCTCAACCCCGAACGCTCCCTCGGCCGTCACCCGTTCTTCCAGGTCATGCTCGCCACCGGGGCCAGGCAGGAGACGCGGACGGAGATCGGCGGCATCCCGGCCGTGCCGGCCGACACCGACCTCGCCACCGCCAAGTTCGACCTGAGCTTCCACTGCCAGGAGCGGACCGGCACCGGCGGCGAACCCGGCGGCCTGCTCCTCGCCCTGCAGTACGCGACCGACCTGTACGACGAGGACACCGCCCGCCTCCTCCTCCGCCTCTTCCGCCGCGCCCTCACGGCCTTCGCCCGGCACCCCGGCGACACGCCCGTGAGCGCGGCCGCCCCGGCCACGGACGAGGAGCGGCGCGCGCTCGACGGCCGCCACGAGGCCCTCGCCGCCGCCCGCGCCGAGGCGGAGAAGGCGCGCGCCGCCGCCGGTGCGTCCGGCGGCGGCCGGCCGGAGGGCACGCCCGCCGCCGACCCCCGCGAGGAGATCCTCCGGGGCCTCTTCGCCGCGGTGCTCGACCGCGACGACGTCCTCCCCGACGACAACTTCTTCAAGCTGGGCGGCCATTCGCTGCTCGCGGGCAAGCTGACGAACCGGGTGCGCGCGGCGCTCGGCCTCCAGGCCGCCATCCGCGACGTCTTCCTCGCCCCGAGCCCCCGGCAGCTGCTGCGCCGCCTCGACGAGCGGGGCGCCGGACCCGCGCGGCCCGCGCTGCGCCCCGTGCCCGCCGCCCTCCGCCCGGCCCGGCTCCCGCTCTCCGCCGCGCAGCGGCGCCTGTGGTTCGTGGACCGGCTCGAAGGACCCGGCGCCACCTACAACATCCCGGTCGTCATCCGGCTCCGCCGGCCCCTCGACCCGGCCGTCCTGGCCGCCGCGCTCGCCGACGTCTCCCGCCGGCACGAGGTGCTGCGCACCGTCCACCGCTCGGCGGACGGCGAGCCGTACCAGGTCGTGCTGGACGAGGACCGGGCGCCCGTCCTCGACCTGGTACGCGCCGGGGGAGCGGAGGCGGTACGGGCGGCGGTCGACGCGGCCGCGGGGTACGTCTTCGACCTCGCCGCGGAGCCGCCCTTCCGGGCCACGCTCGTCACCGACACCGGGGCGACGGCCGGAACGGCCGGGACGACGGCGGCCGCCGGGGCCACGGGGCCGGCCGATCGGACCGGGACCGCCGGGACCACCGGGGCGCCGGGCACCACCGGGACCGCCGTGACCACCGGACCCACCGGTACGCCGGGTGCCACCGCGACCGCCGGCATCCCCGGCGCCCCCGGCACCACCCGCACCGCCGGCGCCCCCGCCCCCCAGACCCTCGTCCTGCTCGTCCACCACATCGCGGGCGACGGCTGGTCCACGTCCTGCCTGCTCGCCGACCTCGACACCGCCTACCGCGCCCGCGTCGGGGGCCGCGCCCCCGACTGGCAGCCGCTCCCCGTCCAGTACACCGACTACACCCTCTGGCAGCGCGAACTCCTCGACGGGCCCCACGGCGTCGCCGCCGAGCAGCTCGCCCACTGGCGCGGCGCGCTCGACGGCATGCCGCCGCTGCTCGCCCTGCCCACCGACCGGCCCAGGCCCCCGGAGAGCGACGGCGCCGGCGCCGTCACCACCTTCGAGGTCGGCGCCGCCACCCACCGCGCCCTGCTGCGCTGCGCCCGCGCCCAGGGCGCCACCCTCTTCATGGTCGTGCAGGCCGCCCTCGCCGCCCTCCTCACCCGGCACGGCGCCGGCACGGACATCGCCCTCGGCACCACCGTCGCCGGGCGCACCGACCACGCCCTGGACCCGCTCGTCGGCTTCTTCATCAACACCCTGGTGCTGCGCACCGACACCTCCGGTGACCCCGCCTTCACGGACCTCGTGCGCCGGGTCCGCGACGCCGGGCTCGCCGCCTACAGCCACCAGGACCTGCCCTTCGACCGGCTCGTCGAGCACCTCAGCCCGCACCGCTCCGCCGCGCACGCGCCGCTCGTCCAGGTGATGCTCCAGGTCCACGCGGCCGGCGGCCCGGCCGCCCGGCGTACCCCGTCCGTCCTCGACGGCGAGCCGGTCCCCTTCACCGGCACCGGCGCCAAGAGCGACCTCACCTTCGCCCTCACCGAGCTGACCGACGCCGACGGCGGCCCCGGCGGGCTGCGCGGCGCCCTGGAGTACGCCACCGCCCTCTACGACCCGGACACCGCCCGGCTCCTCGCCCGGCGCCTGACCGAGACCCTCGACGCCTTCGCCGCCGACCCGGGCTGCGCCCTCTCCGAGCCCGTGTACGCCGACGTCCCGCCCACCGGCCACCCGCACGGCACGGCGGCGCCCGGCGGCGGGTCGACCGTGCTCGACGAGCGGGGCCGCCCCGCCCCCGTGCGCGTGCCCGGCGCACTGCACAGCACGGACCCGGACGGCACCCCTCGCGCCACCGGCCGGCGGGCGTACGTCGCCACCGACGGCACCCTGCGGCCCGTCGCCACGCTCACCGCGGGCGGCTACCCTGTGGAACCGGGCCGCGTCGAGGAGACCCTCCTCGCCCACCCGGCGGTGACCGGGGCGAGCCTGGAGGTCCACGACGACCGCCTGCACGCCACCGTCACCCGCGCGCCCGGCGCACGTACCACCGAGGCGGAGCTGCTGACCTGGGCGGCGCGGCGGCTGCCCGAGTACCTCACCCCCGTCCGCGTCACCGTCGACACCGGCGCCCTCCGAGGGCCGGCGCGGGACACGGAGATCACCGCGCCCGCCGACGCCCGGGAGGAACGGCTCCTCGCGCTCTTCCGGGACGTGCTCGGCGGGCGGGCCGTCGGCCGGGACGACAACTTCTTCAAGAACGGCGGCCATTCGCTCCTCGCCGTACGGCTCCTCAACCGCATCCGCGGCGAGTTCGGCCAGGACCTCACCCTCAAGGACGTCTTCCGCAACCCGACGGCCGCCACGCTCGCCCGCCGCCTCGCCGACGCGGCAGGGGAGACGCCCGGGGCGCGCGACGCCTCCCGTACGCCGTCCCCGGGCGCCCCCGGCCGGGCCCCCGCCCTCGCCCGCCGCACCCACGCCGGCGCACGCCGTGCCCCCTGACCCGTACCCCCTCCGCACCCGCGACCGGCAGCTCCGGGCGGCTCCTTCTGCCGCCCGGAGCTGCCGCGTCTCCTGCCCCGGACGGCCCCGGCCCGCCCCTAGCGTGGAGGGCACGGAGGCGAGAGGAACCGTTCGCCCCGGTCTCTCTGCCCCTTACCGGAGGAACTCGGCATGACCCCCAGAACGGACGACCTGCTCGACGGCGGACCCTCTCCCGCCACCGCCCCGCCCGTGCTCGACCTGATCGCCCGGCAGGAGCGGACCCGCCCCGAGGCCACGGCCCTCGTCCACGGCGGCGCCCGGCTGAGCTACGCCGAACTCGGCGCCGCCGTCCGCGCCCGGGCCGCCGTACTCGCCGCCCGGGGCGCCGGACCCGGCCGCCTCGTCGCCCTCCACCGGCCGCGCGGCACCGACGCGATCGTGGGCCTCCTCGCCGTCCTCACCACCGGGGCCGCCTACCTGCCGCTCGACATCCAGGCGCCCGACACCCGCAACGCCGCCATCCTCCGGGACGCCTGCGGCGACACCGCCCCCGCACCGGCCGAGGTCGCCCGCCACGGCGAACTCGTCCTGGACGGACCCGGCGCCGGTGAGGATGCCGCCTACGTCATCTACACCTCCGGCTCCACCGGCACCCCCAACGGCGTCGTCGTCGCCCACGACTCCCTCGCCCACTTCATCGCCGGCGCCACCCCGGCCTACGGCATCGACGCCGACTCCCGGGTCCTGCAGTTCAGTCCCCTGCACTTCGACGCCAGCATCCAGGAGATCTTCACGACCCTCGGTGCCGGCGGCACCCTCGTCCTGCGCACCGACGACATGCTCGACGTCGGCGAACTCCTCGCCGGCTGCGCGCGGCACGGCGTCACGCTCCTCGACCTGCCCGCCGCCTACTGGCACGAACTGGTGTACGTCCTCACCACCGGCTCCGTCCGCCTCCCCGCCTGCCTGCGCACCGTCATCATCTACGGCGAGGCCGCCCTGCCCGAGCGGATCGCCCAGTGGCGCGGCCTCGTCGGGGACTCGGTGCGGCTGCTCAACGCGTACGGGCCGACGGAGACCACCGTCGTCGCCACCGTCGCCGACCTCACCCGGCACACCACCGGCCCTGTCCCCATCGGGCGGCCCCTCGCCGGTGTCCGCGCCGCCGTCGTCGCCGGCGAGCTGTGGCTGCTCGGCGGCGGTCTCACCCGTGGCTACCTCCACCGCCCCGAACTGAACGCCCGCCGCTTCACCGAGCTGGACGGCGAACGGGCCTACCGCACCGGAGACCTCGTCAGCCTCTCCGGCGACCGGCAGATCCTCTACCACGGGCGTCTGGACGACGAGGTGAAGATCGGCGGCCAGCGCATCGACCCGGCGGCCGTCGACTCCGTCCTCGCCGGCCACCCCGCCGTCCGCGAGGCCGCCGTCGTCGCCCAGCAGGACGCCGACGGCGTCAAGCGGCTCGTCGCCTTCACCGTCACCGACGGCGGCACCGGCGCCGAGGAGCTGCGCGCCTGGGTGCGCGAGCGGATGCCGGCCGCGGCCGTCCCGGCCGCCGTCCCGGTCGTCGTCGCCCTGCCCCGCACCAGCTCCGGCAAGATCAACCGCAAGGTGCTGCGCACCACCGACCCCCGGCTGCCCGTCGTCCACGAGGACCCGCTGCCCGCCGGGGACCGGGTGCCGCTCTCCCACGCCCAGCGGCGCCTGTGGCTGGTCAACCAGCTCGACGGTCCCTCCGCCGCCTACAACATGCCGATCGTCCTCCACCTGGAGGCGGCCCCCGACCGGGCGGCCCTCGCCGCCGCCGTCGCCGACCTCACCGAACGGCACGAGGTCCTCCGCACCGTCCTTCTGGCCCCCGAGGACGAGCCGTACCAGCACGTCCTCGCCGCGGGCGCCGTACGGCTGCGGACCGTCGACCGGCCCGCCGCCGAACTCCCCGCCGAGATCGCCCGCTTCAGAGCCGGAACCTTCGACCTGGCCCGCGAACTTCCCCTGCGCGTCGCCCTCTTCGTTCCCGAGGACGGGCCCGGCGCCACCCTGGCGGTCCTCCTCCACCACGTCGCCGGGGACGGCTGGTCGCTCCGCCCCCTGATGGCCGACCTCGCCCGCGCCTACACGGCCCGCGCCGCCGGCCGCGCCCCCGCGTGGGAGCCGCTGCCCGTCCAGTACGCCGACTACACCCTCTGGCAGCACGACGTGCTCGGCGACCCCGGCGACCCCGACTCCGCCGCCGCCCGCGGCCTCGCCCACTGGCGGACCGCCCTCGCCGGCCTGCCCGACGTCACCGCCCTGCCGCTCGACCGGCCCCGGCCCGCCGCCCGCGACCACGCCGGCGCCCTGGTGAGCACCGTCCTCGAACCCGCCGTCCACGCCCGGCTCGTCCGCCTCGCCGAGGCGCACGACGCCAGCGTGCTCATGGTCCTCCAGGCCGCCCTGGCCCTCGCGCTGCGCGCCGCCGGCGCGGGCGACCGCACCGCCCTCGGCACCCCCGTCGCCGGCCGCGACGACGAGGCCCTCGACGACCTCGTCGGCTTCTTCGTCAACACGGTCGTCCTGCCGACGGACACCTCCGGCACACCCGCCTTCGCCACCCTCCTCGACCGGGTCCGCGACACCGACCTCGACGCCTTCGCCCACCAGGGGCTCCCCTTCGACCTGTTGGTCGAACGGCTGGGCCCGCCCCGCCTGCCCGGCGTCCACCCCCTCTTCCAGGTGATGCTCACCCTGCGCACGGCGGGACCCGACGAGCACGCCTTCGCCCTCGGCGACCTGACGGGCCGCTTCGCCACCGACGACACCCCCGCCACCACGAAGTTCGACCTCACCGCCGCCTGCGTCGACCACCGCGACGCGGCCGGCGCCCCCGCTGGGCTGAGCCTCGCCCTGGAGTACGCCCGCGACGTCTTCGACGAGGACGTCCCCCGGCTCCTCCTCACCGCCCTCGACCGCGCCCTGCGCGCCGCCGCCGACACCCCCGGCGCACCGGTACGGGACGAGACGCTGATCCCCGCCGCCGACCGCCGCGCCCTGGACGAGAGGCGCACCCGCGCCGCCGCGGCCGGACCCGCCCCGGCAGGCCCCGAGACGCCGGACCCCGCCGACACGGAACTCGTCGACACCCTCCGCGTCCTGTTCGCCGACGTCCTCGGCCTCGACGACGTCGGCGCCCACGAAGGCTTCTTCACCATCGGCGGCCACTCCATGAGCGGTGTCCGGCTCGCCAACCGGATCCGCGCCCGCCTCGGCGCCGACGTCCAGGTCCGCGACCTTCTCCTCGCCCCCACCCCCGACGCGCTCGCCCGCCGCATCACCGCCCGCGCCGCCGCCCCCGGCGCCGACGGCACCCCCGCCCCCACCGCCCGCACCCGGCCCGTGGCGCGCACCGACCGGCCCGACCGCCTCCCCCTCTCGTCGGCCCAGCGCAGGCTCTGGTTCATCGACACCCTCGAAGGCCCCAGCGCCTCCTACAACATCCCGCTCGTCCTGCGCCCGGCCGAATCCCTCGACCCGGCCGTCCTGGCCACCGCCCTCACCGATCTCTCCGACCGGCACGAGGTGCTGCGCACCCGCTACCGGGCCGTCGACGGCGAACCCCACCAGCAGGTCCTCACCGGCGTCCGCCCCGCCCTCGACCACCGGACCGTCCCGGCCGGGTCGCTCGCCGCCGAGGCCGCCGGGGCCGCCGGCCACGTCTTCGACCTGGCCGAGGAGACCCCGCTGCGGGCCACGCTCCTCACCCCCGACGACGGCTCCGGGCAGGTCCTCGTCCTGCTCGTCCACCACATCGCCGCCGACGGCTGGTCCACCGGCCCGCTCCTCGCCGACCTCGCCACCGCCTACCGGGCGCGTGCCGAGGGCCACGGCCCCGGGTGGGAGCCGCTGCCCGTCCAGTACGCCGACTACACCCTCTGGCAGCACGAGCTCCTCGAAGGCCCCGGGGCCGACGCCCACCGCGCCTACTGGGAACGGACCCTCGCCGGCGCCCCCGCCGCCCTCGACCTGCCCGCCGCCCGCCCCCGCCCCGCCGAGGCGAGCCACCGCGGGGCCCGCGCCCCGATCACCGTCGACGCCGCCACCCACGAGGCCCTGGAAACCCTCGCCCGCGACAACGGCGCCACCCTGTTCATGGTGCTGCAGGCCGCACTCGCCGCCGTCCTCACCCGGCACGGCGCCGGCACCGACCTGCCCCTCGCCACCATGACCGCCGGCCGTGACGACGAACTCCTCGGCGGACTCGTCGGCTTCTTCGTCAACACCCTCGTCCTGCGCACCGACACCTCCGGCGACCCCGCCTTCACCGAACTCCTCGACCGCGTCCGGCGCACCGACCTCGCCGCCTACGCCCACCAGGAACTCCCCTTCGACCGGGTCGTCGAACACCTCAACCCGCCCCGCACCACCGCCCACCACCCGCTCGCCCAGGTCGTGGTGCAGCTCCACCACGACTACACCCGCGGCGTCGCGGGCAGCGCCGCCGCGAAGGACCTCTTCCGGGCGGACGGGCCCGCGCTCCTGACCACCGTCACGACCAAGTTCGACCTCACCTTCGCCCTGGACGAGCGGCGGGACGCCGACGGCCGGCCCGCAGGCCTCACCGGCGGACTCGAATACGCCACCGACCTCTTCGACGCCCCCACCGCCGCCCTCCTCGCCGCCCATCTGGAACGCACCCTGCGCGCCGCCGCGGCCGACCCCTCCGTACGCCTCGGGGAGCTGCCCCTGCTCACCGAGACCGACCGCTTCCAGCTGGTCGACGCCTACAACGACACCGCCACCGTCGTCACCGAACCGGGCACCGTCCCCGCCCTCGTCGCCCGCCGCGCCGCCCGCACCCCCGGGGCGCCCGCCCTCGTCACGGACGCCGGGACCGTCACGTACGGGGAACTCGACGCCCGCGCCGACGCGCTGGCCGCCCGGCTCCGCGCCGCCGGCGCGGTCCGGGGTGACACCGTCGGCGTGCTGCTCGACCGCGGGGTCCCCCTGGTCGTGACCGCGCTCGCCGTCCTCAAGTGCGGCGCCGCCTACCTGCCGCTCGACCCCCGGCTGCCCGAGGCCCGCCTCCGGCTCCTCCTGGAGGACTCCGGCGCCCGGCTCGTGGCCACCGACCGTACGCACTCCCGGCCGGAGGGCGTAGGGGTGCTCCTCGTGGACGCGCCGGCGGCGGAGCCCGTGGCCGAGGCGCCGGGCGGGGCGGGGGCCGCCTCCGAGGACGACCTGATGTACGTGATGTTCACCTCGGGCTCCACCGGCCGGCCGAAGGGCGTCGGCGTCACCCACCGCAACGTGGTGGAGCTCGCCGCCGACCGCGACCTCTCCTTCGGCCCGGGCCGGCGCATGCTGGTGCACTCCGCGACCGGCTTCGACGCCTCCGTCTTCGAGCTGTGGGCCCCGCTCCTGGCCGGCGGCTGCCTCGTCCTGATGCGCGGCGACGGCACCGACCTCGCGGAGACCGCCCGGACCGTCCGCGACCACGGCGTCACCACCGCCTACTTCACCGTCGGCCTCTTCCACGTCATGGCCGACGAGGGCCTGGACACCCTCCGCCTCCTGCGCGAGGTCTGGACCGGCGGCGACGTCGCCTCACCCGCCGCCGTCCAGCGCGTGCTCACCCACTGCCCGGACACCGTTCTCGTCCATTCCTACGGCCCCACCGAGACCACCTTCGCCTCCCACAACCAGTGGTTCACCACGCGGCAGCGCGAGCTGCGCGGCACCGGCCTGCACCTCGGCCGCCCCATGGACAACACCCGCAGCCACGTCCTCGACGAGACCCTGCGCCCCGTCCCGCCCGGCGTGCCGGGCGAGCTGTACATCGCCGGCGGGCACCTCGCGCGGGGTTACGTGGGCCGCCCCGGCCTCACCGCCGAACGGTTCGTGCCCGACCCCTTCGAGGCGGACGGCAGCCGCATGTACCGCACCGGCGACCGCGTCCTGTGGACCCCCGACGGCGAACTCCGCTTCCTGGGCCGGGCGGACGGGCAGGTCAAGCTGCGCGGCGTCCGGATCGAACCCGGCGAGATCGAGCGGGCCCTCGCCGCCCACCCGGCCGTCGGCCAGGCCCTCGTCGTGGTCCGCGAGGACCGCCCGGGCGACAAGAGCCTCGTCGCCTACGCCGTCCCGCGCGCCGGTGACACCGTCACCGAGGCCGAACTGCTCGCCGAGGCCCGCCGGGTGCTGCCCGGCCACCTGGTGCCCGCCGCGGTCGTCGTCCTCGACGCCCTCCCGCTGACCGCCAACGGCAAACCGGACCGTGCGGCCCTGCCCGCGCCCCGCCCGCCCGCCGCCGCGCCGGGCGGACGCCCGCCGCGCAACGCCCGTGAGGAGGTGCTCTGCGCGCTCTACGCCGAGATCCTCGACGTGCCCCGGGTCTCCGTCGACGACAACTTCTTCGCGCTCGGCGGGCATTCGCTGCTCGGCGTCCGCCTCGTCAACCGGATGCGCGGTGTCCTCGGCGTCGAGCGGACCGTCCGCGACCTGTTCCGCGCCCCCACCCCCGCCGGTCTCCTCGGCGGCGACCAGGACCCGTTCGGCGACGGCCCCGCCGCCGGGGCGTCCGCCTCCGCGCTCGGCGTGCTGCTGCCCCTGAGCCCGGGTGGCGCCCACCGCCCCCTCTTCTGCGTCCACCCCGGCACCGGCGTCGGCTGGGCCTACGCGGGCCTCGCCCAGCACCTCGGTCCCGACCAGCCGCTCTACGCCCTCCAGGCCCGCGCCCTGAGCGACCCGGGCCACCGGCCGGAGAGCGTCGAGGAGATGGCCGACGTCTACCTGGAACGCATCCGCCAGATCCAGCCCTGGGGCCCCTACCGGCTGCTCGGCTGGTCCTTCGGCGGCCTGGTCGCCCACACCATGGCCGTACGGCTCCGCGAGGCCGGCGAGAGCGTCGAACTGCTCGCCCTGATGGACGTGCACCACACCGGCCCCGGCAGCGTCCCGGTCCTGCCGCCCGAGGACCGCCCCGCCCCGGAGCCGGGGGACCGGCCCGGCCGGCCCCCCGCCGAAGACCTCGCCGCGGCGGTGGAGCGGATCCGCCGCGAGGACCCCGTGCTCGCCGGCTTCACCCCCGCCGAACTCCGGGCCGTGGTCGCCGCCTCCGACAACCACGCCCGGCTCATGGCCCGGCACGTCCCCGGCCGCGCCGACACCGACGTGCTGTTCTTCACCGCCCGCCGCCCAGGGGAGCCGGAAGGCGCTCTCGCGGCCACCTGGATTCCCTTCGCCGAGGGAATCGTCGAGAACCACACCCTGGAATGCGGCCATCTCAGGATGGCCGAACCGGAACCACTCGCTTTTATCGGAAGCATCATCTCGGAGAAGCTCTCCGCCCTGCAGAAGAAGGAAATGAGGAGCCAGTCATGAGCGATTCCGCCAACCCGTTCGACAACGCCGAGGGAACGTTCCATGTCGTCGTCAACGACGAGGGACAGCACTCCCTGTGGCCGGCCTTCGCCGCCGTCCCCGCCGGCTGGACCAGCGTCTGGGGCCCCGGTGACCGGGGCGAAGCCCTGGAGTACGTGACCACCCATTGGAGCGACATCCGCCCGCGCAGCCTCGTCGCCCAGTACGCCTGACAGCCGGCCGACACCGCCGGAAAGGCGCCGCGCCCCGCATCCGCATGCGGGGCGCGGCGCCTTTGTCGTATACCCGGGGGAGGGAAAGTGCCGGTCGTTGCTGCCGCCCGGACTTCCCCTTCCGGAACCCGCCGAAAATTAGTCTTCAGGCATGAAGATTCTCTTGAGCGGAACCGCGTCGGATTCCCATACGTGGAATCTCGTGTACCTCCGGCTCTTTCTGGAGGAACTCGGCCACGAGGTCGTCGGACTCGGCCCCTGCGTGAGCGCCGAGCTGCTCACGGACGCCTGCCGCCGGCACGCGCCCGACGCGGTCGTGCTCAGCAGCGTCAACGGCCACGGCTACCGCGACGGTCTCACCGCGGTCCGCCGGCTGCGCTCCGAGCCGGCCCTCACCGCCCTGCCGGTCGTCCTCGGCGGCAAGCTCGGCGTGGCCGGACGCAGCCAGGACGAGGACGTCGCACGCCTCCTGGAGGCCGGCTGCGACGCCGTCCTCGGGGACGACCTGGACGCGCTGCGCGGCTTCCTCGCCGCCGGGACGCGCAGGGAGGTGCCGGCGTGACGACGCCCCCGTCCTTCGGCGCCTTCGTGGCGGCCTCCGCCGCCGCCGGCCGGCTCGTCGTCCAGCCCCGCATGGGCTTCGGAGACCCCGGCCTCATGCGGGCCGGTCTCGCCCGCACCCGGGCCGCCACCGCCCACACCGCCGGCACCCTCACCGTCGACAGCTACACCCGCGTCGGCGACCTCGCCGCCGCCCGCGCCGCCGTCGCCGACGGCGCCCGCCTCAACGGCTACCCGATCGCCGCGCACTCCGCGCGGACCACCCGCGCGGTCCTCGACGGCCTGCACGGCGCCGACTTCCCCGTCCAGGTACGGCACGGCTCCGCCCGCCCCGAGCCCATCGTGCGGGCCCTCACGGCCGCCGGCCTCGACGCCACCGAGGGCGGCCCCATCTCGTACTGCCTGCCCTACGGCCGCACCCCGCTCCGGGAGTCCGTCGCCGCCTGGGTCCGCGCCTGCGACCTGCTGGTCACCGGCGCCCGCCCCGGCAGCACGCCGCACCTGGAGAGCTTCGGGGGCTGCCTGCTCGGCCAGCTCTGCCCGCCGGGCCTGCTGGTCGCCACCAGTGTCCTGGAGTGCCTGTTCTTCGTCCGGTACGGGCTCCGCAGCGTCTCCCTGAGCTACGCCCAGCAGACCCACCCCGGCCAGGACGAGGAGGCCCTGCGCGCCCTGGACCGGCTCGCCGCCGAATTCCTCCCGGCCGGGGTCGACCGGCACGTCGTCCTCTACACGTACATGGGCGTCCACCCGCGCACCGAGGGCGGCGCCACCCGGCTCCTGGAGGCCTCCGCCCGGCTCGCGGTACGGGCCGGGGCCGGCCGGCTCATCGTCAAGACGGCCGCCGAGGCGCACCGCATCCCGACCGTGGACGAGAACGTCCGCGCCCTGGAGACCGCCGCCGCGGCCGCCGCGCTCGCCGGCGCCCCGGCCACCCCGGGGGACGCGGCCGACAGCGAGGTGTACCAGGAGGCGCGCGCCCTCGTGGAGGCCGTCCTCGGCCTGCACCCCGACCTCTCCCGCGCCCTGCCCGCCGCCTTCGAACGCGGCCTGCTCGACGTGCCCTTCTGCCTCCACCCCGACAACCCCGGCCGCTCGCTCGGCTTCATCGACCCGGCCGGGCGGCTCCGCTGGGCCCGCACCGGAGCCATGCCGCTGCGCGCCGACTCCGCCGCCGAGGCGGCCCCGCTCACCGCGACCGGCCTGCTCACCGCCCTCCACCACGTCGCCGACCGGTACGACGGCGGGGAAGCGGACACGGACGGTGCCGGGGAGACGGGCGCGGACGGTGCCGGGGAAACGGGCCACCGTGCGGACCACCACGCCCACCCGCTCACCGTCTGACCGGCCGTCACCTCTTCTCCCCGCTCGTCACCCGGCCGACCCCTCGTCCCTCGCCCCCTGCCGGCCCGCCGACCGGGCCCGCGCCACCACCCGCCCGACCCGACCCGTACGAACAGGAGCCCCGCCATGGACCTGCCCGCTCCCACCACCGACACCGCGGCGCCCGGCACCCCGCCCCCGCTCGGCGAGCACCTGCGCTCGCCCCGGCTGCGCGCCGCCATGCTCGTCCAGCAGGAAGTCCTCCAGGCCGCCCGCGACCACCTGCGCGGCGAGGGGTTCACCGAGCTGCTGCCACCGCTCGTCGGACCCGTCACCGACCCGGGCGGGCGTGGCGCCAAGGCCCTGGACGTCGACTACTACGGGCACCCGTACAAGCTGATGACCAGCGCCATCCTCTACAAGCAGGCCTCCCTGCGGGGCTTCCCGCGCCTCTTCTACATCGCCCCCAACGTCCGCGTGGAGCCCGAGGAGACCGCCACCACCGGCCGCCACCTGGTCGAGTTCCACCAGATCGACGTGGAGATCGCGGACGCGAGCCGCGAGGACGCCCAGGAGATCGCCGCCGGCCTCCTCACCCACGTCACCGAGCACGTGTGGACCGCCGTCCCCGAGCTCCTCACCGGACTCGGCCGCGCCGAGGCCGACTTCGCGGACATCCGCGCCGGCAAGTACGACACCCGCACCCACCAGGAGGCCGTCGCCCGGCTCCTGTCCCTCGGCCACCCGCAGAACCCCGACGGCGAGATCGACTGGACCGGCGAGCGCATCCTCTCCCTGGAGAGCGACCGGCCCTTCTTCGTCGACGACTACCCCAAGGGCTCGCGCGGCTTCTACGACCGCGAGGACCCCGAACGCCCCGGCGTCCTGCGGAACTTCGACCTCATCGCCCCGCACGGCTTCGGTGAACTCGTCTCCGGCAGCGAACGCGAGGCCGACTACGCCACCCTCGTCACCCGCATGCGGGAGAGCGGCGAGAACCCCGCCAAGTACGCCTGGTACCTGAAGGAGGCCCGCGAGGGCATCCCCGCCAGCGCCGGCTTCGGCATGGGACTCCAGCGCCTGGTCCGCTTCCTCACCGGACTCGACGCCCTCTGGCAGGTCAGCGCCTACCCGAAGCTCCCCGGGGTGATCGCCCCGTGACCGCCGCCCTCACCGCCCCCGGCTTCCCCGAGGAAGCGGTCCGCGCCCGCGCCCGGCACGGTACCGCCGCCGTCTTCCCCGACCCCGCCGCGTACGGCAGCCACCTCTTCGGCCCCGCACCCGCCCCGGCCGGCGGGGACGCGCTCGACCGGATGCGGATCGTGCCGCCCGTCTTCATGCCGCGACGCCTGGAGAAACTCATCGACCTGGCCCGCGAGCCGGAGTTCGGCGACGTCGACCTCACCACCCGCGCCGGCGGGTTCACCGCCCGGCTGCCCGTGTACCTCTCCGCCTTCGGCTCCACCCGGGCCGGCAGCGGCGACCTCGCCGTCCACGCGAGCCGGCAGGCCGCCCGCCTCGGCATCCCCATGGTCATCGGCGAGAACATGGTCCCCGTCCACGGCTACCGCCGCTCCGGAGACGCCACCCGCTCCGCGCTCCTCGCCCGTGTCGAGGCCTATCTGGAGGCCGCGCCCGACGGCGTCGGCGGCATCGTGGTCCAGCAGTCCACCGAGGACGCCGACTCCGAGGTGTGGAACCTCCTCTACAGCGACCCCTCCTTCCGCCCCCTCCTGGAGAGCGGCCGCCTCGCCTTCGAGCTGAAGACCGGCCAGGGCGCCAAACCCGGCCTCGGCGGCATGACCGTCGTCGGCCGCGCCGAGGCCGAACAGCTCGCCCGCCGCTTCACCGTCCGGGAGGTCTTCGGCGAGACCGCCCCCCACCGGCTGCGCTGCGCCACCCCCGGCACCTTCACCGAGGAGATCCTCCGCCAGCAACTCCGCTTCATGCGCAACAACTTCCCCCGCGCCCGCACCTGGGTGAAGTTCCACCCCGGCCGCGACATCGGCCACGCCGCCCGCACCGCCTGGGCCGCCGGAGCCGACGCCGTCACCGTGGACGGCGCCGAGGGCGGCACCGGCTGGGCCCCCGGCGTCTTCCTCGACCACGTCGGCCTGCCCCTCGCCGAGACCCTGCGGCGCGTCGGCCGCCCCGACGGCTGCCTCCTCGCCACCGGCGGCGTGTGGGAAGGCGGCCGGGCCGTCCGCGCCCTCGCCCTCGGCGCCACCGCCGTCGGCCTCGGCCGCGCCGCCCTCGTCGCCGTCGACGAGGACCCCGAGCACGGCCTGGAACGCCTCGTCGACGCCCTCGCCCTCGAACTGCGGCTCCTCGTCAGCGCCCTCGGCGCGTACACGCCCGGCGACCTGACCCCCGAGGACCTGTGGTCCCCGGACCGGGACTCGGCCCCGGACCCGTGGCCCACCCCGACCGCGGGACGTCCCTCGTGACCCCGGCCCGCCGCCGGCGCCCCGCGCGCGCCGTCCGCGCTCGCTTCTCGGTACGGGAGGTCCCCGGCATCACCGTCGCGGCGGCCGGCGACCGGCGCACCCTCCCGTACGGCCTCGACGGCACCGCCCGCCGCACGGCCCAGCGCGCCCTCACCGAGGCCGGCCGCGGCTACCTCGGCGGCCACGTCGAACTGCGCGCCCCGCGCCACGTCCCCGCCCGAACCCTGCGCCGGGCCACCACCCGCGCGGTGGCCGCGGCGGTCACCACCGGCCTCCGCGCCACCGCCCGCCCCCACATCGCGCCCGTCCGACAGGTCCCCGCCCCCGCCGCGGGGAGCCGCGCCCGGGGCCGGACCGGACCGTGACCAGGGGGCGAGCCCGCGCCGCCGGGCACGAGCACCGCCCCTGAGAGCCACCACCCGCACCGTCCCCGCCCCGCCCCGCGCGCCTCCGCCCGCCCTCCGACAGAAAGCCGACCCCATGGCAACGCCCACCCCGCCCACCCCGCCCGTCGAGCGCGGCGTCGACCGGCGACGGATCGTCGGTCTGGTCGTCGGGCAGGCCGCCGTCCAGGCGGGCAGCTTCGCCCTGCTCATCGCCATGAGCTGGACCGCCGTCCAGCTCGGCGGCCGGGGCGCCGTCACCGCCGTGACGCTCGCCGCCACCCTGCCCCGCGCCCTCCTGCTCCTCTTCGGCGGTGCGCTCACCGACCTGCTCGGCCCCCGCGCCCTGCTGCTGCGCACCACCGGCGTCCGCGTCCTCGTGCTCGCGGCGGGGACCGTCGTGACCGCCACCACGCACTCCCTGTGGCCGCTCGTCGTCATCGCCCTCGCCGACGGCGTCCTGCTGGGCCTCGGCGGCCCGGCCGCCGGTGTCCTGCTGCCGCGACTGGCGCCGCGGGAGCACCTGGGGCGTGCCAACTCCCTCTTCTCCATGGTGCTGCGCATCGCCCCGCTCGCCGGCTCGCCGCTCGGGGCCTGGCTGGTGCTCGTCGGCGGGCTGCCGTTCGCCATGGCGGGCGCCGCGGCCGGCTGCGTCCTGTGGCTGGGCTGCGCCGCGTACGTCACGCACGGCATGACCCGGCCCGCGCCCGCCCCGCAGGGCCCCTCGCTGCTGCGCCGGTCGGGTGACGGCTTCCGGCTCCTGGCGGCCCACCCGCGCCTGCGGTGGATGTTCGTCGCCTGCTTCGCCATGGACCTGGCCTTCCTGTGGCCGGCCGAGGTGGCCCTGCCGCTGCGCGCCGCCGAACGGGGCTGGGGCGTCGGCGCGGTCGCCCTCGTCCTCGCCGCGTTCAGCGCGGGCGCGCTCGCCTCGGCCGCGCTGGGCGCCGCCCTCGCCCACCGCGTGCCGGCCTCGTTCACACTGGTGCCGACCGGCGCCGGCCTCGCCGCCGGCATGGGCGCCATGGCGCTCGTCCCGTCCCCGGGCGCCCTCGCCGGCACGGCCGCCGCCGTCGGCGTGCTCTCCGGGCTCAACGGCCCGGCCCTCCTGACGGCCTATCAGCAGGCCGTCCCGGACGGCAGGATGGGCGCGGCGATGTCCACCTTCGCGCTGTCCGGGATCGGAGCCGCGCCGCTGTCCCTGGCCCTGTTCACCCCGGTCTCGCTGCACCTCGGCGTCACCGGCACCTGGCTGCTGTGCGCCGCCCTCGCCCTGGTCTCGCCGCTCGCCGCGGCCGTCGCCCTGCGCGCCGGGACGGAGAAGGCCGCGGACCGGAGCACCGGCGACCGCGTCCGTACCGTCCCGGAGACCACCGCCACGTCCGTGTGAGGCAGAGATGAGTCCGCTGACCCCAGCACCCCCGCCCGCGCTGTACGCCCCCGGGCCCGCAGGCGTCCCGTACCCCGCCCCGCTTCCGCTGCCGCCGCTGCCCGCGGCGGTGCCCAGGCCGCCCGAGGCCCGGCCGCTCCGTCCCGGGTTGTGGCTGGTCCCCACCGAGACGCACCGGGACACCGCCGCCCGGTACGCGCCCCTCGTCCTGGACGCGGCCGAGCTGGCCCGCGCCGAGGAGTTCCGGCGGCCCGGCGACCGCGCCACCTATCTGTGCGCGCACGTCGGGCTGCGCCGGCTGCTCGGCGCCCACCTCGGCGTCGCGCCGCGCGCCGTGGTGGTGGAGCGGGCGCCGTGCCCCTGCTGCGGCGGCGCGCACGGCCGGCCCGTCCTCGCGGACGGCGGCCCGCACTTCTCGCTCTCGCACTGCGAGGGCCTGAGCCTGATCGCCGTCGCGGCGACCCCGGTCGGCGTGGACATCGAACGGGTTCCGGCGCCACACCTGGTGACGGAGGCCGCCGAGGTGCTCCACCCGGCCGAGTCCGCCGAACTGGCCGCCCTGGACGGGGCGCGTCGCCCGGCCGCCTTCGCCCGGGTCTGGACGCGGAAGGAGGCGTATCTGAAGGGGCTCGGCGTGGGGCTCGGCGCCGACCCCGCGGCCACGTACGTCGGTGCAGGTCCGACCCCCTCCGCCCCGCCGGGCTGGCTCCTCACCGACGTGACCGTGCCGTCCGGCCACCGGGCGGCGGTCGCCGTCCGCCGCTGAGCGGGGGGCCGCGCCGGGCCGTCAGGCCGGACCGGGGCGGCCCGGCGCGAGGCGGCGGCTCAGCGCGCCGGGCCACCAGGCCACCGGTCCGAGGTCGCGGACCAGGGCCGGGACCAGGAGGGAGCGGACCACGAGGGTGTCGAGGAGGACGCCGAACGCCACGATGAAGGCGATCTGGACGAGGAAGGCCAGCGGGATGACGCCGAGCGCGGCGAAGGTCGCCGCGAGGACCACGCCCGCCGAGGTGATCACCCCTCCGGTGGCGGTCAGACCGATGCGGACGCCCTCGTCCACGCCGTGGCGGAGGGACTCCTCGCGGACCCGGGACATCAGGAAGATGTTGTAGTCGACACCGAGGGCGACGAGGAAGACGAAGCCGTACAGCGGCACCGACGCGTCCGTCCCGGTGAAGCCGAGGAGGTGCTCGAAGACGAGGGCCGAGACCCCCAGCGTGGCGGCGAAGTTGAGCGCCACGGTGGCGACGAGCAGCACCGGCAGCACCAGGGAGCGGAGCAGGGCCACCAGGATCACCAGGATGACCGCCAGGACGACCGGGACGATGACGGCGCGGTCCCTCGCGGCGGTGCGCTGGGTGTCGTACTGCTGCGCCGTGGTGCCGCCGACGAGCGCGTCGGCCCCGGGGACGGCGTGGACGGCGGTACGGAGCCGGGGGAGGGTCTCGCGCGCGGCGTCGCTGTCGGCGGCGTCCGCGAGCGTGGCGTCGATCCGTACCCGGCCGTCGACCGCAGGCGGCGCGCCTTGCGCGGGACGGCCCGCGCCGTCCACCGGGTGGGCCGAGACGACGCCCGGCACGCCCTGGGCGGCGGCGACGACCTCGCCGGCCGCGTCGGCGTCGGCGATGATCACCGCGGGGTTGCCCGCGCCGCCGGGGAAGTGACGGCCGAGCGTCTCCTGGGCGGCGACGGACGGTGCGTCGTTCACGAAGATCTCGTCGAAGGGCACGCCCCGGGAGCTGAGGGCGGGCGCGAAGGCCGCGCAGGCCAGGAGGCCGGCGAGGGTGAACGCCCACACCCGGCGCGGCGCGCGGTCGACCAGGGCGGCCACCCGCTCCCAGACGGCCCGGCCGCCCTTCGCCGGACCGGCGTCCTGCGGGGCCGGACGGGCCGGCCAGTACGCGGCGCGACCCGTGAGGACCAGGGCCGCCGGCAGGAAGGTGAGCGCGCCGAGCACCGCGCAGACGATGCCGATGGCGCCGACGGGGCCGAGCGCCCGGTTGTTGGAGAGGTCGCTGACCAGCAGGGCCACCAGGGCCAGGGCGACGGTGGCGGCGCTCGCGACGATCGGTTCGACGGAGCGGCGAAGCGCCTTGCGCATCGCGGAGAAGCGGTCGGCGCCGGGGGTGGCGAGCTCCTCGCGGTAGCGGGCCGCGAGCAGCAGGGCGTAGTCGGTGGCGGCGCCGATCACCAGGATGGAGAGGATGCCCTGCACCTGGCCGTCCACGCGGACCAGGTCCGCGTCGGCGAGGACGTACACGAGGGCGCAGGCCAGGCCGAGCGCGAAGACCGCGCCCAGCATGATCAGCACCGGCAGCAGCACGCTGCGGTAGACGACCAGCAGGATCAGGAGCACGGTGACGAGGGCGACGCCGAGCAGCAGGCCGTCGATGCCGGAGAACGCGCCGGACAGGTCGGCCTGGGTGGCGGCGGGCCCCGCGAGCCGGACGGTGGTCCCCGGCACCGAGCCGGCCGCCCGCCGGATCTCGTCGAGCGCGTCGGGCAGCGCGTCGTCGAGTCCGGGCCGCAGGGGGACGACCGCGCGCAGCGCCCGGCCGTCCTCGGCGGGCAGGGCCACGGACGGGGGACCGGCGAGTTCCGGCCGGCCGGCGAGCGCGGCGACCGCCCGGGTCGCGCGGCCGGCCGCGCCGGGCTCCAGTGCTCCGCCGCCGTCGCCCGTCCACACCACGATCGCGGGGACGGCCTCGGAAGTGCGGAAGGCCTTCTGCTCCTCCAGGACCCGGGTCGACTCGGCGCTGCGCGGCAGGAACGCCGCCTGGTCGTTGGTGGCGACCTCGCCCAGCCGGCCGGCGAAGGGACCGAGGGCGCCGCCGACGACCAGCCAGACGGCGAGGAGCGCGAGGGGCAGCAGGAGCCGGGTCCGGGGCGGGGGAGTCGCACGGTCAGGACGGGGCGAGCGGGGCATGAGGGCTCCGAGAGTGACTCGACGGTTCATTATCTCAATGATTGAGAGAGTTTTTATCACGGCGGCCCCCGTGCCCGGCGTGGCGCCCCGGACCACGGGAGAAACGGCCCCGCACCACCTTCTACGGTCCCGGCGGGCCGAGCGGACGCACCGCGCCGGGGGAGGTTCAGCGGCGCGGGACGCGCAGCGCGCCGAGCTCCTCGTTCAGGACGGTCAGGAAACGCAGCGCCACCGCCAGCTCCTCCGGGGCGAACCGCTCCCGCGCCCGTTCCGTCGCCTCCGCCAGCGGCAGGAAGTACCGCCGCGCCGCCGCCCTCGCCCCGTCCTCGTACCGCACGTGCACGACCCGCCGGTCCGCGCTCTCCCGCGTCCTGCGGATGTGCCCGGCCCTCTCCAGCCGGTCCAGACAGGCCGTCACCGCCCCCGAGGTCAGTCCGAGGTGCTCCCGCAGCCGCCCCGGCGTCAGCGGCTCCTCGCTGTCCAGGACCACCGCCAGCGCCTGTACGTCGGTGGGGTGCAGCCCCTGCGCCTGGGCGAAGCCGTGCACCAGACGGTTGATCTCGCCCTGCGTCCGCCGCAGCGCGACGGCGAAGCTCTGCAGGTCACCCGGCGCGTCGTGCGGGTCGGGGCGGGTGTCTCGGTCTTCTTCGCTGGCCACGCGTTCAGCCTATAGACACCCCTGGACGGCGGTCCGGCGCATCCGCCCGGGCCGCGCGCGCGGAAGAGAGGGAGAAGAATCACCGGGGGCACCGCACCCACGCGAGACCCCGCCCCACCGTCCGGGGACGAAAGGGAGCAGACCCCATGGCGACGCACCACCCCCGCCCCCCGTCCGGCCCCGACCCCACCCCGGCGGCCGGCGGCGACGCGGCCCGGCCGCTCCTCTGCCTGGTGACCGGGGCCGGCGGCTACATCGGAGGGCGGCTCGTCCCCGCGCTCCTCGACGCGGGCCACCGCGTCCGCTGCCTCGCCCGCACCCCGGCCCACCTGCGCGACCACCCGTGGGTGAACCGGACCGAGGTGGTCCGCGGCGACGTCACCGACGCGGCGACCCTGCGGCCCGCCTTCGACGGCGTGGACGTCGCCTACTACCTCGTCCACTCCATGGGAGCGGGCCGCGACTTCGAGGAGACCGACCGCCGGGCCGCCCGCACCTTCGCCGCCGAGGCCCGCGCCGCAGGGGTCCGCCGCATCGTCTACCTCGGCGGACTCACCCCCGCCGACATCCCCGAGCAGGAGCTCTCCCCGCACCTGCGTTCCCGGGCCGAGGTCGGCCGCATCCTGCTCGGCTCCGGCGTCCCCACCACCGTCCTGCGGGCCGCCGTCGTCATCGGTTCCGGCTCCGCCTCCTTCGAGATGCTCCGCCACCTCACCGAACGCCTCCCCGTGATGGTGACCCCGCGCTGGGTCGGCACCCGCGTCCAGCCCATCGCCGTCGGCGACGTCCTGCGCTACCTCGTCGGCAGCGCCACCATGCCCCCGGACGTCAACCGCGCCTTCGACATCGGCGGCCCCGACGTCCTGCGCTACCACGACATGATGCTGCGGTACGCCGCCGTCGCGCGCCTGCCCCGGCGGCTCATCGTGCCCGTGCCCATGCTCACCCCCCGCCTCTCCGGCCAGTGGATCGGACTCGTCACCCCCGTCCCCGCCTCCCTCGCCCGCCCGCTCGCCGAATCCCTGCGGTACGAGGTCGTCTGCGCCGAACACGACATCGCCGCCCACGTGCCCGACCCGCCCGGCACGCCCATGCCCTTCGACGAGGCCGTCGCGCTCGCCCTGCGCCGTGTCCAGGAGGCCGACGTCACCACCCGCTGGTCCTCCGCCTCGCTCCCCGGCGCCCCGGGCGAGCCGCTGCCCACCGACCCCGACTGGGCGGGCGGCAGCCTCTACACCGACGTCCGGGAACGGGCCGTCGACGCCTCCCCGGAGGCCCTGTGGCGGGTCGTCGAGGGCATCGGCGGCGAGAACGGCTGGTACTCCTTCCCCGTGGCCTGGGCCGTACGGGGCTGGCTGGACCGGCTCGCCGGCGGCGTCGGCCTGCGGCGCGGCCGGCGCGACGCAGGACGCCTGCGGGTCGGCGACGCGCTCGACTTCTGGCGGGTCGAGGAGATCGAGCGGGGCAGCCTCCTGCGCCTGCGGGCCGAGATGCGGCTCCCGGGACTGGCCTGGCTGGAGATGTGCGTCGAACCGGACGGCGCCGGGCGGTCCCGCTACCGGCAGCGCGCCCTGTTCCACCCGCACGGACTCGGGGGCCAGGTGTACTGGTGGAGCGTGGCCCCGTTCCACGCCGTCGTCTTCGGCGGCATGGCGAGGAACATCGCCCGCACGGCCGAACGCGGCGGGGGCGACCGGGCGGCCCGGCGCGGCGCGCCCCGTCCCACGGCCCGCCGCCCGCACGCGCCCCCGCATCCGTGAGGGGCCGGGGGACCGAAGAGGGGGAAGGCAGCACACCAGCCCACAGGGCCGGGCTCCCGGCCCGCCCGGTGACCGAGTCCCGGAAGTGACCGCCATGAGCGTCGCCGTCGTCCTCTTCACCGCCGACCTCCGTCTGCACGACCACCCGCCCCTGCACGCCGCCGTGACGTCGGCGGACGCGATCGTGCCGCTGTTCGTCCGCGACCCGGCCGTCGACCGGGCCGGCTTCGCGGTGCCCAACCGGCTCGCCTTCCTCGCCGACTGCCTGGCCGACCTGGACGCCGGTCTGCGCGAACGCGGCGGACGACTCGTCGTACGGAACGGGGACACCGTGACCGAGGTGTGCGCCGTCGCCCGGGAGGCCGGCGCCGGCGAGGTCCATGTGGCCGCCGGGCACTCCGCCTTCGCCCGCGCCCGCGAGGACCGGCTGCGGCGCGCCCTGGCGGCCGACGGCCGGCACCTGCGCGTGCACGACGCCGTGACGACCGTGGTCCCGCCCGGCGACGTCACCCCGCAGGGCTCCGACCACTTCGCCGTGTTCACCCCCTACCACCGCCGGTGGTCCGGCGTACCGCCGCGGGCACCGCTCCCGGCGCCCCGGACGGTTCGGGTGCCCCCGGAGCCGCGCTCCGAGGAGCTGCCCGGCCGCGCCTCCGTGGCCGGTGTCTCCCCGGCCCTCGCCACCGGCGGCGAACGCGAGGGCCGCAAGCGGCTGCGGGCCTGGACGGCCCAGGACCTCGACGCCTACGAGGACCGCCACGACGACCTCGCCGGCGACGCGACCTCCCGCCTCTCCCCGTACCTCCACTTCGGCGCCGTCTCCGCGACCGAGGCCCTCCACCGCGCCCGCGCCCGGGGCGGCGCGGGTGCCGACGCCTTCGTACGGCAGCTGTGCTGGCGCGACTTCCACCAGCAGGTGCTGGCGGCACGGCCCCGGGCGGCCGTGGAGGACTACCGCCCCCGGAACGACCGCTGGCGGCGGGGCGCGGAGGCCGAGGAGGACCTGCGGGCCTGGCGCGAAGGCCGCACCGGCTACCCCGTGGTGGACGCGGCCCTGCGCCAACTCGCCCACGAGGGCTGGATGCACAACCGGGGGCGTCTGCTCACCGCCTCCTTCCTCAGCAAGACGCTCTACCTCGACTGGCGGGACGGCGCCCGGCACTTCCTCGGCCTCCTGGTGGACGGCGACATCGCCAACAACCAGCTCAACTGGCAGTGGGTGGCCGGCACCGGAACCGACAGCCGCCCGCACCGGGTCCTCAACCCCGTCCTCCAGGGCCGGCGGTACGACCCCGACGGCGCGTACGTCAGGCGATGGGTGCCGGAACTCGCCGCCCTGCCCGGAGCCTCCGTCCACGAACCGTGGAAGCTCAGGGGCGCCGACCGCGCCGCGTACGACTACCCCGACCCGATCGTGGACCTCTCCGAGGGGCTGGCGCGCTTCCGGCGCGCGCGAGGACGGGACTGAGCGGCGAAGCCGATCCGACGCATGATCGATGCGGCTTGAGGAGGACGCGCCAGGGGCCGGAGGGTGAAGGGGCCGGGAACACCGACGCCCCGCGAGGAGGCCCGTCATGACCACAGCAGCGCCGCCCGTCCACCCCCCTCAGGACCGCCGGGACACCCCTGGCCCCGCACCGTACGGGACGGTGACGGCCGCGGCGACCGACGAGGAGATCGGCCGCGGGCTGCTCGCCGGCGACGAAGGCTGTCTCGCCCTCGCCCACCACCGCTGGGGCCGCCTCGTGCACACCCTCGCGGCGCGCTCCCTGGGCGATCCGCGCGAGGCGGAGGACGTCACCCAGCAGGTGTTCCTGGCCGCGTGGCGCGGGCGCGCGGGCTACCGCCCCGAGCGCGGCCCCGTCCCCGCGTGGCTGACGGGAATCGCCCGGCGGAAGATCGCCGACGCGCTCACCGACCGCACCCGCAGGCTCGACCTGATCGCCGCCGCCGGAGCCGCCCTCCCTCCGGCCGGGGACAGGGAGGCGGAACCCGAACACGTCCTCGACCGGATCGTCATCACCCGCGCCCTCGCGTGCCTTCCGCCCGCCCAGCGCGACGTGCTGACCCTCGCCTTCTTCGCCGATCTGACGCAGACGCAGATCGCCCGCCGCACCGGGCTGCCCCTCGGCACCGTCAAGAGCCACGCCCGCCGGGGCCTGCGCCGCCTGCGCGGCAGCCTCACCGCCCCGCCGTCCGCCCGGTGACCTCGCGCCGGCGCCCCGGAGCGCTCCGAGCGCAGGCGCTCCGGCCGAGCGGGCGCCCGTGCCTCACCGCCCGTACCGGCGCACGAGCAGGTCGATCGCCTCCCGCAGGCTGCCGGGGCGCTGCATGCCGGCCTCCGGGGCCCGTCCCGCCCAGCCGGGACCGGCCAGCAGCACCAGGGGCCGCGTCCGCGCCCCCCGGACCCCGAACGACGTCCCCGCCACATGACGGGCGAGGGCGTGACCGGCGGTGGAACGGGCCTGCGACCACAGCACCACGGCCGCCGGTCCGGTCCGGCGCACGGCGGAGTCGAGCGCCTCGGCGGGCACGGCCGCCCCCAGCATCCGCGTGGGCAGCCCCCGCTCCGCGAGACCGGCGGCCAGCGCCTCCAGGGGAAGCGTGTGCTGCTCGGCCGGTACGCAGGCGAGGAGCACCGGCGGCGCGTCCGAGGCCGCCCCGCGCCCCGGGGGCACCACCTGCCGCAGCGCGGTCGACACGTGCCACGACAGCAGGTGCTCCACCTCCACGTAACGGTCCCCGGCCGCCTCCCACCGGCGCCCCACCGCGTGCAGGGCCGGCACCATCACCTCCTCCCAGGCCGGCACCAGACCGTGCCGCGCCACGGCCTGCCGCAGCAGGGCGTCGAGGGCCGGCCCGTCGAGTCGTACGGCGGCGCGCGCGAGCCCCCGGGAGACACGGCGTACGTCCTCCGGCGCCGGGGGCCCGGCAGGCGCGTCCGGTCCCGGCGGAGAGGCGCCGGGCGCCGGCCCCGGCCCCTCTCCGCCGGGCCGCCGCGACGCGAGGGCCGCGCGGGCCGCCTCGGCGGGCGGCACCCCGGAGGCGGTGAGCCGGCACATCTCCTCCAGCACGGCCACGTCGGCGGGCGCCCAGCGGCGGTGCCGTCCCTCCCGCCGGGCGGCGGGGCCGATGCCGTACCGCTGGTCCCAGGAGCGCACCGTCGTCGCCGAGACGCCGAGACGGCGGGCCACCGCGCCGGTGGTCAGACCGAGGTCGGCCGGGGCGCCGGAGGAGGGGGACATGCGACCAGCTTACGACGCACGAACGACGCAAGGTTGCCCCGGCGGCCGCAGCTCGCTGCGCGCGCGGCCGGGACCTTCCGCTCCCGACCGGATTCGCCGACCGTGCCGGGAACCTTTTCCGGACAGCGGCCCTCATGGTCATTGGGCACGGGGACGCACGCGCACCGTGACACGTTCCCCGCCCCGTGGCGCACCGTCTCGTGCGCCGCGCCATTCCGCTCAGCAGAAGCCGAGGAATCACTGTGCCCCTGTCGCCGCGCAGACGTCAGACCATGAGCGCCACCACCCTGATCGCCGCCCTCGCGGCGGGACTCGCCCCCACCACCGCCTTCGCCGCCGACACCGTCACCGCACGTCCGGCGCCGGCCGCCGCGACGGCGCCCGCGGCCCCCGCCGCGGACATGGAGGGTGTCGTCGCCGCGCTCAACTCGGCCCTGGCCAACGGCGCTCCGGGAGCGATGGCCCGGTTCTCCGGTCCCGACGGGGTGGAGAGCCGCACCGCGGGTGTCCGGAACCGGGAGTCGGGGGCGCCGATGGACATCCACGCGCGCTTCCGTGTCGGCAGCGTCAGCAAGACGTTCTCCACGGTCGTCCTCCTCCAGCTCGTGCAGGAGGGGAAGCTGGAACTCGACACGCCGGTCAACCGGTACCTGCCCGGACTGCTCCCCGACGACCGCATCACGGTCCGTCATCTGCTCACCCACCGCAGCGGGCTCGCCGACTACACCAACGCGATGTTCGCCGACACGGTGCCGGGCTTCGAGGCCGTGCGGAACCGGGTCTTCAGCCCCCAGGAGCTCGTCGACCTCTCCCTGAGCGAGCCCCGCACCACCGAACCCGGCGTGGCGTACAAGTACTCCAACGCCAACTTCGTGGTCGTCGGCATGCTCATCGAGAAGCTCACGGGCCGCCCCCTGGCCGACGCCTACGAGCGCCGGATCTTCAAGCCGCTCAAGCTGCGCAGGACCTCGTACGTCCACCCCGACACCCGCATCAAGGGCCTGCACGTCCGGGGCTACCTGCACCCGGACACGGCCGGTGAGCCGCTCGTGGACTCCACGGAACAGACCGTGTCCTGGGCGCAGGCCGCCGGGGCCGTCATCTCCAGCCCCGCCGACCTGAACACCTTCACCAGCGCGCTCATGCGCGGGCGGCTGCTGTCCCCGGCCATGATGGAGGCCATGACGACCGTCACCCCGACGGACGCCACCAACACCCGTTTCTACGGGCTCGGTCTGCGCCGCTACGACCTGTCCTGCGGCGTCCAGGTGTACGGCCACACCGGCACGGTGCAGGGCTTCTACACGTACGCCTTCTCGACCCGCGACGGGCGGCGCAGCCTGTCGGCCGTGGCGAACACCTCGAACCACGGCGTCGCCAACACGGCGCTCGGCGGCACGCTGGAGCCCGCGTTCTGCGGCAAGAAGCCGGCGGCGGCGCCGTCCGCGCGCTCCGCCGCCCCGGCCACCACCGGTGACCTCGCGCCGCGGCCCGCGGAGCGGGACCTGCCCGAGCGCCACTGAGCCGCCTCGCCGGGAGGCCCGCCCGTGGCGGCCTCCCGGCGACCGGATCACCTGCCCGGCGACCGGATCACCTGCCCGGCGACCGGATCACCTGCCCGGCGACCGGATCACCTGCCCGGCGACCGCCGCGCGTCAGCCCTGGGGCACCGCGATGTACGCCTCCTGGGGCGTGGTGGTCGGCGTGTAGCGGGACGCGGTGGGCACGGTCGGGACCAGATCCCGGTGGATCACCTTCGACACGGCCTGGATCGTGGTCACGCCGTAGGTCATCGTGCTGTTGCCGTCGGTGAGCACGGTGAGGGTGTAGTCGTGGCCGGCGCCCTTGAACGCACCGATGCTGTGCACGCGCCAGCCGCGCGTGGCGCGCTGCAGCCAGCCGTTCTTGACGTGCACGGACACGGAGGACGGCGCGCCGGCCGGGGTCCCCCACCTCTGCGAGGTGACGACGTTCCCCATGAGCCGGAGGATGTAGGCGCGGGCGTTGTCACTCAGGACGGAGTTCCGGGCCGTGATCAGCGAGAGCAGCCGCTGCTCGTCGGTGGCGTTGATCCGGGTGAGCCCCCAGTAGCCGCCGGAGCCGGGCACCGTCCGCGTCATGCCGGCAGCCGCCAGGAAGCCCTTCACCTTGGTGAGGCCGAGCTGGTTCCACAGGGTGGTGGTGGCCGCGTTGTCGGACTTGGTGATCATGGCGGTCGCGAGGTTGGTCTCGCGCGTGGTCAGGTACCGATTGGTCTTCTTGGCGTCCCAGAGCAGCGCGGCGAGGACGGTCACCTTCACGACGCTGGCCGAGTCGTACGCCTGCGTGGCGCGCAGGGTGCACGTGGTCCGCGTGGTGCGGTCGTGCAGGCCGACGGCGACGGTGCCGGAGCGCGTGGCGAGGGCGGCGGTGATGTCCCGCTGGAGCTTGGCGGCGAGCCCGGCCGTGCCGGACGTGCAGCTGACCTGCGGCGCGGTGGCGGCGGCCGCGGGCGCGGCGCCCACCGCGACGGGCACGAGCATCCCGGCGGCGGCCACGAGCGGGAGCGCGCGGGCGCGCAGGGTTATGTGGTGAGGCATGCGATTCCCCCTGGAAACGAAAAAACGAACACGCCTTTGGCGTGCTCGCCTTACATGACTCACGAGCGTGCGGATGGTTGTGCGAATCCTGAGGCTTTTCTCCTGAGCGCCGAGGACGCCTGCCGGGCTCGCGCGCGGCGCCCCGGCACCTGGCCTGCGTGAGGGACGGCAACGGCCGCCGGGCGCGGCGGCGTTCACTTCCCCGGGCGGCGGGTCACCGGCCCGCGAAGACCTCGGTCGTCGATGTCGTCGATGTCGTCGATGTCGTCGAAGCGGCCCGGGGGACCGGTGTCGAGTGGCTCGGGCTGTACGCCTTCTCCACCGGAAACCGGAACCGTCCCGGCCCCGGGGGTCCGCGGCGACGACCCGTTGCCGGGCGGCGAGACCGTCCCCGGGAGTGCGCCGCCCCGGCCCACCCCCGCGTTCACGGCGGGCGGCTGCCCGGCCCTCCGGCGCCTCCATGAAACGGACACAAGGGACAGGTGGACCGGCTGAACCCGTGCGTTCGGGGTAGGCGCGCCGTGGCGGGCGGCCGGCGCCCGCCGACGTCCGATCCCTCCGGAGGCATCTCATGGAGACAGCGGTACGCGGCATGCTCAACACCTACCCGGCCGGTCTCGACGGCGTCGACACCGACGCCCTGGCCCGCTGCATCGAGGAGTGCGTCGCCTGCGCGCAGGCGTGCACGGCCTGCGCGGACGCCTGTCTGTCCGAGGGCATGGTCGCCGATCTCGCGAAGTGCATCCGCACCGACATGGACTGCGCCGACATCTGTACGACGACGGCGGCCGTCCTGTCCCGGCACACCGGCTACGACGCCCAGGTCACCCGCGCGGTCCTGACCGCCTGCCTGACCGCCTGCCGGGCCTGCGCCGACGAGTGCGAGCGCCACGCGGCCACCCACGCGCACTGCCGCATCTGCGCCGAGGCCTGCCGTGCCTGCGCGGACGCCTGCGCCACGCTCCTGGACCGCCTCGGCTGACCTTCGGCCGCCGGTCGCGGCGGCCGACCCGGAGGTTGGACCTCGCCGTCCACCGACCCGTACACCCGTCGAATGGGAGGAACCCACCATGGACCACTCGCGCGCGCCTGTACTCGAGGCGCTCCAGGAGTTCCGGCGCCGGGGGGACGTCGTGTTCGGCCCTCCCGGACACAAGCAGGGCCGCGGCGTCGACCCGAGGGTCGCGGAGATCCTCGGCCTCGACCTCTTCCGTGCCGACGTCCTCATGCTGAACGGGCTCGACGACCGGCGCCAGTCCCAGGGAGTGCTGAGCCAGGCGCAGGAGCTGATGGCCGACGCCGTCGGAGCCGAGCAGGCGTTCTTCTCGACCTGCGGAAGCTCGCTGTCCGTCAAGACCGCCATGCTCGCCGTCGCCGGACCCGGCGAGAAGCTGCTCCTGTCGCGCAACGCGCACAAGTCCGTGATCGCGGCCGTGGTGGTGAACGGTGTGGAACCCATCTGGGTGCACCCCAAGTTCGACGGCGAACGGCACCTCGCCCACCCGCCGGAGCCCGACGACGTGCGCCGCCGCCTCAAGGAGCACCCCGACGCCAAGGGCATGCTCCTGATCACCCCCACCGACTGGGGCAGCTGCGCGGACGTCAGGGGCGTGGCCGACGCCTGCCACTCCTTCGACGTGCCGCTCATCGTGGACGAGGCGTGGGGCGCGCACCTGCCGTTCCACCCCGAGCTGCCCGCCTGGGGCATCGACGCCGACGCCGACCTCGTCGTCACCAGCGTCCACAAGATGGGAGGGGCGGTCGAGCAGAGTTCGGTCTTCCACCTCCAGCACGACCGGGTGTCGCCCGAGGTGCTCAAACAGCGCGAGGACCTGCTGGGCACGACCAGCTCCTCCTCCCTGGTGTACGCCACGCTCGACGGCTGGCGGCGCCAGATGGTCCAGCACGGGCACGACCTCCTCGACGACGCCCTGCGCCGCGCGCAGCGGATCCGCGGGACGGCGGACTCCTTGCCGGGCCTGTCCGTGATGGGCCGCGAGGTGGTCGGCGCCGGGTTCGCCGCCGACCTGGACCCGCTCAAGATCGTGATCGACGTACGGGGGCTCGGGATCACCGGCATGCGGGCCGCCGAGTGGCTGCGCGCCGAACGCCACGTCGACGTGGGCGGCTCGGACACCTGCCGCATCAGCGTCTCGATCACCCACTCGGACGACGACGAGACCGAACAGGTCCTGGTGGACGCCCTGCGGGCCCTGGCCGACCGGGCCGACTCGATCGACGGCCCGTCCCCGGCCGCCGTACGGCTCCCGGAGCCCCCGGCGCTCGAACTGGAACAGGCCCGCCTCCCGCGCGACGCGTTCTTCGGCGAGGCCGACCACGTGGCGGCGGAGGACGCGGTGGGCCGCATCGCGGCCGAGACCATCAGCCCGTACCCGCCCGGCGTGCCGGTGGTCACGCCCGGCGAGGTCATCACCGCCGAGGTGGTCGACTACCTCCGCAGCGGCGCCGACCACGGCATGCTCGTCCCGGACGCCGCCGACCCGTCCCTGAAGACGTTCCGGGTGGTGGCGCGTGAACCGCGGTCCTGAGTCCCGAGGTGCCCCCCGCGTGCGCGGAGGGCACGCTGGAGACGTGAGCACCGCCCCTGTCGTCGTCCACCGCCCGAGCGCCACCGGCGGGCGGCGCGTCACCGTGCGCGGTGAGATCGCGGGCCTCGCGCACCGCGACGCCGATGTGATCGAGTTCCTGCGCCGCGCCGGTGTCCCGGACGCCGAGGAACTGCTCGACGACCCGGCCTGGGTGGAGTGGCGCGGTGGGCGGGCGCACATGTACGAGGCGGCCTGACGGCCGCACGGCACGAACGCCGGCCCGGCGGACGAACCGCCGGGCCGGCGCCGTCGTGGGTGCCGGCGTCAGCAGGCGTCCACCCAGGCGTGCGAGGAGACGTTGTCGTTGACGAACTGCCCCTTGCCGGCGCCCGGCCCGAAGAACCTCAGGCCGGAGAGCCCCAGGTCGGGGATGGAGTGGCTCTGGTGGAGGCACACCCACGAGCCGGTCCAGCTGACGCCGTAGAACAGCTTGACGTCCTCGCCCCGCCCCGGGAAGCCGTTGTTCCAGACGTCCGAGACCTTGTTGCGGCAGCCGGCCCAGTTGCCGTTGTCGCCGTTCCACCGGCAGTGGAAGCCACCGGCGTGCGAGTGCTCCCAGGCGTACAGGAAGCCGTCGGGCGCCGCGGCGGCCGGAGCCGTCGCGGCAGGGGGAGCGGCGGCGGCGTCGGCGTCGGCGGCCGGGGCGGTCAGCAGGGCGAGGGCCCCTGCGGTGAGCGCGGTGACGAGGGTTCGGGTGAGGCGCACGGTGTTCTCCGTTCTCGGACGGCCGCTCCGCGGTCGCGGTGCGGCGGGGACCGTCGCGTGCCGGGTGGCGCGCGACGGGGTCGTGGGCGGGGCGGTCAGCCCCGTGGGGGATCGCCGGTGATCCGGCGCGCGCGGGGGAGCGCGGCGGCCCGCAGCCGCTCCCACTGTTCGACGTCCGCGCGGTACGCGCGGGCCAGGGCGGCGGCGTGGCGGGCGTCGAGCCGCCGGGCCGTCGCGGCGAGGCCGGACGTGGCGCCGCACCGCACCTCCGCGAGGGCGAGCGCCACCTCGCGGGCGGTGCCGAGGGGGCGGGCGGGGGAGAGTGCGGCGGCGCGGGCCTGCGCCGGGGTGGTGTACGGGTGTCCGGCGCCCCGCATGCACCGCTCCCAGCGGGCGAGCGGTTCCCGGTAAGCGGCGTCGGCCGTGACCCGCCCGCGGCGGATCCGCTCCAGGGCCTCCACCCGGGTCGAGGCCCGGAACCAGGCGGCGACGTCGCCGTACAGCTGGTCCTGCGACTCGGCGACACAGCCCTGACCACTGCGCTCCACGGTGCCGCCGCCAGGGAGGTCGGTGGAGAGGCCGCGCGGCGTGGGGCCGTTCGCGGCGACCAGGGCCCGTGCCTTGCGGTCCGCCGGCAGGGCGGCGAAATAGGCCCGGTTGGGGTCGCTGCGGGCGCGGGCCGCCCGCTGCTCGCGCAGCGCGGAGCCGTATCCGTGCCGCCCGGCCCACGCCGCGTCGTCCAGCACGTACGGGAAGGCCTCGACGCCCGGCTCCTCGTCGAGCGCGAACACCTGGTACGTGAAGCCCTCCCGGCGCATGCAGTCGCGCAGCAGGCGCTGCTCGGCGTCGTGCAGCAGCCGCTCCTCCGCGGTGGGGCCCGCCGCCGTGCCGGCGACGGCAGGCGAGGCCCGTCCGGTCGGCGGGCCGCCCCCGTCCGCCTGCACCGCCGCGGCGAAGGCCGTCGCGGCGGCGGCGACGGCCACGGCGAGGAGCGTGCGGCGGGGGAAGCGGACGGGACGGCGGGGGCGTGCGCCGCGGTTCCGGAACATGGGGACTCCTGGGGGATCGAGCGGGATGCGGGTGCGGGCGGGCGGCCCCGGGGCCGCACGGCCCGGCGTCGCCGAAAGCGCGCACGGGTCGGGGCGCGAGGGGAGAGGGGGAGGTCCGAGGGGCCGTCGCGACCGTGGTGGCGAGCGGTGCCGTGACCGGACGACCGCAGTCTGTGCCGGTCGGGAAGCGGTGCGCAACCGTGTCCCGGCCGCTTCGCCGAAGTCGGGATTCCCACCGCCGTGACCTGCGGGGACATCGGCGTCCCGGGACGCGGGAGGGACGCGGGGACGGCCGGGACGCGGGGGTGCGGGACCGGCTTCGATCCGCGCGGTCCGCCCGCGCCACCTCACGGCGTCCGCGTCGTTCTCGTGGTGTGCCCCACCGCTCGGGTCCGGGCGCGGCGTCGAAGCCGGGCGGCCCGCACCGCCGCCGAGCCCGGGGCCGCGCCCCGACCGGCTCCGGTCCCCGCGCGTCCCGCCGGACCGGGCGGGAGCCGGGCGCCCCGAGGCGCCGCCGCCCCGCGCCGTACCGCGGCGAACCGACACCGACCGGGCCGGCCGGAGCACCCGATGCACCGGGGCGCACCGCGTGACCCACGTCGTACCGCACCGAAACGAAGGAGTGCCGATCCGTGCACCACCGGAACCAGCCCGGGAGCGCCGCGCCGCGCGGCCCGAACGTGCCCGCCGCCGGCTGAGGAACGCCGCCGTGGCGCTGGGCGTGGCCGTCTGCCTCGCCGCGCTGCCCGCCGCGACCACGGCCACCGCCCCGGCCACGGCCACCGCCCCGGCCACGGCCACCGCCGTGCCGGGCACCGCCCCCGTCGCCGCCTCCGCGCCGACGAGCCCCGTCCTCGACCAGGACTTCGCCGACCCCGACGTCGTCACCGTCGGCGGCGTCCACCACGCCTACGCCACCAACGCCCACGGCCGGAACATCCAGCACGCCACCTCCACCGACCTGCTGCACTGGACCGTCGACACCCGTGACGCGCTCCCCGAGCTGGGCGCCTGGGCCACGCTCGACCCGCCGCACCACGTCTGGGCGCCGGAGGTCTTCGACAACGGCGACGGCTACACGATGCTGTACACCGCCCGCGACCGGGCCGGTGGCCGCCAGTGCGTCGGCACCGCCCTGGCGGCCACCCCCGACGGGCCGTTCCGCCCGGCGGGCGACGGCCCCCTGGTCTGCCCCGTCGGGGAGGGCGGCGCCATCGACGCGTCCAGCCACACCGAGAACGGCGTCCGCTACGTGCTGTGGAAGAGCGACGGCAACTGCTGCGGCCTCGACACCTGGATCCACCTCCAGCGGCTCTCGCCGGACGGCACCCGCACCATGGGCGACCCCGTCCGGCTGATCAAGCAGGACCGCCCCTGGGAGGGCGGCCTGGTGGAGGCGCCGACCCTCGTCCGCCGCGACGGCCGTTACGTCCTTCTCTACTCGGCCGGTGACTACCGCTCCGACGCGTACGCCACCGGCTGGGCGGCCTCCGAGACCCTCACCGGGCCCTATGTGAAGGGCGACATGCCGCTGATGACCACCGAGTCCTTCTCGGGCGCCGTCGCCGGGCCCGGCGGCCAGGACGTCGTGACCGGCCGCGACGGCAGGGACCGGATCCTCTTCCACGGCCGGGGCGCCGACCGCTCACGCCGGGTGCTGTACGCCGCCGACCTCGGGTTCGCCGACGGCCGCCCGGTCGTGCGCGGCAGCAGGGTGCGCCACGAGGCGGAGCTCGCCGGGGTGCACCGGGCCGGTGTCCGTGACGCGCGGGACGCGTGGGGCGGCCGGGCCGTGGGGTACATCGACCACCCGGACAGTCACGTCGAGTTCCGGGTCTTCGCCGCCTCCGCCGGCCGCCACACCCTGGCCGTGCGGTACGGCAACGGGTCGCTGGACGCGGCGGGCGCCCCGGCATCCGCGACGCACCTGCTGACGGTGAACGGCGCCGACGCGGGCCGGGTCGACTACCCGTACACCGGCTGGGACGCCTGGCGGACGCGTGAGGTGCCCGTGGACCTGCGGGCCGGCTGGAACACCGTGCGCCTCACGAAGGGCGAGCGGTACACCGAACTGGACGCCGTGGAAGTGGCCTGAGGCCCCCGCGGCCCTCCGCCGGACCGCTCGTCAGGCCCACTTCTGACGGGCGGTCCGGTCGCAGGGCACGGCCCGCAGCCCCGCCGCCGCGTCGTCGTCCAGGCAGAGCCGGCCCACCGCGCTCCTGATCTCGGCCGCCGCCTCGTCGCGCGGTGCGACGGTCCACCGCTGGGCGGCGGACGGGCCGCAGGCCGCGCCCCGGAGACCGCCGGGGGTGTGCTCCAGACACCGGCCGGTGGCGTGGTTCCTGAGCCGCGCCCCGCCCTCCTCGGCCGGGACGACGGTCCAGCGCTGATAGGGGAGGCCGTTGCACCCGTACGACCGGGTGCCCACGTCGAGACTGTCGTCGAGGCAGGCACCGGTCGCGCGGTTGACGAAGATGCGTGGCTGGTTCGCGCCGGGCGCGGGCCCGTGGAAGGCGGCCGTGGCACCGCCACCGGTTCCCGGATCCACCGGCAGCACCCACACCGCGCCGGCCGCCCCCAGCACCAGACCGCACACGCCTCCGGCGAGTGCGGCGAACAGCCGCCCCCGGCGCCCGGGAACCCGGGGCGGGGCTTCTCCCGAGGGCCCCGCGTCACCCGCCGCCGTCGCCCCGCCCGCACCGGTGGCCGCCCCGTCCGTGGCGCTCGCCGCCCCGCCCGCACCGGCCGCCATCCGCTGGCCGCGGTCGGCCGCCTCCCACAGCGTCCGGTAGTCGGCGGGATCGCCGCCGAGGGCCACGCACAGGTCGCGCACCGTCGCCCACGGGGGGACGGTGGCGCCCCGGAAGTACCGGGAGAGGGAGGAGTCGCTGATCCGCACCCGCGTCTCCAGGGACCGCAAGGTGCAGCCGGAGCGCCGCTGGAGGTCGCGCAGGGCCCTGCCCAGCGCCCGCGCCGGCTGCTGCTCCTCGTGCACCTCGTCGGGCCGGCCGGCAGCCATGGGAACGTCCTTCCGCTCCGCCCCGCGCGGACCGCGCGGGCGACGGCCCCGTCGCGGGGGCCGGAGGTGTCGTCGGGTGATCGGGGGTGTCGTTGCAGGTCGGAACCTACGGCGCGGCGGAAGCCGCTGGCAATCGGAGGCACTCTCCCGGAGGAACCGGGGCGCGGCGGTTGACGACGACCGAGCCGCCTGAGCCTCCCCGTTCCGCCGTACCCGGGGCCGCGCGGCGAAGTGCGCCACCTCGGGGGAGGGGCGGGGCCGACCGGCGCTCCTTCGCCGGGGGCTCGCGGAGACCGTCACCCGGCACCGCGACCACGGGCATGCCGGGAACCTCTCGTCATCGGGTGCGGGCCGGGCAGCGGCCGACCCCCGCACAGGCGGACGCCCGGCCGGGAGGGGTCCGGCCGGGCGTCCGCCTCTGCGGGGGTCAGCCCGTGCGGCGCTTCATCTCGTCACGTGCCTTGGTCCCGCCCCGGTGCACCTTCTCCATGGCCTCGCGGGCCTTGCCCTTCATCTGGTCGGTCTTGCCCTCGGCCTGCATCTTCTCGTTGCCGGTGGCCTTGCCGACGGTCTCCTTGATCTTGCCCTTGCCCTTGTCCATCGCGCCCTTGCCCATGGCGGGTCTCCTCTTCCGTGTCCTCTGTCGTGGCCTGCGGTGGCTGTGTGTCGTGCGGTGTGTCGTGCCGGCCGGGGTGACCGGCCGGTCTCAGTTCCCGGCGTTCTCCAGCGCGTCGACGATCGCCGCCGAGAAGGCGTCCAGGTCGTCCGGCTTCCGGGAGGTGATCAGGGTGTGGCCGCCGGAGGTGTCGACGACGACCTCGCGGTCCGTCCAGCGGGCGCCGGCGTTCTCCAGGTCCGGCCGGAGCGAGGGGTAGGAGGTGAGGTCGCGGTCCCGTGCGAGGCCGCTGTCCACCAGCAGCCAGGGGCCGTGGCAGACGGCCGCCACCGGCTTGCCCGCCCCGGCGACGGCCGAGACGATGCGGCGCGCGTCCTCGTCCGTGCGCAGGGTGTCGGCGTTGAGCGTGCCGCCCGGCACCACCACGGCGTCGAAGTCGTCCGCCGAGACCTTCTCCAGGGTCGTGTCCGGCCGGACGGTCTCACCGGGGTCGCGGTCGGAGACCAGCGTCCGCACCGGCTCGTCCTTCTGCGCCGCCACGGTCACCCGGGCCCCCGCCTCGCGGAGCACGGTCGCGGGCTTGGTCAGCTCGTCCTGTTCCGTCCCGTAGTTGGTGGTGAGGATCAGGACGTTCTTTCCGTCGAGCGTCACGATGTCTTTCTCCCTTTCCGAGGCCGTGGGGGTGGCACCTGCGGATCCGGCCGCCGCCCCTCGCGCCTCATGAAGGCGCGTGCCCCGATGCCCCGCCGGTATGCATATGTCCCGTATATCGGGGTGGGTGAAGGGGTGGCGACGGGGTGGGTCAGCGGGGCGGGGCCGCCGTGACCGGTCCGTCGGGCGGATGTCCGCCGCCCGCGGCCGCCGGCTCGTGGGTGAGGCGGACGCGGTACGTCCCGGCCGCGAGTTCCTGCCCGTCGGCGTCCAGGAAGCGGCCCGTCACCTCGTACGTGCCGCAGTGGGCACGCCCCACGGGGAGCCGTTCGGCGGAGAGCCGGATCTCGTACGGCCCGCCCGAGCGGAATCCGCCGAGCGCCGTGTGGGTGCGCGCCAGCACACTGCCCTCCCGGACGCGGGTGTCCTCGAAGGCCAGCCCGTCGATGTCCCGGCCCAGCCGGAAGACGAGGCCCACGCCCACCACCGCGCCCTCCGGCAGCTCGACGGCCGGGGCCTCCCCCGTCTCCGCGAACGGGACGTCCACCCGGCCGCGCTCCTCCGTGTGCAGGTGGATCCCGAGCAGCTCGAAGTCCTTCACGGGAGACGCACCGCCCTCCGCCGGGCCGGCGGCGTCACCGGCTCGCGGGGGCCGCCGCGCGGCCCCGTGTCGGCGCGTGCGCGGACGGCCCGCAGGGTGAGGACTCCTTGCGGGAAGGAGAAGACCTCGGACAACCGGATCATGGCGACGCTCCTCGGCTCAGCCCGGCGTCTGCCCAGGGGGCACGGGAACACGCACGCGACGGGCGGCCGGTTCGCGCGGCGCGGCGAGGCGGCCCCCGGGTCCCCGGTCCCGCCGGGACCCGGGCCGGCATCCGGCCCCGTGACCTGCGGCCCGGCCGGAGGTGGAGTCGCGGGAGGGCCGGGCGGCGTGAACGCCCGTACGCGCCGCCCCGGGACGCGGAGCCGCCCCGTACCGACCGCCTCCACACCCCGTACCGACCGCCTCCGCACCCCGGACCGGCGGCCCCACCCAGGGCCGTCCCGCCTCGGGACATGCCCGGGGCCCGGGAGGAACAGGTGTCCTCCCGGGCCCCGTGGCCGGACCCTCTTCGGGCCGGCTCGTGCGGGCGGGCGTCCGGCGCCGTGCCCGGCCGTGCGTCAGGACGCCGGCCAGGAGCCGGGCGGGGTGCCCTGGCCCGGCGGCGGGGTGCCGGGGGAGGCGGCGGTACCGCCACCGGCCGTACCGCCGTCCGCGTCACCCGGGCGCAGCCGGCCGCGCCAGGCGCCGGTCGCCCGGTCGCGGTCCTCGATGAAGCTCTTGAACCGCTTGAGGTCGCCCTCCACCCGGCTGTCGACCACACCGAGGGCCTTGCCCGCCTTCTCCACGAAGCCCTCCGGCTCCATGTCCAGGGCGAGCGTCACCCGCGTGTGGGTGTCGTCGACCGGCTCGAACGTGACGACGCCCTTCTGCTTGACGTCACCTCCGACGGTGCGCCAGGAGATCCGCTCGTCCGGCAGCTGGTCGACGATCTCCGCGTCGAACTCCCGGGTGACTCCGGCGATCTTGGTCCGCCAGTGCAGGTGCCGGTCGTCGATCTGCTGGACCGACTCCACGCCGTCCATGAACCGGGGGAACTCCTCGAACTGGGTCCACTGGTCGTACACCTCACGCAGCGGCGCGTCCACCTGGATCGTGTCGTGCACCATAGTGCTCATCTCCCTCGTTCGGTGGCGTAGCGGGACGAATACTCTGCTACCCGGGCCTTCCCGGCGTAACCACGCATGTCCCGTCGCTCCACGCATGTCCCGATCGGCGCCGGGTAATCGCGCGGAATGAGCCCGATGCGACTGATCACTCCGCCCGGCGTGTACGCCCCCCAGGGGGACACCGAGCTCCTCCTCGACACCCTCGCCCGCGAGGACGTGGGACCCGGCGACAAGGTGCTCGACATGTGCACCGGCACCGGCGTCCTCGCCATCGCGGCCGCCCGCAGGGGCGCCGAGACGACGGCCGTCGACATCTCCGGTGCCGCCGTCACCACCGCCCGACTGAACGCCCGGGTCCACGGGTGCCGAGTCCGCGTCGTGCGCGGCGACCTCACCCGGCCGGTGGCGGGGGAGCGGTTCGACCTGGTGACCGTCAATCCGCCGTACGTCCCCGCCGACGCCCCGTACGTCCCCGCCCGGGGGCCGGAGCGCGCCTGGGACGCGGGACGGGACGGGCGGCTCCTGCTCGACCGCATCTGCCGCGCCGCGCCCTCCGTTCTGGCCCCCGACGGCGTCCTCCTCCTGGTGCAGTCCTCCCTGTCCGGGGTGGACGCCAGCCTCGACGCCCTGAAGAGGTCGGGGCTGCGGGCCCGTGTGGCGGCCAGGAGCGATCAGCCCTTCGGGCCCGTGATGGCGTCCCGCGCGCGCTGGTTCGAGGCGCGCGGCCTGGTCCCGCCGGGCGTGCGCCACGAGGAACTGGTGGTCATCCGGGCCGTCCGGGAGGTCGGCGCCGAGCGCTTCGCGGAGGCGGCCCGGGACGGGGACCCCGCGCGGCGGGGGACGCATGCCGACGGACCGGCCTCCGGGACGGACACGGCGGCGAAGACCGAGGAGGCGGCATGAACACGTCCCGGGAGCCCACGTCGGCGGACGGCGAGCCCACGACCGCGCCCGACGAGCCCACGGCGGTGAACGGGGCCCGCACCCCCGCGCCCGGCCCCGTGCCGGGCGAGGGCCTCGGCGGCGGGCCGCGGTCCCGGCCCGGGGTCCCGCGCGCCGTCCCCCTGCGCGAAGGGCCGCTCCTCATCGAGGGGCCGCTGGAGATCGTGCTCCCCGACGGCGAGACGCGCCTGTGCGAACGCCCGGTGATCGCCCTCTGCACCTGCCGGCGCAGCCTCCGCGCGCCCTTCTGCGACACGAGCCACCGCCCCCGGGAGCGGGCGGTGCGCGGCAAGCGGCACACGTCCGGGAAGGACGCGAAGGACGAGGAGAGCAACGACACGGGCGGCACGCACGACGCCGACGGGGCCGAGGCCTCCGCCGGGGCGCCGGACGCGAGCCGTACCGACGACGCCTGACACGGGCGGGGCGGGCGGCCTCCACGCCGCCCCGCCCGTGCGCGTCAGCCCTCGACGCCGGTGGCGTGGTGCGGGGACCCGACGGGCTTGGACTCCGGGGACCCGCGCTGGCGCAGGTAGACGGAGAGCACCGCCATGGAGGCCACGGCCAGGAGTTCCGACTGCCAGTTCTGCAGGGACCGGCTCCAGAAGTCCGCGGACCCGAGGTAGGAGAACCAGCTCACCGGGTCCTGGAGCTGCCGCAGCCGCGTCCCGTTGTGCGCGGCGGCCCCGGAGACGGACTGGGCCAGCCAGGACAGCAGGAACAGGCCGCCCATGACCAGGCCGAGCGAGTGCGCGTACACCGCCTGGCGCCGGCCCGTGTCGGCCGCCCAGCGCGGCGACTCGGGCGTCGCGTGCTCGCCGACGCGCTGGTCGCGTTCGCTCTCGACACCCACCCGGTCCAGCGGCTTGGACTCCGGCGACCCGCGCTGGAGCAGATGGACCGTCCCGTACACGTAGAGGAAGAACTGCAGGAACTCCGACTGCCAGTTCTCGGTGACGTCGACGGCGAAGTCCGAGGACATGAGGTACGGGCCGAGGCCGATCCGCTGGAGCCCCTCGACGGCGAGCTGCTCGTTGAACTCGGCGTGCCCCGCGACGGCCTGTGCGGCGAGGACGACCAGGAAGGCGCCGCCGAAGGTGAGCGTCAGGCTGTTCGACCGCCAGAAGCCGCCGTGGTGGCCGGTGCGGGGCGTGCCGTCCGGCGTCACCGCTGCATCGCCCCGATCGCGGTGAAGTACGCGAGGCCTCCGAGGATGACGGCCAGACAGCCGATGAACACCGCCTTCATGGTCAGGATCCCTTCAGCGCGCAGCGGTAGGGCTGGTCGTCGGGCTGCGGTACGCAGCCGGCGGCCGTGATCCGCCAGCCTTCGTCGAACTGGGACAGGAACACCGTGTCGTCGCCGGTACGGAGCAGGGCCTGGCGCCCGTGGACCTCGACCGCCCGCGTCCCGCCGCCGCTCGGCAGCTCCAGGGAGCGCAGTGCCCGGTCGCACGGGGCCTTCCCGTCCTCGGTCAGCTCGTCCCGGCTCCCGGGGGCCAGCAGACCGCAGGCGGCGCCGAAGTCCTGGGCGGCGAGCGCGGCCGTGAACCGCCCCGCCGCGCGGCGGGCGCCGTCCTCGCGCGGGGCCGTGGCCCCGCAGCCGGTCAGCACGGCCGCGACGAGCAGGGCGCCGAGGGCCGCGCGGGTGAACGCCGTGCGACGGCGCGGGCCCCGTCGGCCTTCCGGGGCCGTTTTCCACATGGTCGTCACGGCCCCACCATGCACGGCCGCGCGGCCCCGGCGGCGTACCCTCGGCCGAACGGGCGCGAGTGTCGCCCGCCCGGGTGCCGCGGGAGTGCGTGCCCCGGCACGTCAGAGCGCGTCCGCCGCCGTCCGCAGGTCGGCCACCAGCCCCGCGTACATCCCCTCGCGGTCCCGGGCGCGCAGCACCGCCGAGGGGTGCACGGTCGCCAGGACCCGGACCGCGCCGTCGCCGTCCGGCAGCGGCCGGGGCACGCCCCGGTCCGTACCGACCCGGAACGAGGGCCCCAGCAGCGCACGGCCGGCCGTCGCGCCGAGCACGACCACCAGTTCCGGGCGGACCAGCCGCAGCTCGGCCGTCAGCCACGGACGGCAGGCCAGCGTCTCCCGCACGGTGGGCGTCTTGTGGATCCGCCGCTTGCGCGTCTCGTCGCGGGTGAACTTGAAGTGCTTGACGGCGTTGGTGACGTACAGGCCGTCCTCGTCGATACCGGCCTCGCCGAGCGCCCTGGACAGCAGCCGTCCGGCCGGTCCGACGAACGCCACCCCCTCCCGGTCCTCCCGGTCCCCGGGCTGCTCCCCGACCAGCATCATCCGCGCGTGCGGGTCTCCCCGGCCGAACACCGTCCCGCTCGCCTCCCGGTGGAGCGGACATCCCTCGCACCCGGCCGCCGCCCGCGCGTACGCCTCCAGGTCCCCGCGCGCCGGCAGGAACGGCGTCGCGTCGTAGGCCTCGGGCCCGGCGGGGCCCTTCTCCTTCGCACCGGTCATCGGATGCCTCCCGGACGCCGCCGCTCGCCCGGCGGACGCGGAGCGACTGCCCGGGGGTCGCGCCCCGCAACCGCCCCCGGCCGCGATCCGCCCGTACCGGCGGCCCCCCGGGGGCCCGGATGCCGGCCGTCCCGCCAGGCCGTCCGCCCCGGTCAGGCATAGGCCGCCGGGAACGGGGCACCCGCCTGGCACCCGCCCTCACCCTGGCGAGGAGGCCTGCCATGACGATCACAGTCCCACAAGGGACGGAAGTACGAGCCGACACCGGACGCCCCCAGCTGCCGCCACCCCGTGGCGAGCTGTCCGAGGCCGTCCACGCCTATCTGCGAGGCGTCGGCCGGAGCCTGCCGGACCGCCGGTCGACGGTCGGCGCCGACCCGTACGCGGAGGACCTGCAGCTGGCGCTGCACCTCGCCTACGAACTGCACTACCGGGGCTTCGACCAGGTGCCGGACGCCGTCGAGTGGGACCCGGACCTGCTGCGGCTGCGCTCCCTCATGGAGGAGCGCTTCGAGGACGCGCTGCGCGACCGCTGCGGCCGGTTCACCGATGTCGACGAGGCCTTCGCGGCGCTCCTGACCGAACCGGCCGAGGGACACGGCGTCTCCGACCACCTCGTGCGCGACGGCACGCGGGAGCAGCTGCGCGAGTACGCCGCCCTGCGCTCCGTGTACCAGCTCCGGGAGGCCGACCCCCACCTGTGGGTCGTGCCCCGGCTGCGGGGACGGGCCAAGGCGGCCATGGTGGCGATCGAGTACGACGAGTTCGGCTGCGGCCGGGCCGAGGCCATGCACGCCCGTCTCTTCGCCGACCTGATGAGCGACCTCGGACTCGACCCCTCCTACGGGCGGTACCTGGAGGCGGCGGGCGCCCAGACGCTGGCCACGGTCAACCTGATGTCCCTCCTCGGGCTCCACCGGGCCCGCCGCGGCGCCCTGGTCGGCCACTTCGCGGCCCTGGAGATCACCTCCTCACCCGCCGCGGCCCGGATCTCCGCCGCGATGCGCCGGATCGGCGCGGGCGAGGCGGCGGTGCACTTCTACGACGAGCACGTCGAGGCGGACGCCGTCCACGAGCAGCTGGTTCGGCGCGAGGTCGTCGGCGGCCTGCTCGCCGACGAACCGGAACTCGCCGGCGACGTCGTCTTCGGCGTGGAGGCGACCGGCCTCCTGGAGGACGATCTGGCCGCGCACATCACCGGCGCCTGGGAGGCGGGCAGGAGCGCCCTGCGGGTGCCGATCGACGACCTTTCCGGCGCGGGCCGGGACGAGACGGGACAGAGGGGTGACGCGTGAGCGCGGGGATGCTTCCGGAGGAACGGGGTACAGGCAGGGCTCCGGCCCCCACGACAGAAGGTGACCGGGTACGAGAGGAGGGCCTCATGAACCTCACGGCAGGGCGTCGCGGCGCCCGCGCGGCACGCGCCGACGGCCGGCGGGACGACGCCGGCGGCGGTGCCGGAGCGGTGGTGGAGACGGGGGCCCGCATGCCGGTGCTGCCGCCCGACCACACCCAGGCGATCCTGGAGACGACCAAGGAGATCGCCGCCCTCCTGAAGACCTCGGGCTGCCCCTTCGCCCTGGTCGGCAGCGTGGCCGCGTACGCGTACGGCATCCCCGTGCGCCTCCAGCACGACACCGACTTCGTGTTGCGCCGCGAGGACGCCGACACGGTCACCGAACTCCTCCGGGAGAAGGGTGTCCTGGTCATCGACCCGCCCGAGGACTGGCTGGTGAAGGCGCGCAGCGGCGGCGAGGAGATCGACCTGATCTTCTCCCTCGCCGGGCGGCCCGTCACCACCGAACTGCTCGAACGCGCCTGGACGCTGCCCGTCGACTCGGTGCACATGCCCGTCATCGACCCGACGGATCTCATGATCAGCCGGCTCACGGCCCTCTCCGAGCACCACTGCGACTTCGGCGCCCTGCTGCCGGTCGCCCGCGGCCTGCGCGAGCGGGTCACGTGGGAGCGGGTGCGCGAGGAGACGGAGGGCCTGCCGATGGCCGCCGCCTTCCTCTATCTGCTCGAACTGCTCGACGTCATCCCGCCGGCGGGCGGCGCGGCGGGAGAGCCTGCGGGCGCGCCGGGAGCGGGCGCGGCGCAGGCGGAACCGGGCGCGCCCCGCCCGGCCGGAGGAGGAGGGCCGGAATGATGATCGAGTTCACCGCGCCCCACGAGGACGAGTACCGCATCGCGCGGCTGCGGGAACGGCTCGCCGCCGACGACGTGGCCGAGCTCGGCGTCCAGGTCGAACAGCGCGGGACCTCGGTGCTGCTGACCGGAACCGTGCCGACCGCGTCCCGGCGCGACGAGATCCTGCGCCTGGCCCGCGAGGAGCTGGCGGGCCTCACGGTCCGCGCCGATCTCGTCGTGGCCTGCGCCGACGCACCCGACCGTTGGGAGGAACTGCCGTGACGAGGCCGCCGACGACCCCGGACACGCCGGGCCGTCCGCTCACCACGACGCCGGACGGGGCCGGGCCCGCGCACGATCCCGCCCCCGGCCCGGACCCCACGTCCGAGACCGCCCGCTCCGACGGGCACGGCGCCGTCGTCCGGGTGGCGGCGGTCGGCGACATCCACCTGGGGCCCGACTGCGCCGGGGTGCTCCGGCCCGCCTTCGCCGGGCTGCCGGACCGCGCCGACCTGCTCCTGCTCGCCGGCGACCTGACCCGGCACGGCACCGTGGAGGAGGCCCGGGTGGTGGCCGAGGAGGTCGCGGACGCGGGTGTGCCCGTGGTCGCCGTCCTCGGCAACCACGACTACCACTCCGGTGAGGAGGCGGCCGTCACCCAGGTCCTCACCGACGCCGGCATCACGGTCCTGGAGGGGGACGCCGTCGTGCTGCCCGTCGCCGGGCACAAGGTCGGCGTGGCGGGGGTCAAGGGATTCTGCGGCGGCTTCGTGGGCCGCAGCGCCGGCGAGTTCGGCGAACCGGAGATGAAGGCCTTCGTCCGGACCACCCGGCTCAGCGCGGAACGGCTCGCGCTCGCGCTCGGCGACCTCTCCGCGGCGGGCTGCGCCGTCCGCATCGCCCTCACCCACTTCGCGCCCGTGCCCGACACGCTGGCCGGTGAACCCCTGGAGATCCACCCCTTCCTCGGCAGCTACCTGCTCGCCGAGGCGATCGACGGGGCCGGCGCGGACCTGGCCGTCCACGGCCACGCCCACCTCGGCACCGAACACGGCATGACGGCGGGCGGTGTACGCGTCCGCAACGTCGCCCAGCCGGTGATCGGCCGCGCCTTCGCCCTCTACCGGCTGCCGGTCGCCGGCGACGGCACGGCGCCCGTTCCGGAGGCCGTCCACGCGGCGGCGCCCGCCCACGCGCCGGGCGGTGAGCTCATCTCCGGGGCCGTACGCCGCAGTTGAGCGCAGCACACCGACCGGGTACCACCGCCCCGTACGCTCCGCCGCGCCCTACCCCTTCCGCCGTACCGGGGACAAGGGGTCGCGCGGACGCGTGCGGGGCGCGCGGTCGTGCGGGAGATCTCGACATGGTCACAAGCCGGGACGAACACGGAACCAGCCCTAAGGTCTGCCTTACCTAAGTTGTATGGTGGCGCGGTCAGTTCGGCCGAAGGGGAAGGAGCGTGATGTCCATGGGCGACGTCCGCCTGGTGGCGAACGGCCTCGACGTCGGGCACGGCGGCCGCACGGTGCTCCGGCAGGTGGACCTCGCGTTACGCGCCGGTGAGATCACCGTCCTCGTCGGCCCCAACGGCTGTGGCAAGTCGACCCTCCTGCGGACCGTGGCCGGCCTCCTGCCACCCCTCGCCGGTGACACCCGCATCGACGGCGAGCCCCTGCGCTCCCTCGCCCGCCGGGAACTCTCCCAGCGCCTCGCCTTCCTCCCCCAGACCTCCCAGGCACCCGCCGGAGTCACCGTTCGCGAACTCGTCCGGCACGGCCGGTACGCCCACCGCGGCGCCCTCGCCCGGCACACCGCCGAGGACACCGAGGCCATCGACTGGGCCCTCGACGTCACCGACGCCGCCCCCCTGGTCGACCGCCGACTTGACGAACTCTCCGGCGGCGAACGCCAACGCGCCTGGCTCGCCATGGTCCTGGCCCAGCGGGCCGGTGTCCTCCTGCTCGACGAGCCCACCACCTACCTCGACATGCGGCACCAGTTCGACGTGCTCGACGTCGTCCGGCGCCTCGCCCGCGAACACGGCATCGCCTGCGGAGTCGTCCTCCACGACCTGACCCAGGCCGCCGCCTACGCCGACGAGGTCGTCGTGGTCGCCGACGGCGGGGTCGCCGCCACCGGAGCCCCGGAGACCGTCCTCACCTCCGACGTCATCGAGCGCGCCTTCGGGCTGCGGGTCACCGTGGTCCGCGACCCGTCGACCGGCTACCTCGCCTGCTTCCCGCAGCGCGCCGGAGCCTCCGCCGCCTCGCCCTGACCCGGCTTCCCGAGCCGCCCCGCCGGAGAGCCGGCCCGGCGGGCCACCGGTCGCCCCGGCGCCCGCCGTACGCCCCCGCCCCCGCCCCGTGGCGGGCCGCGGCGTACCCCGGACCGCCCGGCGCACCGCCGGACCCGCCCGCAGACCCGTACCCGAACGACCCGTCCCCGCACGGCCGTACGTACACAAGGAGAGACCCACCATGCAGAGAATGCTGCGCGCCCTCGCCACGGGCGGCACCGTCCTGGCCGTCGTGCTGGCCGCCGCCGGCTGCGGCTCCGGCACGGTCGGCGAGACCGCGGACACCAAGCCGGGCGGGGACGCCTCCGCGAAGGGCGGCATCACCGTCGAGACCGCGCTGGGCAAGGTCAGCCTCGACAAGCCCGCCACCAAGGTCGTCACCCTGGAGTGGACCTACGCCGAGGAACTCGTCGCCCTCGGCGTCACCCCCGCCGGCAACGCCGACAACAAGGGCTACGGCACCTGGATCACCGCCGAGGGCGCGGCCCTGCCCGCCCAGGTCACCGACGTCGGCAACCGCAACGAGCCCAGCCTGGAGAAGATCAAGGCCCTCCAGCCGGACCTCATCGTCATCGACAACGAGCGCTCCAAGGCCAATCTCAAGCAGCTCCAGGCCATCGCGCCGGTCCTCTCCTTCACGTACACCACCAAGCCCCAGCTGACCACGATGAAGAAGAACTTCACCGAGCTGGCGAAGGCCGTCGGCAAGGCCGAGAAGGCCGCGGAGGTCAACGCGCGGATCGACGCCAAGGCCGCCGACCTCAAGGGCCGCCTCGACAAGGCCGGCAAGAGCGGCCTCAAGTACGCGCTCGCGCAAGGCTTCACCGCCAACGGCGCGGCCTCCATCCGCATGCTCACCGACGACGCCATCGCCCCGCAGGTGCTCAACCTGGCCGGCCTCAAGAACGGCTGGAAGGGCCAGGCCGACGCCTGGGGCATGACCACCGTCGGCGTCGAGGGCCTCACGCAGGTCGAGAAGGACGCCACCTTCCTGTACGTCGCCGCCGACAACGACAACCCCTTCACCGGCGCCCTCGCGGGCAACGCCGTCTGGAAGGGCCTCGGCTTCGTCAAGAGCGACAAGGCACTGGCACTCGACCCGGGCACCTGGCTGTTCGGCGGACCGCTGTCCGCGATGCACGTCCTGGACGAGACCGGCAAGGCCCTGAAGGTCTGATGGCCGCGGAAGGACTCACGGCCACCGCGGCCGGTCCGCTCGGCCACCGCCCACGAGCCCTGCTCGTGGGCGGTGGCCTGTCCCTCGCCCTGGCCGCGGTCGCGGTCGTCCACCTCGGCCTCGGCGTCTCCGGCGTGGGCATCGGCGACATCCTGGACCTGCTCCTCGGCCACGGGGACGCCCGCACGCGGGACGTCCTCCTCGGCAGCCGGCTGCCGCGCACCCTCACCGGCCTCGTCGTCGGCATCGCGCTCGGTGTCTCCGGAGCCCTCGTCCAGGGGGCGACCCGCAACCCGCTCGCCGCCCCCGACACACTCGGCGTGAACGCCGGCGCCTACTTCGCCGTGGTGCTCGTCGCGTTCACCGGCGTGAGCCTCGGGCCGATCCCCGCCGGAGGGGCCGCCTTCCTCGGCGGACTCCTCGCCGTCGGACTGGTCCACCTGCTCACCGGCGGCGGTGTCCTCACCCCCGGCCGGGTCCTGCTCGCCGGGGCGACCGTCGCGCTCGCCGCCACCTCGGCGGCCGAGTTCCTCCAGATGCTCGACGTGCAGGCCACCCGAGGACTCTTCTTCTGGGGCAACGGCACCCTGCTCCAGTCGGACCTGGAACGGCCGCTCGTCCTCGGCGCGGTCGTCCTCGCCGGCGCGGTCGCCGCCCCGTTCCTGGCCCGCCCGCTGGACCTCCTCGCCCTCGGTGACGAGACCGCGCAGGCCATGGGCGTACGCGTCGAACGCATCCGCCCCGCCGCCTTCCTCCTCGCCGTGCTGCTGTCCGCCGCCGCCGTCTCCCTCGCTGGCCCCATCGGCTTCGTCGGCCTGATCGGCCCGGTCATCGTGCGGCAGCTCGGCCTGCGCAAACACGCCGCGCTGCTGCCCATGGCGGCCCTGCTGGCGGCCACCCTGGTCCTCGGCGCGGACGCCGCCGCCCAGATCGTCGTCACGCCGTCCGCCACCCAGCCCGCGGAGATCCCCGTCGGCGTCGTCACCGCACTCATCGGCGGACCCGTCTTCATGGCGCTGGCCCGGCGCGTCAGCACCGGCGACGCCGACACCGGAGCGGCCGTCGTCGTCTCCGACCGGCGGCGCGCGCCCGGCTACACCGTCGCGCTCGGCGCCGGGCTGCTCGCCCTCGCCGCCGCCATGGCCCTGTCCCTGCGCGTCGGAGACGTACCGGTCAGCTGGGGCCAGCTCGGCGCGGCCCTCACCGGCTCCGCCGAGCAGATCACCGAAGCGGTGATCTCCTTCCGGCTGCCGCGCGTCCTCGTGGCCGCCCTCGCCGGGGCGTGCCTCGCCGTTGCGGGCGTCGCCGTCCAGGCCGTCGTCCGCAACCCGCTCGCCGAACCGGGACTCGTCGGCGTCACCGGCGGTGCCTCCCTCGGCGCGATCACGGTCATCCTGGCCGTCCCCGCCGCGCCGCTGGCCGCCCTGCCCGCGGCGGCCGCCGTCGGCGGTGTGCTGATGCTGATCCTCGTCGTCCTCGTGGCGCGGGGCACCCGGAGCGGCGGACGCGGCGGGATCGACCCGACCCGGGTCGTCCTCGTCGGCATCGGCGCCGCCGCCACCTCCATGGCGCTGGTCAACATCCTGGTGGTCGGCGCGCAGATGAACCTCGCGTCCGCGCTCGGCTGGCTCGCCGGCAGCACGTACGGGCGGGACTTCACCGCACTGGGCTGGCTCGCCGTCCCGGCGGTCGTCGCGGTCCTGCTGGTCGCCGCCGCTCGCCCGGTGAACCTCCTGTCGCTCGGCGACGAACTGCCCCGCGCCCTCGGCCTCGACCTCGGCCGCGCCCGGCTCCTGGTCCTCGGCGCGGGGGCGGTGCTCGCGGCCGGCACGGCGGCGGCCGTCGGCGCGGTCGGCTTCGTGGGTCTGGTCGCTCCCCACCTGGCGCGCCGGGTGGTCGGCAACAGCACCGCCCGCGTGATCCCGATGGCCGCGGTCCTCGGCGCGGTCCTGGTCGTCTCCGCCGACGCCCTCGGACGCTGGCTGCTGGCCCCCACGGAGATCCCGGTGGGCATCGTCACGGCCCTGCTGGGGGCACCGTACCTGGTGTGGCTCCTGCGCCGGACGTGACGGGGAAGCGCGGACCCTCCGCCGGGGCGCCCGGCCCCCTCACCGGGCCCGGGCGCCCCGCGGCGTACGCCGGAGAGCGCCCGGGCCCGGCGGCGTACGAGGCCGTGTGCTCAGGACGCCTCCGCCGCCCGTACGGGGGCGACCGGTGCCGGGCCTGCGGCGGGGGCGGGGCCGGGCTTCAGGGTGCGGGCCGTCGCGACGCCCAGGGCGCAGAGGGCGGCCGCCGCCAGGCAGACCGTGGTGAAGGCGTCCGAGAAGGCCGCGTGGGCGAGGGGCCGGAGGGCGGGGGAGAGGAGCTCGAAGCGGCCGGTCTCGACGGCCTCGCGCACGGGGGGCGCGCCGGCCGGGCCGGCCGCGAGGGCGCTGTCGAGGCGGGCGGCGAACACGGCCCCGAAGAGGGCCACACCGGTCGCGGTGCCCAGCGGGTAGCAGGCGTTGGTGAGCCCGGAGGCCATTCCGGCCCGCTCCTCGGGCACGGTTCCGACCGCCACCCCCATGAGCGGCGGGAAGATCACGGCCCCGCCCGCGCCGAGGAGCACCAGTCCGGCCACCAGGACCGCCGCTCCCGCGCCCGCCCCCGCGCCGGCCAGGGCCAGCAGGCCGATGCCCTGCGCGGCGAAGCCGGCGGCCACCAGGGCGTCCGGCGGGAACAGTTTCTGCAGCCGGTTCACGAACAGGCCCGCCAGCAGCAGACTGCCCGTCAGCGGGAGCAGCCACAGCCCGGCCTCGAGGGGCGTGGAGGCGTACGTGCTCTGCAGCCAGAGCGTGAGGAAGGCCAGCATGCCGAGGCTGGACAGGCGCGCGAGGAAGCCGAGCACGGCGGCGCCCGAGAAGGCCCGTATCCGCAGCAGCGTCATGTCGATGAGCCCGCCGCCGCGCCGCTGGTCGGCCACCAGGGCGGCGGTGAGGAGCACGCCGAGCGCCGCCGAGCCGAGGACCGGCGGCGCGGTCCAGCCGGTCTCCGGGCCGGTGACGAGCGGGTAGTGCAGGGCGAGCAGGGCGCCGACGGCGAGCAGCGAGCCGCGGGGGTCGAGACGCCGCCGCGCGCCGGTGCCGGTGGCCGCGGACTCCGGCATCCGGGTCAGCGCGCCGGCCACCACCAGGAGGCCGATGGGCACGTTGACCAGAAAGATCCAGCGCCAGCCCAGCGCCTCGGCGAACAGGCCTCCCACGACGGGGCCGAGGGCGCCGGCCGCCGAGGCCACGAGCGCGTACGAGGCGATGGCCGCCTGGCGGCGGGCGCCCTCGTAGGCGGCGGCGATCAGCGCCAGCGTCGGCGCGAACACCATGGCCCCGCCGAGCCCCTGGGCGGCCCGCGCGGCGATGAGGGTGGCCGCGTCCGGGGCGAGGCCGCAGGCGGCGGAGGCGAGCGTGAACAGGGCCATTCCGGCCGTGAAGACGAACCGCCGCCCGATGCGGTCGGAGAGCGCGCCGGCGGTGAGCAGCAGGGCCCCGAACGCCAGCGAGTACGCCGAGACCGTCCACTGCACCCGGCCCAGCCCGGCGTCGAGATCGCGGGCGACGTCGGAGAGGGCGACGTTCACCACGGTCACGTCGAGGGTCATCATCACGCCCCCCGCGCTGACGAGGGCGAATGTCCACCTCGCACCGGGCCGACGTCGACAACTGGCCTTCTCTGTCTGAAAGTTGACCTTGATCATTAGGTAAGGCTAACCTAATGTAGCGCCCGCTTGGGCGTCCAGGCGTTCGAGCACATCGATTCCAGACAGACTGCGGAGCCGCCTGATGCCCCACCCCACCGACCACCCCGTGCCCGCGCTGTCCGACGTGGACCCCGCGGCCTGGCGCGAAGCCAACCGGCGCCTTCTCGCCAAGGCCATCGGCGAGTGGTGCTTCGAGGACATGCTCAAGGCGACCGGAACCGGCGACGGCGACTACCGGATCGACCTCGACAGCGGCACGACCTACGCCTTCAGGGCCACCCCCGGAGCCTTCGGCTGGCTGCGCGTCGACCCCGACTCGATCACCCGCACCGCCACCAGCATGCTCGGCAACAGCATCGCCCAACCCGCGTGGGACGCGCTGAAATTCCTCATGGAGGCCGCCTCCACGATCGACAGCGACGCCTCGACCGTCGCCACCTACTTCACCGAACTCTCCGCCACCCTCGCCGTCGACGCGGCCCGCCTCACCCACGGCGGCGAGACCGTCGCCGAACTCCGCGCCCTCGGGCACACGGAGCTGGAGTGCCGGATGACCGGACACAACCTCCTCGTCGCCAACAAGGGCAGGATCGGCTTCTCGGCCACCGACGTCCGGCGGTACGCCCCCGAGTCCGCCCAGACGCTCACCCTCCGGTGGGTGGCCGTCCACCGCGGACTCGCCGAGTTCCGCGGCACTTCGGAACTGTCCGAAAACGACGTGCTCGAAGCCGAGTTGGACGACGAGACCCGCACCCGGTTCACCACCGTCCTCCAGGAAGCCGGGGTCGACCCCCAGGCGTACGTCTGGATGCCCGTGCACCCCTGGCAGTGGGACCACGCCGTCCAGACCCTGCACGCCGCCGATGTCGCCCAGCGCCGCATCATCCCGCTCGGCGAGAGCCCCGACGCCTACCTGCCCGGCCAGTCCATCCGCACCATGGCCAACGTCACCGAGCCCTCCCGCCACGACGTCAAACTCCCGCTGAAGATCCTCAACACCCTGGTCTGGCGAGGCATCCCGCCGCACTGCACCATGGGCGCCCCCGTCGTCACCCAGTGGCTGCGCGGCCTGGTCGAGCGCGACCCCTACCTCACCGACGAGTGCCGCACCGTCTTCCTCGGCGAGGTCGCCTCCGTCACCGTCCGCCACCCCTACCTCTCCACCCTGGACGAGGCGCCCTACCAGCACCTGGAGACCCTCGGCTGCATCTGGCGCGACTCCGTCACCGCCCGCAAGGACCCCGGCGAGCGCGTCCGCACCTTCGCCTCACTGCTCCACGTCGACGCCGCCGGCGACGCCTTCGTCGCCGAACTCGTCCGCTCCTCCGGCCTCGACCCCGAACTCTGGCTCCGGCGCCTCTTCGACACCCTCCTCGCGCCGATCATGCACGTGCTCTACCGGTACGGCGTCACCTTCAACCCGCACGGCCAGAACACCCTCATCGGCTACGACGAGAACGACGTCCCGGTCCGCCTGTACCTCAAGGACTTCGTGGACGACGTGTGCGTCTCCTTCACCGACGTACCCGAGCGCGGACCCGAGCCCGACGGACACGACCACGTCCTGCCGCGCAAGCACCCCTCGATCATCAAGCAGCACGTGGTCGACCAGGTCTTCGTCGGCCACTTCCGCTACCTCGCCCCGCTCTGCGCCGAGCAGCTCGGCGTACCCGAGAAGACGTTCTGGCGCCTGGTGCGGCGGACGATCCTCGACTTCCAGAAGCGCTTCCGCAAGCGCTTCCCCGAGCTCGAGGACCGGTTCGCCGAGTACGACCTGCTGACCCCCGAGATCCCCCGGTACGGGCTCAACCGCGACCGGATCGTCGTCACCCGCTACGGCGACCGCGCCCTGCGCCACGCGCTGTACCCGAACGGCACGCACCCCAACCCGCTCGCCGAAGGCTGAGGAGTACCGCTCGTGACCCCACTCACCCGCGCGCGCCCCGTGCCGGCCACCCGGCCCGGCCCCGCCGCGCCCCCCGCGGCCGCCGTCCCCCTCGCCGGTTCCCGTACCGGCCTCGCGGAGGTCCTCACCGCCCTGGCCGGCGCGGCCGACGCGGCCTCGGCGGCCCGCAGGCCGGACGGACCGATACCGGCGGGCACCCCCGCCGAGGTCCTGGCCGCCGCGTCCCGCGCCCTCGGGCCGGCCGAACTCCCCGCCGAGGGCCTCGGCCAGAAGGCCGCCCTCGAACGGCTCGCCACCCTCCTCACCGAGCACGGCATCGACCTCTCCCACCCCCGGGCCGCCGCCCATCTGCAGCCACCCTCCCTCGCGGTCGCCGTCGCCGCCGACGTCCTGGCGAGCGCCGGCAACGCCTCCCTCGACACGTACGACTCCGGCCCCTCGGCCATCGCCGTCGAACGCTGGCTCATCGGCGTCCTCACCCGCCTCGCCGGCCTCGGCGAGCGCGCCGACGGCGTCCTCACCCCCGGCGGGTCCCTCTCCAACCTGATGGGCCTGCTGCTCGCCCGGGACGCCGCCGCCCTGCGGCGCGGCGTCGACGCCCGCGAGCACGGTGTGGCCGCCCTGCCCGGGCCCGTGGTGTTCTGCTCGGAGCTCGCCCACTTCTCCACCCACCGGGCCTGCGCGGCCCTGGGCCTGGGCGAGGCCGCCGTACGGACCGTGCCCGTCGACGAGCGGCGGCGGATGCGGCCCGAGGCCCTGGCCGCCGCCCTCGAAGCCCTCGGCCCCGACCGGACCCCGGTCGCGGTGGTCGCCACCGCCGGGACCACCGACTTCGGCTCCGTCGACCCGCTGCCGCGGATCGCCGGGATCGCCGCCGACCACGGCGTCTGGCTGCACGTGGACGCCGCCTACGGTTTCGGCGCGCTGTTCTCCGACCGGCTCGCCGGCCGCCTCGCCGGACTGGAGCTGGCCGACTCGATCACCCTGGACCTGCACAAGATCGGCTGGCAGCCGGCGGCCTGCAGCGTGCTGCTGGTCTCCGACCCGGCAGCCTTCTCCGCGCTCGACCGCCAGGTCGCCTACCTCAACCCCGAGGACGACGGGGAGGCCGGCTTCGACGGCCTGCTCGGACGCAGCCTCCAGACCACCCGGCGCCCCGACGCCGTGAAGGCCGCCGCCACCCTCCTCACGTACGGCAGGTCCGGCCTCGGCCGCATGGTCGACACCTGCCACGACCTGGCCCGCCACGCCGAGCGGCGGATCCTCGCCGAACCCGAACTGGAACTGGTCGCCCCGGCCGAACTGACCACGGTCGTCTTCCGCCACCGGGGGGCGGACCCGAAGGAGCCCCGGGCCGGTGCGGCCGAACGGCCGGCGGGCGGCACCGACGCCCGGCCCCCCGAGGGGACCGGCGAGGACCCGGCGGCGGCCCGGGCGGGCTCCGGCGGGTTCGGCACGGCCGGTTCCGCCGGTTCCGTCGGCGCCGACGTCGCGGTCACCGCTTCCACCGGGTCCGCCACCGGTACCACCGGTTCCGCCGACACCGGCGCGCCCGGCTCCACCGACGAAGGTCCCGACGGCGCCGCGGCCCCCTCGGCCGACACCGCCTTCCAGGCCTCCGACGAGCTCAACGGCGCCCTGCGCCGCCGGCTCCTGGAGACGGGCACCGCCCTCATCGGGCGGACCGAGGTCCGCACCGGCGGCCCCGGCTCGCCCTCGCGCGTCTGCCTCAAACTCACCCTGCTCAACCCCAACGCCACCCCCGACGACATCGACGGCCTCGTGGACGCCGTCCTCGACGCCGGCCGCGCCTGCGCACGACAGATCCAGGAGGACGCCGCATGAGCCCCAGCACCCCGGCGGCAGCCACCCCGTCCCCGCCCGCCCCCGCGGACCCGGCCGCGACCACCCGGCCGGACCCGCTGCACGACGCCGACGCCCGCGGCGCCGCCGAGCACGCCCACGTCGAGGCCCTGCTCCGCTGCTGGCTCCGCGAGACCGGCACCCCCGTCGCCCCAGGACCGCTCCGGGTCGAACTCCCCACCACGGGCCTGGCCCTGGTCACCGAGGTCACCCACTGCTCGCCCACCGGCTGGCACCGCTTCGGCCCCGCCCGCCTGGAGGGCCCCGGCGGCCCGCTCGGCCCCACCGCCGACCCGGTGACGGCCGTCGCGCTGCTCTCCACCGAGGCGGCGGTACGCGGCGGCGGCCGGCCCGGCGGAGTTCCCGCCGGAGAGGTCGCCGACCTGGTCGAGCGCACCGCCGAGTCCGTACGACGGGTCACCACCTTCCTCGCCGAGCGCCGGGCCCGGCCGCTCCCGCCCGAGGGCACCGACGGCTTCCTCGACGCCGAACAGGCCCTGCTCCTCGGCCACCTCAACCACCCGGCGCCCAAGAGCCGCGACGGCATCTCCGACCGTGACGCCGCCGCCTTCTCGCCGGAGCTGCGCGGTTCCTTCCGCCTGCACTGGTTCTCCGCCGACGCCTCCGTCGTCTCCCACGACGCGGTCGACGGCGCCCCCTCCCTCGCGGGCCGCGACACCGTGGAACTCCTCGCGGACCTCGCCGGCCGCCGCCCCGACCCGGGCCGCGTCCTCGTCCCCGCCCACCCGTGGCAGGCCGGGGACCTGCTGCACCGGCCCCGCGTCAAGGCGCTGATCGCCTCCGGCGCCCTGGAGCCGCTCGGCGAGCTGGGCGAGGAGTGGTGGCCGACCTCCAGCGTGCGGACCGTGTACCGGCCCGGCGCCGAGGTGATGCTGAAGCTCTCCCTCGGGCTGCGGCTGACCAACTCGCGCCGTGAGTCGACCCGTACGGAACTCCGCCGCGGCCTGGAGATCAACCGGCTCCTGGACGCCGGCTACGCGGCGGACACCTTCGCCGCCCACCCGGGCTTCGCCATCACCCGCGACCCGGCCTGGATCGCCCTCGACGAACCCGGCCGCCCCGGCGGGCCCGAGGTGACCGGGCTCGACGTCGCCGTGCGCGAGGTGCCCCGGGACATCGCGGACCTGCGCTGCCTGGTCGGCCTCGTCGCCCCCCGCCCCGGCCTCGGCCGCAGCGCGCTCGGGGAACTCGTCGCCGCCCTCGGACCGGGCGCCGCCGAGCGGTGGACGGCCGACTACACCGACCACGTCCTCGTCCCCATGCTCCACCTCTACGCCGCCACGGGCATCGGCCTGGAGGCCCACCAGCAGAACACCCTCGTCCGGCTCGGCGCGGACGGCCGGGTCACCGGCGCCACCTTCCGTGACAACCAGGGCTACTACCTGGCCGGTTCCCATCTGCCCGGCCTCCTGGAGAGGCTCGGCGCCGACACCTCCACCCTCGCCGTCGTCGACGACCCCTTGGTCGACGACCGGCTCTCCTACTACCTGCTCCGCAACCAGGCCCTCTCCGTCGTCGGCTGCCTCGCCGTCGACGGCCTCGCCGACGAGCGCGTCCTGCTCGGCGTCCTCGCCGACCGGCTCCGGGCGGCGCTGCCCGCCCTCGCGAAGGCCGGCCCCGACGGCGACCGGCTCGCCCGCCGCTGGCTCACCGCCGACACCCTGCCGTGCAAGGGCAACCTCCTCACCCGCCTCCACGGCATCGACGAGGTCCTCGCCCCTCTCGACGCCCAGTCCGTCTACCTCGACGCCCCCAACCCCCTCAAGGAGGCCACGGCATGAACGCCTTAGACCCGCAGGCCCACGACGCGACCGTCCCCGGGCCGCCGCTGCCGCTCCTCGGCGGGCGCTGGACCGCCCGGGTGGCCCGCGCCGAGGGCGCCGACCTGGACCTCGTGCACGGCTGGATGCAGTCCCCGCACATCGACGCCTTCTGGCACCAGGCGTGGCCGCGCGAGCGCTGGTACGAGGAGATCGCCGGCCACCTCGCGGGCGACGCGATCCTGCCGGTGATCGTGGACCTGGACGGCCGGCCCCTGGCGTACATCGAGGTCTACCGGGTGATGCGCGACCGGCTCGCCGGGCACTACCCGCACCTGCCTCACGACCTCGGCCTGCACATCGCCATCGGCGACGCCGAGAAGACCGGCAGAGGCCTCGGCCGGACCCTCCTGCGCGTCCTCGCCGACGGCCTCCTCGCCGCCGACCCCGCCTGCGTGCGGGTCGTGGCCGAGCCCGACATCACCAACGAGCCGTCGCTGCGCGCCTTCGAGGCCGCCGGCTTCCGGCCCGCGGGGAAGGTCGAGTTCCCCGACAAGACCGCCGCCCTGATGGTGCGCCCGCGCGCGGAGGAGGCGATGCCGGGATGAGCACCACTCCCGCGACCACCGAGCACGACGTGATGGCCGTGGGCTGCGGCCCCTTCAACCTGGGGCTCGCCGCCCTCGCCTCCACCGTGGACGGGCTCGACCTCGTCGTCCTGGAGGAGCGGCCCGAACTCACCTGGCACCGCGGCATGATGTTCGGCGACGCCTCGATGCAGGTGAACTTCCTCGCCGACCTCGTCACCCTCGTCTCCCCGAGCCACCCCCTGTCGTTCCTGGAGTACCTCCACGACATGGACCGGCTCTACACCTTCACCGTCCGGGAGAACTTCTTCCCGTCGCGGCGCGAGTACGAGGACTACCTGCGCTGGGCGGCCGCCCGCCTCCCCTCCGTGCGCTTCTCGCACCGCGTCGCGGAGGTCCACTGGGACGCCGCCGCCGAACGGTTCACGCTGGAGGTCGTACGCGGCGACGGCACCCGGCTGCGGATGACCGCCCGGAACCTCGTCCTCGGCATCGGCACCGCGCCGCACGTGCCCGAGGCCCTCGCCGCACTGCCGTCCTCCGCCCTGCTCCACACCTCCGACTACCTCTACCGGGCGGAGGACGTGGCCCGCGCGGGGAAGGTCACCGTGGTCGGCTCCGGCCAGTCGGGCGCCGAGGTCGTCGTGGACCTCCTCGGCCGCAACCTGGACGGCGGGCCCGCCGTGAGCTGGCTGACGCGGACCCCGTCCTTCGCGCCGCTCGACTACACCAGGATGGTCCTGGAGATGACCACCCCGGCGTACATGCAGTACTTCCACTCCCTGCCGGAGAAGGCGCGGGACCGGCTCGTCGGCGAGCAGTGGCAGTTCTACAAGGGGATCTCCACCGACACCCTCGACGAGATCCACGAACTGCTCTACCGCCGTCAGCTCGAACACGGCCTCGCCGACGTGGAGTTGCGCATCGGCACCACCGTGGAGTCGGCGAGGACCGAGGCCTCGGGCCGGACGGTCCTCGTCTGCCGGCACCGCGACTCCGGCGAGCGCTTCGAGCACACGACGGACCTCGTCGTGGCCGCCACCGGCTACCGCAACCGTGCGCCCGCCTTCATGGAGCCGGTGGACGGCCTGATCCGGCGCGACGACCGGGGCCGGTACAAGGTGCGGCTCGACCATTCCGTCGAGCTCGCGGACGGCGTCACGGGACGGGTCTTCGTCGCCAACGCCGAGGTCCACTCCCACGGCGTCTCGGCGCCGAACCTGGACATCGGCGCCGTACGCAACGCCACGATCCTCAACGCCGTCACCGGCCGCGAGACCTACCGGCTGCCGAAGCGGAGCGCCTTCACCCGCTTCGACGTGCCGCGCGGAACCGCGTAGACGACGCGGGACGCGCCGCCCCCGGGCCTGTGCGCCCGGGGGCGGCGTCGCTCACGCCTGGGGCGACTCGCGTACGGGGTGCTTGCTGAGGATCGATACCCGGTTGAACGCGTTGATGGTGATCGCGACCCAGATCACGGCCGAGAGCACCTCCTCGTCCAGCACCTCGCGCGCCTCGGCGTACGCCCGTTCCTGGGCGAGGGCGTCGGCGGGGTCGGTCACCGCCTCGGCCAGGCCCAGCGCGGCCCGCTCCCGGGGCGTGAACAGCTCGGTGTCCCGCCAGGCGGGCAGCACCCCGAGGCGCCGGGTCGTCTCGCCGGCGCGCAGCGCGGCCCGGGTGTGCACGTCGAGGCAGGCGGCGCAGCCGTTGATCTGGGAGACGCGCAGATTGACCAGTTCGACCAGGATCCGGTCGAGCCCCGCGTCGGCCGCGGTCGCCCGCACCGCCTCGGCCGTCTGCACCAGGGCGTGGTACGCCTTGGGGCTCTGCTTGTCCACGAAGACCCGCCGTGCTCGGGTTCCCGCCGTGCCGTCCATGCCGTACTCCTTCGCCACCCCGGCGGGCCTTGTTCCGCCGGCTCCTGTAAGGAACCCTCGTCAGGGCTATGATCATCCCAAGTTGTTGAAATGAAAACTAAGCAGGGTGCGAAGGGGCCGGAAATGAGCCATGTCGAGGTCGAGGTGCTGACCGCCCGAGAGGTCCCCCTGGGCGGCCCCCGGGCGATGACCGTGCGACGGACCCTGCCCCAGCGCTCCCGTACCCTCATCGGCGCCTGGTGCTTCGCCGACCACTACGGCCCCGACGAGGTCGCCACCTCCGGCGGCATGGACGTCGCACCCCACCCCCACACCGGCCTGCAGACCGTGAGCTGGCTGTTCACCGGCGAGATCGAGCACCGCGACAGCCTGGGCACCCACGCCTTCGTCCGCCCCGGCGAGGTCAACCTCATGACCGGCGGGCACGGCATCAGCCACTCCGAGGTCTCCACCCCCGCCACCACCGTCCTGCACGGCGTCCAGCTCTGGGTCGCCCTCCCCGGCGCCCACCGCCACGCCCCCCGCGACTTCCAGCACCACGTCCCCGAACCGGTGCACCGCGACGGCGCCGAGATCCGCGTCTTCCTCGGCACCCTCGCCGGCACGACCTCCCCCGTCCGCACCTTCACCCCCCTCCTCGGCGCGGAACTCCGCCTCGCCCCCGGCGCCACCCTCACGCTCCCCGTCGACCCCGCCTTCGAACACGGCCTCCTCGTCGACGAGGGCACCCTCGACCTCTCCGGCACCCCCCTCCACCCCGCCGACCTCGGCTACACCGCCCCCGGCCGCCCCACCCTCACTCTCACCAACACCGCTCCCACCCCGGCCAGGGCCGTCCTCCTCGGCGGCCCCCCGTTCGGCGAGGAGATCGTCATGTGGTGGAACTTCGTCGGCCGCACGGACGAGGAGATCCGCCAGGCCCGCGAGGACTGGATGTCCGGCACCCGCTTCGGCGAGGTCACGGGCTACGCCGGCGCTCCACTGCCGGCCCCGGAACTCCCCAACACCCGACTGAAGGCGCGGGGGAGGGCGCACTGAGCTGGGGTTTTCGTGTGCGAGCAGGAGAACAATGAGGCGCGGCTGCCCGTACCTACAGCTCAGGTACGTGGGTGGGGTCGGGGCTGACGCGCTCGCCCCGGGCGTCGAAGACGAAGAGGTTGCGGACGTCGACGAGGAGGGGCACGTGCTGGCCGCGTTGGTGGACGCTGCGGGTGTCGGCGCGGACGACGACTTCGCCTCTGTTTCTGGTGGGTGCGGCCGGCGGCGGTGGGTGGTGTCGCCCGGCGGCGCGGTGCTGCAGGGTGAAGAAGGAGGTGGCGCGCCGGACGAACCGCTGGGGCGGGCCGGCCGTGCTTCTGCGGGTCGGACGGGGCGAGAGTTCGGGCACCGCTTGGTCTGGTACGTCGGCGGCTCGTCCCCCCACCGTGAGGTGGACAAGGGTTTCGTGTCCCTGGAACTCGACGTGTTCGACGATGCCGGTGAGGGGGCGTTCGAAGTGGCCGGCCTGGGTGTGTTCGGCGATGCGGACCGCTTCGGGGCGCAGTCCGATGAGCAGGGGGCTGCCCTGCATGACGCGGAGCATCTGGTGGTCGCGGGACAGGGGCATGGGGAGGCTGAGCTGCTGCGCGCCGAGGCTGATGGCCATGTCGCCACCCATGGGGGTGTGGACGCTCCCGTGGATGAGACTGATGCGGGGGGTGCCGACGAAGGAGGCGACGAAGGCGTTGGCGGGCAGGGTGTAGAGGCCCTGGGGGGTGTCGACCTGCTGGAGGATGCCGTCGCGCAGGACGGCGACGCGGTCGCCCAGGGCCATGGCTTCGGACTGGTCGTGGGTCACGTAGATGGTGGTGGCACCGCTCTTGCGGACGGTGGAGAGGATCTCCAGGCGCAGGCGCGTGCGGAGTCTGGCGTCGAGGCTGGAGAGCGGCTCGTCCAGGAGGAACACCGAGGGCCGGCGGACGGTGGCCCGGCCCATGGCGACGCGCTGTCGCTCTCCGCCGGACAGGCGGCTGGGCAGGCGTTCCATGAGGTGGCTGATTCCGAGTGCGTGTGCCGCGGATTCGACGCGCTGGGAGACCTGGGCGGGGTCCTGCTTCTGGACGGCGAGGGGGAAGGCGATGTGCTCGGCGGCGGTCATGTTGGGGTGGAGGGCGAAGCTCTGGAAGATCATCGCGGTGTCGCGTTCGCCGGGGTCGAGGTCGTTGGCCAGGATGCCGTCGAGGTGGAGTTCGCCTTCGGTGATGGTCTCGAGGCCGGCGATCATGCGCAGGAGCGTGGACTTGCCGCAGCCGGAGGGGCCGAGCAGGACGAGGAACTCGCCGGCGCCCACGGTCAGCGAGACCTGGCGTAGCGCCGGCCGGCCGCCGGGGTAGATCTTGACGACGTTGCGCAGGGTGACGGTGCTGCCCACTCGGGCTCCTGGTGGGTGTGGGGTGCGGTGGGGACGGGGGGCTCAGCGGGTGAGCTCGTCCGCCGCGACGAACAGGCCCGCGGCGACGAGGACGATGTTCTTGATGACGTACTGGCCTTCGAGCGTGGGGACGAGGCCGTAGGTACTCCACATGTCTCCGGCCAGAAGGACCAGCGCGGCGAACACGCCGGCCATGTGGAGGAAGAAGGCACTCAGGGCGGTGCGGAGGAAGCGGCCGGTGACCAGGCACAGGCCGATGGCCACTTCGGCGAGGGCGAGCAGCGTCAGGCAGACGTCGGCGGGCAGCAGTCCGAGCGTCAGCTCGGTCACGGCCTTGACGGCGACGGTCTCGGCCGCGCTGGCGCCGGGAAAGAGCTTGAGGACGCCGAACCAGCAGTAGACGACTCCGACGCTGGCGCGCAATACGGCGCTTCCGGCGTGGCGGTAGCTGAGCGCGAGCGGGACGAGCCGCTCGCGCAGGGCCGTTCGCGGGCGTGAGCGGGGTGCGGTACTCGGTGCGGGCGAGGGGCCGTCGGCGGGGCTGGAGGGACTGGTCATCGGCGGTCCTCGGGATGTCCGTGGCGGAGGCGCGCGGGGAGGGGACGGAAGGCCGGGGCTCCGCAGGCCGCTGGGCGGCCTGCGGAGCCTGCTCAGCCGGCCTGGGCCCGGGTCAGCCGAAGTCGACGTCGCTGCACAGGAAGTACTTCTGGTCCATGTGCGACGCCTTCCATACGGTCACCACGACGTGGCGGCCGCTGTAGCCCGACGTCGAGACGTCGGTGACGTAGTGCGGCTGGTAGGGGTAGCGGCCGGTCTTCTTGACGAGTTCGAGGTCGTTCCAGCCGATGAGCTGGTACTCGGGGTTGAAGCCCTGTTTGGTGACGTAGACCTCGAGCCAGTCGGCGCCGTGGCGGGCCTCGTCGTAGATGTCGACGGTGAAGTTGTCGTCGAGGGGGGTGGTGATCCACGGGCCGGGGCGGTCGAGGGGGCGGTAGTTCGTCTCGCCCTGGCCGCCGGCGCTGCAGATCTGGCCGTCGGGGATGACCTGCTTGTAGTTGTCGCCGGTGTTGTTGGCGTAGACGGCCTTCCACGCGCCGATGGCGTTGGCGTTCTCGTGGTAGGTCCGGTAGCACATGGGATCCTGGGCCTCGTTCGGCTCGGTGTAGCCCCACCGCTGCAGGCAGCCGTAGTTGCGGGTCTGGGGGGCGATGACCGTGCCGTGGGCGGACGCCGTGGGCGCCATGGGCAGCAGGCACAGCAGGCCGGTGGCGAGGACGCCGGCGCTGACGGCCGTGCGGCGGGTCGGTGTGGCGGGTGCGATGTTCATCGTGCTGTTCCTCCGTGTGTCGGGGGACCGCCGGTCAAGCGGTTTTATGTGCACATGACATTCAGTTGTTCGGGTGTGGCTCAGATCCGGTTGCGGGTGGTGACCTCCTCGCGGTTGCGGTGGGTGAGCCGGCCGGCGAGCGCCGGCAGCTCGGTCAGGGTCCACCGGCCGGGGCCGAGGGCGGCGATGAGGAGGAAGGCCCAGCAGAACAGGGCCGCCGACTCGCCGCCGTTCTCCAGCGGGAACAGCCCGTCGGGCTGGTGGTGGACGAAGTAGGCGTAGGCCATGGAGCCCGAGCAGAGCAGGGCCGCGGGCCGGGTGCCGAGGCCGAGCAGCACCAGCGCGCCGCCGGCGAGCTGGATGACCGCCGCCCACCATCCGGGCCACTGACCGGGGGTGGGGGGCTGGCCGTGGCCGCCGCCGAGGACACCGAAGAGCGTCGCGGCTCCGTGGCAGGCGAACAGCAGGCCGAGCACGATCCGGAACAGGCCCAGGACCCGTGCCTGGAATCGGGGGGGTGTTTCCACGGTGGTGCCCCTCTCTCGGTGGCGCTCGGTGGGGAGCGGCTGCCGCCGACCGGGTCGGTGCGCCGGCGGCCGCCCGCAGGGGGTGGTCAGACGGTGAGTGCCCACTTCTGGCTGTTCCAGGTGCCGCAGTCCCACAGGTGCAGGCGGGCGCCGTCGGCGGTGCTCTGGGCGGTGATGTCCAGGCACCGGCCGGACTTGAGGTTCTTCAGGGTGCCGTCGGCCTGGAAGGCCCACTTCTGGCTGTCCCAGGTGCCGCAGTCCCACAGATGGGCCTTGGTGCCGTTGGCGGTGTAACCGCCCTCGACGTCCAGACACTTGCCACCGGACTTGAGCTGCCGACCGTCCAGGGCCCAGGCCATGGACGGCGCGTCGGCGCAGGCCCACTGCTGGATGGCGGTGCCGTTGGCGGTACCGTTCCCGGCGCGGTCGACGCACTTGCCGGTGGCGCCGCTGACGATCTTCCCGCCGGTCACCGGCCCGGGGCCGGGGTTGTCGCCGCCGGTGCCCCAGGCATTCCAGTTGTCCCAGTTCTCGGCGTCGAAGCCCAGGCGGCCGAGCTTGTCCGCGCCCCAGTTGGTGCCGGCCTTGTCGATGACGGTGCCGCCGACGGTGTAGTTCTCCAGCTTCAAGCCGCGGCTCTGGCCCGTCTCGTTGCCGAGGGTCACCTTCTGGCCGGAAGGGTTGGAGTACCGCTTGAGGAGGCTGACCTGGGAGGAGGGGTCGAGGTGACTCCAGGCGTCGATCCTGAGGTTCTTGACGTGGATGTTCTCGGAGCTGGAGAGGGCGAAGACGCGGATGGCGCAGTTGGTCATGCCTTCGACGGTGATGTTCTCGAAGGTCATGTTCTTCACCCACGTGTTGGGGTCGGCCTTGGTGGTCGAGCCCATGTCCTCCCAGTGGGAGGAGGAGTTGAGGATGCAGGTGTTGTACTTGACGTCCTTCCAGTACATCCGGTTGTGGATGACGTGGGTGTTGGACACGCGGACGTTGTCGATGTTGCGGGGGGTCCAGCCCCACTGGACGACGGGGCCGTTCTCGTTCTTCCAGATGACGGTGTTATCGATGCTGACGTCGCTGTGGTACATCTTCAGGACGTCGTCGTTGGCGTTGAAGAACGTGTTCTTCATGGTGCTGCCGCGGTAGAGCTCGATGCCGTCGGTCTGCCAGTACCAGGAGCCGACCTGCTTGTAGTTCTCGACGCGCATGCTGAACGTCTGCTCGTCGCCGTAGACGACGAAGGAGTGGTAGGGCGGCTCGTTGACCGTGACGCCCTGCAGGTCGAGGTGCTGCTGACGGCCCTGGGCCGAGGCGAACTGCAGCATCTTCACACAGCTGGAGTGACAGTTCGACGCACCGGAGAGGTGGTCGTAGTTGTTGTTGGTGTCCGCCTCGTAGACGTACTGCTCACCCGAGAGCACGCCGTAGCCGGTCACCCTGTACAGGCCCTGGCTGTCGTCCGGGAACCGGACGGCGCCCTTCACGTACGCCCCGGGCGCGAGGTAGACCCACTTGACCTGCTTGGGCAGCAGGGCGTGGTACTTGGAGGTCATGTAGTAGGTGCCGGGTCGGAAGTACACGATTTCCTCGGTGATCGTGTTCAGGTTGGTGACCTGGCCCTGCGGCGGGTAGTAGGTGCTGCCCGAAGCCGCGGTGGGGACCAGACGGTCCTGCTCGGCGCCGGTCGGCGTCGGCTCGGCGAAGATCATCATGGAGTTGCGGGGCTCGGTGTGGATGGCCCTGTTGCCGCCGCCGGAGGCGGTGGTGAGCTTGCCGGCGTCGTTCGCGGGGCCGGACATGTCGTTGTACGCCGTGTAGAGCTGCGGCTCGAACTCCACGGAGAAGCGGTGGCCCGCCTGGTTGAAGGGCACCTTGATGCGGACGGTGTCGCTGTCGACGAGCTGCTTGGTGAAGTTCAGGCTGCTGGGCCTGATCTTGACCTGGTCGGCCGAGGAGACGCTCTGTCCGGTGCGCAGGGAGACGTCGACCCAGGTGTCGGCGGAGTACTGGAAGGACGACCAGCTCATCGTCAGGTTCGCCGACGACGAGAACTCGGCGCCGTCCTCCTTGGTGTAGCCGATCTTGCCCTTCCCGCTGCGCGGGATGCTCATGTAGGTGAAGGAGTCGTACCGGGTGTCGGGGGCCGCTGCGGTGGCGACCTGCACGTCGTAGAACGACGAGCGCCGCACCTTGTCGTTGGCCACCGGGCTGGTGGTGTTGAACTTGTGGTTGTCGTGCCACCACGTCTTGAGCTGCGCCGTGTCGGCGGTGGTGATCGCGGCACCGGTGACGGGGGAGGCGGCCGTCGACGAGCCGGCGGGCACGACGACCGACGCCAGGGCCAGCGCCAGGCCGGCGGCGCCTGAAGCCAGGCGGCTCAGTCTGCTTGCGGGCATGCGGATTCCTTACGACGAAGGGGTGCGGAGGTCCGGGGCGCGGGGGAGCGCGCCCCGGTGTCGGGCCGGCAGGGCGGGCGGCCCGCTGCCTGCGCCGCGTGGAGGGCGGGCATGCGCAGGAGGCCGTGGTGCCGCGCCTGCCGGGTCGCGGCCGGCGTACCAGGGCCGCGGCCGGGTCGCGGGTGAAGCCGCGTGGGCGGCGGGAGCAGGGATCCTTTCGTTCGGTGAGCAGCTCTTCGGCAGACGGTCCGAGGCGTTCGCGGGGGCCGGAGGGGTGGTGCCGGCCGGCCGTACGGGGCTTGGGGGCCTTCTGCGGGACACCCGCCGAGCCCGGGTCACGGGCGGAGGCCGAGGCCATGGGAGGCCGGGGTTCCGACGGTTGCCCGACGGTCTGCGGTTGCCGGATAACGTCCCGTCATTTCTTCGCCGTGTCAATGAAATGGACAAGATCTTTCTTCGCCGACCCGATGCACCCTTCGGACCAGCCGGGCATTACGTGCAAATCGCCAGCCGAGTGACGAGCTGGTGACCTGTATCACGGTTACGTAACACGAAGTTTTCTTCCTTGACGCAATAAAAACGCGGGGCGCAGACTCCTGGCATGGGCAGTCGGCCCCGCAGCGGGTGACCGGCGGACAGTGGGAAGCGAAGGGGTCGCCATGGCGGTCGCCGTACTCTCGCGAAGGTGGTGACCGCGCCGTCGAGTCCGACGGTGACCACCCGGCCCGAGCGCCCCTGAACGACGTCAGCCCTGGAGGCATGAGTGATGAGTCCGTCCAAGATCCGTTTCTCGGAGCTTGTCGGTGAGCAGACCCGCGCGGAGATCTTCGCGACCGTGCTCACCGCAGGGCCCATCTCGCGTACCCAGCTCGCGCAGCGCCTGGGCCTCGTGCCCTCCAGTGTGACCCGGATGCTCCCGCCCCTGCTGGAGCACGGATACCTGCGGGAGGAGGACGATACGGCCCCCCAGGGGCGGGGCCGCCCGCAGAAGATGCTGCACGTCAACCCGGACAAGCACATCGTCGTCGGCATGAAGATCGGCCCCGCGCAGGTCTCCGGTGTGGTCACCGACATGGCGGCCAACGTGCTGGCCCGCGACGAGGAGCCCATCGCCGACTGCACCCCCCAAACCGCCCTGTCCGCCGCGGCAACCCTGACCGGCAGGCTCCTCTCCCGGGCGCCCGAAGCGGCGGACAGGGTGCTCGGCCTCGGAGTCGGAGTCAGCGGTCACGTCGACTCGGCGGCCGGGGTCTGCCGCTACTCGGCCCTGCTCGACTGGAACAAGGTCGACGTGGCCGGCCCCCTCCAGGAGGCGACCGGACTGCCGGTCGTCGTGAACAACGACGTCAACACCCTCGTCGTCGCCGAACGCTGGTTCGGCGAGGGGCGCGACATCGACTCCTTCGCCGTCGTCACCGTCGGCCCCGGTGTCGGATGCGGACTGCTCCTCAACGGCAGCCTGTTCTCCGGCGCCACCGGCCTGGCCGGTGAGCTCGGCCACATGCCGCTGGACCCGGCCGGCCCCATGTGCGGCTGCGGCCGCCGCGGTTGCCTGGAGGCACTCGCCGGAGACCGCGCCGTCCTGCGCCACCTCCAGGACGCGGGCTTCCCCTGCGCCTCCATCGGGGATGCGATCACCCTCGCCCGCTCGGGAACGGCCGCGGCCCGCAACGTCGCCCTCTCCGCCTTCGCCGAAGCCGGAACCGCGCTGGGACGGGGGCTGGCCGGCATGTGCAACCTGCTCAACCTGCAGAAGATCATCCTCGCCGGGGAGGGAGCGGTCGCCTACGACCTCTTCGGCCCCGCCCTGACCCAGGCCCTCGAAGCCCACGCCTTCTCCACCGCGGCCAGGGACTGCCAGATCCACGTCGATCCGGTGCGGCACGACCTGTGGGCGCGCGGAGCGGCCTGTCTGGTCATCCGTGACGCGGTCGGCGCGACCCTCTCCTAGAACCCGTACCGCCACCGCCCGACCTTGTGACCGCACCCTCCCGACTAGTCGCTCTCGGTAATCGAGCAATCACAATGAGGTTCTGACGTGCCTGAGAACTCGCCCGGTCCCGCCGACTCCTGGTGGAGCAACGCGGTGGTCTACCAGATCTACCCTCGCAGCTTCGCCGACTCCGACGCCGACGGCATCGGAGACCTGCAAGGCATCATCGAACGCCTCGACTACCTCTCCCAGCTCGGCGTCGACGTCCTGTGGCTCTCCCCGGTCTACCCGTCCCCGCACGACGACAACGGGTACGACATCAGCGACTACCAGGACATCGACCCGCTCTTCGGGACCCTGGCCGACTTCGACCGCCTTCTGGCCGCCGTCCACGAGCGCGGCATGAAGCTCGTCATGGACCTCGTCGTCAACCACACCAGTGACGAGCACCCCTGGTTCGCCGCCTCCCGTGACGGCGGGCCCGCCGGCGACAAGCGCGACTGGTACATCTGGCGTCCCGCCCGCGACGGCATGGAGCCCGGCACGCCGGGCGCGGAGCCCAACAACTGGGGCTCGTTCTTCTCCGGCCCGGCCTGGACCTACGACACCGCCAGCGGCGAGTACTACCTGCACCTGTTCTCCCGCAAGCAGCCCGACCTCAACTGGGAGAACCCCGAGGTCCGGCAGGCGGTCCACCGCATGATGCGCTGGTGGCTGGAGCGGGGAGTGGACGGCTTCCGCATGGACGTCATCAACCTCATCTCCAAGACGCCCGGCCTGCCCGACGGCATCGTCCACGAGGGCGCCCAGCTCGGCGACGGCAGCCCCCACTACATCTGCGGGCCCCGTGTGCACGAGTACCTGGCCGAGATGCACCGCGAGGTCTTCGCCGGCCACCCGCGCAAGCTGCTGACCGTCGGCGAGATGCCCGGCGTCACCGTCGAGGAGGCCAGGCTCTTCACCGACCCGGCCCGCCGCGAGGTCGACATGGTCTTCCAGTTCGAGCACGTCGGCCTCGACCACGGCCCCGGCGGCAAGTTCGACCTGCGGCCCCTGAAGCTGACCGACCTCAAGGCCAGCCTCGGACGCTGGCAGACCGGCCTGGGCAGGACCGGCTGGAACAGCCTGTACTGGAACAACCACGACCAGCCGCGTGTCGTCTCCCGCTTCGGCGACGACAGCCCCGCCTGGCGCGACCGCTCGGCCAAGCTGCTGGCCACCGTCCTGCACCTGCACCGCGGCACCCCGTACATCTACCAGGGTGAAGAGCTGGCCATGGCCAACTTCCCCTTCACCTCGATCGGCGACTTCCGGGACATCGAGTCGCTCAACCACTACCGGGACCGCCAGGAGCTCGGCGCCGTCGAGGACGACATCCTCGAGGGCCTGCGCCACCGCAGCCGGGACAACGCCCGCACCCCGATGCAGTGGGACGCCACCGAGCACGCCGGTTTCACCACCGGCACCCCCTGGATCGCCGTCAACCCCGACCACAAGGACGTCAACGCCAAGGCCCAGCTCGCCGACCCCGACTCCGTCCTCCACTACTACCGGCGCCTGATCGCCCTGCGGCACACCGAATCCGCTCTCACCCACGGCGATTTCCGCATGGTCCACCCCGACCACGAGCAGCTCTACGCCTTCACCCGCCACGACGCGACCACCGGCACCGAACTGCTCGTCCTGGCCAACTTCAGCGGAGCCGACCTCACCGTCGACCTGCCCCACGGCTGGGAACACAGCGACATCCTCATCGCCAACACCCCAGCCACCCAGCCGCTCACGAGCCCGCACACCCTGCAGCCGTGGGAAGCCCGCGTCCACCGCCGCACCCGCTGACACGCCCCCCTTGCCGCAACGACGCACACCAAGGAAACAGCCATGAGCAACCCGCCCACCGACATCGCCCGGCGCACGAAGCCGCTCCTGCTCGCAGCCGCCGCCCTGGCCGTCCTGGCCCCCCTGACCGCCTGCGGCGGCTCCGACACCGCCGCAGGCGACGCGAACACCCTGCGCCTGTGGCACTACGAGGACAAGGACGGCGCGCTCGGCAAGGCGTGGGCCGCGGCCATAGAGGAGTTCAAGAGGACCCACCCCGGCGTCAAGGTCGAGTTCGAGCAGAAGGCGTTCGAGCAGATCCAGCAGAACGCCGGCATGATCCTCAACTCCGACAAGGCGCCCGACGTCATGGAGTACAACAAGGGCAACGCCACCACCGGCCTCCTCGCCAAGCAGGGCCTGCTCACCGACCTCACCGCCGTCGTCAAGGAACGCGGCTGGGACAAGAAGGTCGGCGAGAGCGCCTCCGTCACCGCCCGCTACGACGCCAACGGCGAAATGGGCGGCGACAAGTGGTACGGCGTCCCCAACTACGGCGAGTTCGTCCTCACCTACTACAACGACGACCTGTTCGAGAAGCACAACGTCGCCAAGCCCACCGACTTCGCGAGCTTCGAGGCCGCCCTCGCCACGTTCAAGGCCGCCGGCATCACCCCGCTCGCCAACGCGGGCAACGACCACCCCGCCGGTCACTGGCTGTACCTGCTGGCGCTGTCCAAGGCCAACGACACCTGGGTGGACAACTACCAGCTCTACAAGGGCCAGGTCGACTTCCACGGCCCCGAATTCACCTACGCGGCCACCAAGTACAAGGAATGGGTCGACAAGGGCTACTTCGACAAGAAGGACGTCGGCCTCAAGGGCAACAACATGACCGAGCAGTTCATCTCCCAGAAGCGCCCGATCATGGTCGGCGGCAACTGGTGGTTCGGCGGCCTGCTCACCGACGCCAAGAACTTCAAGTGGTCCACCGCCCCCTACCCGGGCAGCGAGAAGACCCTCGGCTCCGGCGGCAACAACTGGGTCATCCCCACCAAGGCGAAGAACAAGAAGCTCGCCGAGGACTTCATCGAGATCACCATGTCGGACAAGATCCAGAAGCTGATCGGCGAGGAGGGCAACGTGCCCCTGGCCGTCAAGGCCGACACCGTCACCAACGCCAAGACCCGCGGCCTCGTCACCGCCTTCCACGCAGCCCAGGACGGCCGCGGCCTGGCCTTCTACCCCGACTGGCCCGTCGCCGGCTACTACGACACCTGGCTCGCCTCCACCCAGAACCTGATGAACGGCGCCAAGCCCCACACCGTCCTGGACGAGCTCGCCGCCCCCTACGACAAGTACGTCGCCTCCAGGTCCTGAGGCACCCCGGCCGCCTCCCCGCGGCCGCACCCTCCGCCGTTCAGGGGACGGCGTACCGCCCAGCGGACGCCGTCCCGCCCACCCAGGAGCAACAGTGAAAACCACACGTCACCCGCGGTCGACGGGGTACGCCGTCTTCCTCGCACCGGGCCTCCTGCTCAGCCTGCTCTTCCTCGTCGTCCCGCTGGTGATGACCTTCTACTACAGCCTCACCGCATGGCAGGGCATCGGCACCCCGGCCTTCACGGGCCTGGACAACTACACCCGCCTCTTCCAGGACGCCGACTTCTGGGCCTCGTTCCGCAACATCGCCTTCGTCATCATCGGCATCGCGGTCGTCCCCACCCTCCTCGGCCTCTTCCTCGCGGCCCTGCTGTTCGACTACATCGGCAAGAAGCACGGCGACGGCGTCGTCAGCGTCTTCCGCTCCGGCCTCTACCTGCCCCAGGTCATCCCCGTCGCTGTCACCGGCCTGATGTGGGGCTGGATCCTCGCCCCCGAAGGCGCCATCAACAGCATCCTGGAGACGATCGGCCTCTCCTCCCTCACCCAGAACTGGCTCGGCGACCCCGACCTCGCCCTGTGGATGGTCCTGGGCGTCCTCGTCTGGATGCAGCTCGGCTACCCCCTGGTGCTGTTCATGTCCGGCCTCCAGCGCATCGACCCCGAGCTCTACGAAGCCGCCTCCCTCGACGGCGCCACATGGTGGCAGCGGTTCACCCGCATCACCGTCCCCATCCTGCGCCCCGAGGTCTACGTCGTCCTCGTCACCACCACCATCGCCGGCCTGAAGGTCTTCGCCCAGATCTTCGTCCTCACCGGGGGAGGCCCCGGAAACTCCACCCTTGTCCCCGCGTACTTCGCCTACCAGAACTTCTTCGAGCGCGCCGACGTCGGCTACGGATCAGCGGTCTCCACCACGATCACCCTGCTCGTGCTGATCATCGCCGGAGCCATGCTCACCCGCCAGGCCCGCGAGGACGGATGACGATGACCATGACCACCGAACCCACCACGCAGCCTGGCCCCCGCAAGCAGGCCCATGCCGGCCACGCCGCCCCCAAGCCCCGCAGGAAGAACCCCGCTCGTAAGAGAGCAGCCGGCTCCTACGCCGTCATCGCGGCGGTCAGCATCTTCGTCCTCGCCTTCCTCTCCCCGTTCGCCATCATCCTTCTCAACTCCTTCAAGACCGGGGCCGACTACCGGGCCAACGGCTCCCTGTCCCTGCCCGAGGAGTGGAACTGGGCCGTCATCGGCGACGTCTGGGAACGCGTCGAGTTCACCCAGAAGCTGATCAACAGCATCCAGATCAGCCTCGGCGTCGTCCTCATCGCCGTCGTCCTCGCCCTCTTCAACGCCTACGCCATCGGCATCGGCCGCGTACGCTGGCGCACCGCATTCCTCGTCTTCTTCCTCGGCATCAACGTCCTGCCGCAAGAAGGACTCGTCTACCCCATCTACTACCTGTTCAAGGAAATGGGCCTGTACGACGGGAAGCTGGGCTACACCGTCCTCGTCGGCATCACCTACAGCGCCTTCGGCACCTACCTGCTCTCCTCCGTCTTCGCGAGCTTCCCCAAGGAACTCATCGAAGCCGCCTCCCTCGACGGCGCCGGCCGCTGGACCATCCTGTGGCGCATCGTTCTGCCCATGAGCTGGCCCACCCTGTCGGTGATGTGCGTGTTCTTCTTCGTCTGGAGCTGGAACGAGTTCCTCTACCCCCTCGTCCTGCTCATCTCCAACGACAACCAGACCGTCCCCCTCGGCCTGTCCGTCCTGCAGGGCCAGTACTCCAGCGACCCCACCTCCCTGAGCGCCGCGGCCCTCCTCGGCGTCATCCCCATGGTCGTCTTCTTCCTCGTCTTCCAGCGTTCCCTCACACGGGGCCTCACCGCCGGCGCCGTGAAGTGACCCCACACAACCACCCCGGACCCGGCTTCCATCGTCCCGCTACCGGGTCGGGGGTTCACCCCGCACAGCACGCCGTCAGGGGCACATCCGCACCCGCCCGCATCCCCGCACGGCACCCCGGGAGGAAACCCGCCCGCATCCCCGCACCGGCGAGGAGGGCTTCACCCGGGACGTGACGGGGCTGGGGCACCACGGCACGGGGATCGGGGACGTGGCGGTGGTGTCGTCCATCCTCGGAAGGGTCCCCGGTTTCGGAAACCGGGGACCCTGGCCCATTGCGCCCGCCCCGGTGCCGGGCGGGTCACCAGCCGGAGGGCTTGGTGGGGCCGAGGGCGCGGGTGACGGTGATCTCGATGACGACCCGGTCGGGGTTGACCCGCGGGGTCTTGTACCGCTCGGTGTAGCGGCGTTCGGCGTCGGCGACGGAGGCGGGGTCGTCCTTGATGACGGCGGTGCCTTCCAGGGTGGACCAGCGGCGGCCTTCTGCCTGGCTGACGGCGACGCGGGCTTCGGTGCCGGCGGCCAGGGCGGCGCGGATGTTGCGGACCTTCTTGTTGCCGCCGTCGGTGATGACGCGGGCGATGCGTGTCCCGGGGTCGTAGGTGACGCCGACAGGGGTGGTGTGCGGGGAGCCGTCGGGTCGAAGGGTGGTCAGGAAGCAGGTCCGGCGTTCCTGCCAGAACGTGTCCCCGTCGGTGGGCAGGGGGTCGGTGTCCAACGGACGGTCTCCTCGGTGCGAGCGGCTTCGGCACGATGGCCCGGGTGCCGGGACGGCGCCCGGGGCCCCCTCGACCGTAACGCGGAGCGATCCGGCCACGGGCGCCGGGTTCCCGCCTGGCCGACGACGGGCCGTCACTGGACATCCCCGTGAAAGGGCAGCCCAGGCAACTGGACTTCGGGGTGTCTGCGGGACCGAGGGACGTCAGATGGGCGTCCGGGACGCCGCCGGAACAGTGAGCGTTTTCAGGGGTGCCTCTCCGGGGTCGGGGACGGCTTCGGTACTGACGGTCGTGCGGTCGGGACAGATGTGGGGGCGGTGGCCGAGGCCGCGACGGCGAGGACGGACAGGAGGACGAGGGCGGCGGCCGGGGCGAGCACGGTCCAGGGGGCGAGTTCGGCGTAGGGCTGGTTCTCGGAGAGCAGGCGGCCCCACTCGGGGGCGGGGGGCTGCTCGCCGAGGCCGAGGAAGCCGAGTGAAGCCAGGACGAGGACAGTGGTGGGCAACCGCAGCAGCGCGTTGCGCAGGAGGGGACGGGTGAGGGCGGGGAGCAAGTGGCGGCGGAGCAGGTGGAGCCTGCCCGCTCCCAGGGAGAGAGCGGCGGCGATGTGGCCGCCCGCCCGCTCCTGTTCGTACAGGGCGGCGCTCTGGGCCGCGTACGGGGTCCATCCGACGGCGCAGACGGCGCAGGCGGCCCCCCAGACCGACGGGCCGGCGGCGGCCGTCACGAGGAGTCCCGCGAGGACGGCGGGGATCGTCGCGACCACCTCGGTCAGCCCGGCGGTCAGACGCGGCAGGAAGCCCAGGAGCAGCCCGGTGAGGGCGCTGACCAGGGTCACGGCGAGGGCCACCCCGGTGGTTCGCAGCGCACCGTGGCCGAGCCGGGCGAGCAGGTCGCGTCCCAGGGCGTCGGTGCCCAGCGGTTGGGCGGGGCCGGGCGGGAGGAGCCGCGCCGCCGTGTCGACGTGCAGGGGGTCGCGCAGCAGACCCGCCACCACGAGCGCGACGAGGACCAGGGCGCACCCCGCGGCGAGGAGGCGCCGGGCGCGTCCGGTGGTCGCCTCGGGCGGCGGGGGCAGGGCGGGCAGGGCGCCGTCGCGCAGCGGACGTCCGAGGAGGGCACGGCGCAGCGCCTGGACGAGGAGACCGGCGCCGGTGCCGAGGAGTACGAGCGTGAGGGTCGCCGTCTGGAGCGGCGGCAGGTCCTGGGCGAGGGCGGCGTCGAGGGCGAGCCGGCCGAGCCCGGGGACGTTGAAGATCCGCTCCACCGCGACCGCGCCGCCCACCAGGGCGACGACGGTCGGCAGCAGTTGGGGCAGGACGCCGGGCAGGGCGCGGCGCAGCGCGTGCCGGGCGACGTGCCCGGGCGGGAAGCCGACGGCGTGCCAGGTCCTGGTCCACGGTTCGCGGAACGCGGCCGGCAGCGCCTGGTCGAGCAGCCCGCCGATCATCGCGCCCGACGGGATGCCGAGGGCGAGCGCGGGCAGCACCATCGACGCCGGGCCCTCCCACCCGCTCGACGGGAACCAGCCCAGCCACACCCCGCCGACCAGGGCGAGCAGGGAGGCGAGGAGGAACTTGGGCAGCGCGGCCAGCACGGCCGCCGTGGTGCCGGACCGTTCCGCGCGGAGCTCGCGCCGCGCCCCGAGCCGCAGGGTGCGGGCGCAGATTCCGGCGGCGACCAGGACGGTGACGAGGAGCGCCCCCAGCATGAGGGTCAGCGAGACCCCGAACGCGGCGGTGACCTGCGGCAGCACGGGTTCCCCGGACACCCAGGAGGTGCCGGCGTCGCCGCGCGGCAGACCGCCGAGCCACGCGGTGAAGTGGGCGAGGGGCCCCTCGTCCAGTCCGAGCTCGTCGCGTACGGCGGCGAGTTCGGCCGGTGTGGGGTCCTGCTCGGCGGAGCGGGTCCGCAGCACGGTGAGGGCCGGATCGGTCCGGGACAGCCAGGGCAGCAGGGCCACGACGGCCAGGACCGCCGCCCCGGCCGCCACCCGCCCGGCGCCCGCGCCCGGCCGTGGCCATGGCCGGCGGGCGGACGCGGAACCGTACACGCTGCTCATTCCCGTTACTTGCGGCGGGTGTCGAGGGTGATCAGGGCGCGCTCGCGGGGGTCGAGGGTCACGCCCTCGACACCGGCGGCGATGCCCTGGACGACCTTCTCGTGGACGAGCGGCACGACCGCGTCCGTCCGCAGGATCGCCGCCTCGGCCGCCATGACCTTCCGCTGGCGCTGCGCCATGTCACTCTCCTCGGCGGCGGCGCGGACGGCCCGGTCGACCGCGGCGTCCTTCAGGCCGGCGATGTTGTAGACGCCGGTGCCGGTGAAGTCGCTGGCGAGGTAGGAGACGGCGTCACCGGTGTCCAGCAGGGTGACCCGGGAGAAGACGAGGGCGTCGTACTTCCCGGCGAGCAGATCGGCCTCCATCTGCGTGTACTCGCGGATGTCCTGCTGCACCGTGAAGCCGGCCTTCTCCAGCTGCTGCTGGAGCACGCTCGCCGCCTCGGGCAGCTCGGCGCGGTTGGTGTACGTGGCCAGGCGCAGCGTCCGGCCCGCGGTCGCGGCCTTCACCTGGTCCGCCGTCGCGGCCGGGGCGCGGCCGGTCACCGCGACGCGCCGCTCGGCGGCCCAGGGGACGGCAGGACCGAACAGGCCCTGGGCCGGGTCGGCGTAGCCGCCGAAGACGGAGCCGACGAGGGCGGAGCCGTCCACGGCCTCCCGGGCCGCCGCGCGCAGGGCGGCGTCGGCGAAGAGGCCGCCGCCGGTGTTGAGGATCAGGCTGTCGGTGCGCACGGAGGGCACCTCGTGGCGGGTCCCCTCGTCCAGGAGCCTCGCCTGGGCGGTGGGGATCCACTCGGCGATGTCGACGTCGTCGGAGCGCAGGGCGTTGGCGCGGGCGGTGCCGTCGGCGATCCAGGTCACGTCGATGCCGGCGGACTTCGCCTTGCCGCCCCAGTAGCCGTCGTACCGGTCGAGCGTGGCCTTGGTCTTGCCGGTGAGCCGGGTGATGCGGAACGGGCCGGTGCCGGTGCCGACCGGGGTCACGGTGCCGTCCGCCGCGTACGCCTTCGCCGACAGGATCGCGAGGGCCGGGCTGGCGAGCCGCAGCGGCAGGACGGGGTCGGGGCTCTTCGTGGTGAGCGTCACGGTGTCGGCGTCGGCCGCGCGCGCGGTCAGGTCCACGTCGCTGAGCACGCGCGGCTTGGGGGTGGCCCGGCCGGCGTGGGCGAGGGCGTTGACCACGGCCTGCGCGGTGACCGGCGTGCCGTCCTGGAAGGTGGCGCGGCGCAGCTCGAAGGTCCAGACGGTGGCGGAGTCCCGCTTCCAGGACGTGGCCAGCGCGGGGGCGGCGGCGCCCTTGGCGTCCAGGGCGGTGAGCCCCTCGGCGACCGACAGCTTGTTCAGCACGGTGGCGTCGTTGCTGTACGGGGAGAGGGCCTTGACCGGCGGCACGGCGAGGGCGACCCGCAGCCGGTGCGCCGCGTCCTCCTGCCCGCCGCCGTCGGCCCCGCCCGAGTTCTGGCTCGGCGCGAAACAGCCGGCCAGCAGGGGAGTGAGGGCGAGGGCGGTGAGGAGCCCGCGGGTGGTGGCGCGCATGGGAGGTCCTGTCGAATGAGCGGGGGAAGCGCCCGGGGGAGGGGGAGGAGCCCCGGGCGACAGCAGGCTATAAGGGTAGGCTTACCGAACTCTACTCGGGTAGGTGAATTCTCAACCATTGGGGCCGCCCCCGGGTACCGCCGCCTCCCGCAGCACCCGTCCGCCCCCACCCACCCCTTCCGCAGCACCCCTTCCGTCCCTCCCACAGCACCCCGAAGGCACCCACCGCATGTCCCCGCTCGCCCGGCTCCTCGTCGCCAGCCAGTTCGCCTTCAACGTGGGGTTCTTCGCCGTCCTCCCCTACCTGGCCGACCACCTTGGAGGCGCCCTCGGACTCGGCGGCGCCCTGGTGGGGTTCGTCCTCGGGCTGCGGACCTTCAGCCAGCAGGGCCTGTTCGTCGTCGGCGGCGCCCTCACCGACCGGTACGGCCCGCGCCCCGTCGTCCTCGTCGGCTGCGCCCTGCGCGTCGCCGGCTTCGTCTGGCTCGCCTTCGCCGCCACCGCCTGGACCGTGATCGGCGCGGTGGTCACGGTCGGCTTCGCCGCCGCGCTCTTCTCACCCGCCGTGGAGTCCGAGATCGCGCGCGAAGCGCTCCGGGCCGAACGCGACGGCGGCCCCCGCCGCACCCACACCCTCGCCCGCTTCTCCGCCGGCGGTCAGGCCGGCGCGCTCCTCGGGCCCGTCCTCGGCACGCTCCTGCTGTACGGCGGCGGTGCGGGCCACTTCCGCACCGCCTGCCTGGCCGGGGCGGGCGTCTTCCTCGTCGTTCTCGCCGCCCACGCCAAGCTCCTGCCGCGCCGCACCCCGCCGGCGGCGGACGCGGAGCCGCGTGCCCCCTGGCGGACGGTCCTCGGTAACCGCTCCTTCCTGCTCCTCGCCCTCGCCTACTCCACCTATCTCCTCGCCTACAACCAGCTCTACCTCGCCCTCCCCGCCGAACTCGACCGCGCGACCGGCTCCCAGGCCGCGCTCGGCTGGCTCTTCGCCCTCTCCTCCGTGCTGGTGGTCGTCGGCTCCGCGCCCGTCGAACGGCTCACCGCGACCCGGCTCGGCCGCCCGGCCATGATCCGCGCCGGACTGCTGCTGATCGCCGCCGCCTTCGCCGTCACCGGAGCCCTGCGGACGTTCGACGGCCCGGCGGGGGCCGTCGCCTTCACCGTGCTGCTCACCCTCGGTCAGATGCTGGTGCTTCCCGCCACGCGGGCGCTCCTTCCCGACCTCACCGGCGAGACGCGCATCGGCCTGGCCACCGGGGCGCTCTCCTCCCTCTCCGGCCTCGTCGTCCTCGCCGCGGGCGCCCCGATCGGAGCGCTCCTCGACCATGACGGCCCTGCCCCCTGGCTCCTCCTCGCGACGATCCCCCTCCTGGGACTCGCCCTCGTGCCCCGCCACCGACCGGACGGCTGCGGAGCGGCGCCCGCGCCCGGCCCCGGGGGAGTGGTCCCCCGGGGCCGGGCACGGAAGCGATGAAGGTCAGCGGTTGAAGACCAGCGGTTGAAGGTCAGCCGTGGTGCCGCGTCGCGGACGAGGGTGCGGGCCGGTCCGGCCACCAGGTGCCCGCGGGCCCCGACTGGCGGTGGCGGCTACGCGGCGCGGGTGAACTGCCACCAGTTGACATTGAACAAGTAGCCGCTGCCGCCGCTGAACGTCAGGTACAGGTCACGGGTTCCCGTCACGCCGCTCACTGGGCAGGTCACCGTGGTCCAGGACTGCCAGCCACCGGTGTTCGGCACACCGCACCGGCCCACGATCGACCCGCTCGGACTGTCCAGGCGCACTTCGAGGGTGCCGCCGCTGGTGGCCGAGGCGACGCGTGCGGCGAAGGAGGAGGCACCGGACCCGAAGGCCACTCCCTTGACCTTGGTGTAGTCGCCGTTCTCGATCCAGCCGACGTTCATTCCGCCGTCACTGGTCCATTCGGTCTCGATCCCGGAACCCCAGGCGATCGTCTCGGCCTCCTGGCGGACGTACGGATCGAGTGGGCCGGCCTGCGGGGCACCCGTGCTCGTCATGTTGATGGTCGGAATGGTGCCGTCGGCGTTGTAGGAGAACTTCTCCACGGCTACCGAGCGGGTGAAGCCACCTCCGCCCGGGAGGGCGCCGTTGTGGTAGAAGAAGTACGAACTGCCCTTGAAGTCCACGATGCCCGGGTGGTTGGTGAAGCTGTTGCCCTGCGCGGGCATGACTGTTCCCCGGTAGGTCCAGGGTCCGGTCGGGCTCGGTGCCGTGGAGTAGGCGATGAACTCCTGGCAGCACCTGGCCGCGTACACCAGGTAGTACAGACCGTTCCGCTTGTAGGCCCACGGCCCTTCTTCGTACAGCGTGGGACGGTCGGGGTTGCCGGTGCGGGTGCCGAATCCTGAGGTGGTGAGCGGGATCTTGGTGGGGCTGCCCGAGTAGGAGGTCATGTCGGCGTTCAGCTTGACGTACCACAGGTTGGGGTTGCCCCAGTAGAGGTAGGCCTGACCGTCGTCGTCGATGAAGACGGTCGGGTCGAACTCGGTGTTCTCCAGCAGCGGGCGGCCGAGGGCGTCCCGGAACGGTCCGGTGGGGCTGTCCGCCACCGCCACGCCGATGGCGAAGGCACCGGTCGCCCGGACCGTCACGGGCACGTACCAGTAGAACTTGCCGCCCCGTTCGACGGCCTGGCCCGCCCACGCGTTGGCGCCCGCCCAGCTGAAGGTGTTCAGGCTGAGCGGTGCGCCGTGGTCGGTCCAGTTGACCATGTCGGCGGAGGACCACACCCGCCAGTCTTTCATCACGAAGGAGGAGGTGGAGCCGTCCTCGTCGTGCCCGGTGTAGAGGTAGACCCGTCCGTTGTGCACCAGCGGGGACGGGTCGGCGGTGTAGACGTGCTGCACGATCGGGTTGTCGGCCCTGGCCGCCGTGGGATGCACCGCGGCAGGAAGGACGGCGAACGCCACCATGAGGATCAGCACCCAGGTTGCCCGGGCGAGTCTGGTACCGGTGGCGGGTGGTCTCGCTGCGGTCGGGTGAGCCGTTGGCCTGCGGACGTCGCTACTGGACATGGTGTGGCCCTTCCTGGTGCTGCGGGTCGGGGGTTGAGCAGCCGGTCAGACGCGGGGAGGCCGTTGTCCGAAGTGTGGTTCCATGCCCACTTCGGTTTCACGGTCGTTCGGTCGAAGGTGCCGACGCGGGTCCGTGGGGTCACCTGGCCGGGTGGGGGCGGCAGGACAGGGCCGGGATACGGCGTGTCCCGGGCGCCGCCTACGCATTGGACGACGGGCCGGCCGCGCCAGGCCTGACAGGAGGAGCACGGCCGCGCGGTACGGGCGCGGGCGTGGGCATGGTGCGGGTGACGTCACACGAAGCTCCAGGAGGCGATCGGGCACTAAGGCCAGGTACACCCTTCCAAGTCCGGCATTCGGCGTGTGGGGGACGGCATGTACGCCATGCGAAAGCCGCTTCAGCCAGGTCACGTTCGATACTGCGAACGTAAATCGAACCTTCGAACGTCATGGATGGTAGGAGTCGAGAGCGGACAGCACAAGATCCCTAGAAGCCGCATCTCAACCCAGTGTGATCGCTCAGTTCTTCCGGTAAGGAAGAGTGGTACGCGGCAGTCGACGCCGGACCCGTTGCGGACGCCGGGTTGTCATCCGACCGAAGAGGGCTTTGCCGCACGCGCTATGCTGCGAGCGCCCCGCGGGGGAAGTCCGGTCGAAGTCCGGCGCTGACCCGCAACGGTGGACGGAGCCCAAGTCGTGGCGCCGTGAGCCCGATTACCCGCGGTGGTGAAGGCCCCTGTCGAATCGCCGTGGACTGCGAGAGGGTGCTGCGCAGGGCGCCCCGCGTCCCGGGCTGCTCCTTTGCTCGTGCAGGTGCACGGCCCGAGCGAAGGCGACCCGCCGGTGGTCACACCCCTGGAACGCACACCCGCGCCGTCATTCCCCACGGGACGCAGCGGGGCCGAGCCCGCGCGGTCCAAGCGCGTGTCCCTGCCGTTTCTCCTTCTCGTCCTCTGCGTCGGACTCCTGCTCTCCGTCGTGTGCGGGGCCGGGATGGGAGCCTCGGGACTGTCCTGGGGCGAGGTGCTGCGTTTCCTGTGGGCCGGGCTGACAGGCGGCGCCGTATCGCCGGACGAGGTCCCGGCTTACACGATCGTGTGGGAACTGCGCTTTCCGCGAGCCGTGCTGGCCGCGGTCGTCGGAGCCGGCCTGTCGGCCATCGGAGTCGCCGTACAGGCCATGGTCCGCAACGCCCTCGCCGACCCGTTCGTCCTGGGCATCTCCTCCGGCGCGGCCGTCGGTGCCAATGCCGTCCTCCTCTTCGGAGCCTTCGGCGCTCTCGGTCTGTGGGCTCTGTCCACGGCGGCCTTCCTCTCCGCGCTCCTCGCCATGGCGCTGGTCTACGCGATCGCCCGCACCGCTGACGGCCTGACCCCGCTGCGGCTCGTGCTGACGGGCACGGCGATGTACTACGGCTTCTCGGCCGTCACCACGTTCATGGTGTTCGCGGCAGAACGCGGCGAAGCGGCCCGCTCCGCGATGATGTGGCTGCTCGGCAGCCTCGGCGGAGCCAGCTGGGCCTCCGTGCCGATCGCCGCGGGAGCCGTGCTCGCCGGACTCACCCACCTGACGGTGTCAGCGCGTCGCCTGAACGCGCTGGCGATGGGGGACGAGACCGCGGCCGCCCTGGGGGTGGACGCGGGGAGGCTGCGCAAGGAGCTGTTCCTGGTCTGTGCCGCCGTCACGGGGGCCGTGGTCGCGGTGAGCGGTGCGATCGGTTTCGTCGGCCTCATGGTGCCGCACGCCGCACGGATGCTGGTCGGCGCGGACCACCGCCGGCTGCTGGCGGTCGCACCCCTCGCCGGAGCTGTTCTGCTGATCTGGGTGGACATCCTTTCGCGTGTGGTGCTCGCGCCCGTCGAGCTGCCGGTGGGCGTGGTGACCGCCGCCATCGGCGTCCCGTGCTTCGTCCTGCTGATGCGCCGCCGCTCCTACACCTTCGGAGGCAAGTGATGCGGATCGACATCGACGCGCTGACGGTCGAGGTCGCCGGCGCGCGGCTGGTGTGCGAGGCCACGCTCCGTGCCGACGGGGGTCAGGTCGTCGGCCTCGTCGGCCCCAACGGCAGCGGGAAGTCCACCCTGCTGCGCTGTGTCTACCGCGCTCTGCGCCCCTCGGCGGGCACGGTCCGGCTCGGTGGGGAGGACGTGCACTCCCTCAGCGCGCGCGAGGGCGCCCGCCGATTGGCCGCCCTGCCCCAGGAGGCCCTCACCGAGTTCGACTTCACCGTCGCCGAGGTCGTGGCCATGGGGCGGCTGCCGCACCAGCGGTCGGTGGCCCGGGCCACCGACGAGGACCGGAAGGCGTGCGAGGCCGCGCTCGTACGGGTCGGCGCCGGCCACCTCGCGGACCGCGGTTTCCTCACCCTCTCCGGCGGCGAGAAGCAACGGGTCCTGATCGCCCGGGCGCTCGCCCAGCAGCCCCGCGTCCTGGTCCTCGACGAGCCGACCAACCACCTCGACATCGCCCAGCAGCTGGAGGTCCTGGCCCTCGTGCGCGGCTGGGGGTCCCCCCGGACGGAGTCTGGGGGAGGCCTGACCGTGCTCATGGCACTGCACGACCTCAACCTCGCCGCGCTCCACTGCGACCTGCTCTACGTCATCCAGAGCGGCCGGATCGTCGCCTCCGGCGCTCCGCACGACGTGCTCACGCCCGCGTTGCTGGCCGAGGTGTTCGGCGTACGGGCGCACCGGGTGCCGCATCCCGAGTCCGGCGTCGTGCAGTTGCTCTTCGACCGTCTTCCGCCCTCCCGTCCCACCTCTTGAGGAGTCATCGCCACCATGCCGAACCACGTACGTCCCGCCGCGCTCGCCCTCGCCGCCGCCCTGGTGCTCACCGGTTGCGGCGCGCAGGTCACGCCGGAGAACGGCGAGGGGGGTGCCAAGGCGCGCGGCGGGCACTACCCGGTCACCGTCGAGAACTGCGGCCAGAAGAAGAGTTTCGACAAGGCGCCCCAGCGCGTGGTCACCAATGACGTCGGTATCACCGAGATCATGTTCGCGCTCGGACTCGAGAACCGCATGGCGGGCTACGTGATGCCCGACGACCGGGGGGACCTCACCTCCGTTCCCTGGAAGGACGCGTACCAGAGGACGACGTGGCTCTCGAAGAAGACGATCAACAAGGAGCTGGTGCTCGACGCCCGTGCCGATCTGGTCTTCGCGGGCTGGAACTACGGCTTCAACGAGGGCGAGGGCTTCAGCCCCGCCGAGCTGGAGAAGGTGGGCATCGACTCGTACGTGCTGAGCGAGTCGTGCCGCAACGGGCAGGGGAAGGCCCGCGGGGTGATGCCGCCGCTCGAAGCGCTGTACACCGACCTGCGGAACCTGGGGAAGATCTTCGACGTCGAGGATCGCGCGGAAGCCCTCATCGCGGACTTCGAGAAGACGGTGGCCGAAGCACAGGCGAAGGCCCTGAAGGGCGCTGACCGTCCGCGCGTCTTCCTCTACGACGACGGGCAGGACAAGCCGCTGACCTCGGGCCTGTACGCCGGGCCGCACGACATCATCACCAAGGCGGGCGGCGATCACGTCATGAAGGACCTCAAGGACAGCTGGGCGACGGTCGGCTGGGAGACGGTCGTCGAGCGCGACCCCGAGGTGATCGTGATCAACGACTACGGTGACACCACCGCGGAGCAGAAGCGCACGTTCCTGAAGTCCTATCCGCCGCTCGCCGGCGTCTCGGCCGTGAAGAACGACCGGATCGTCGTCCTCGACTACGCGGAACTGGTGGAGAGCCCGCGCAACCCCGCGGCCATCGCCTCACTCGCCGCGGACCTGAGGAGATTCGCCTCGTGACCTGACGGACGCAGACTCCCCGGCCGCCTCACGCCGACGGCGGTGCGGCGCGGCCGGGCAGGCCCGGGCCCTCGGAGCGCGTCCCATGTGGGCAACACTTCGCCCGGCCGGTAGGGAACCAGCCGGGCGGAGTGCCGCACGTCCCGCGTGTCCGGAGGGTGGTGCTACCTCTTGCGGGCCTTGCTCACCAGGAACGCCACCCCGACGATGACGACCAGGGCGATGACGATGATCCAGAAGGGCGGAGTGCCCTCGCCGGCGCCCTTGGCCAGGAACTGGCCGTACGACATGCTGTCCTCCCGTTGCTGTTGATCGATTTCGGTGCCTAGTTCAGGACGCTGGTCGCGGCCTTCTCGCCCAGTTCGCCAGCCCCGTATCCGACGGCGAAGCAGGTGGCGCCGACAGCCAGTCCGCCCACGCCTGCGGTGGGTGCGCTGGCAGCGACGGCGGCCGCGCCGCACCCGGCTTCGGCGGCGGCACCCGCCGCCAGGCCGACCCCGGTGGCCAGGGCGTCCTTGTAGTTGCCCTCGGACACGTCCTTGGCCATGCTGCCGATGTCGTACATGTCGAAGCCCTTGCCGACCGCGTCGAAGAAGGCCAGCCCGGACGGGTCGATGCGGTTGACGGGGTCGCCTTCGGCGTAGAGGTAGGGGTTCTTCTCCTGGCCGGAGGGGTCGGTGCTGGTGAAGCGGCCGATGTTGGGGTCGTAGTAGCGGGCGGCGAAGTGGTAGAGGCCGGTGGCGTCGTGGTAGCCGCCGGCGAACTGGTAGGGCTGGGGGACCTGTTCGGCGGTCCCGGCGCGCTGGACACCGCGGGGGCTGTAGGAGTACGAGTTGACCTTCGTGCCGGCCTCGTCGGCGAGCGCCACGACCGAACCGAGCGCGTCGGTGAGGTAGTAGTAGGACTTGCCGCCGGTCGTCATGGAGTTCAGGGTGCCCCCGGGTTCGCGGTTGAACCCCATGTCGACTCCGCCGAGGCTCTTCGCGGAGAGGCCGAGCGGCCCGTTGTGGAAGAACGTGTCGCCGAGCTTGATCCGCTCACTCTGGTCCGTCGAGCCGTACTGGCCGGTGTAGGTCTTGCCGCCCACGGTGATCGACGTCATCTGGGAGTAGTCGGACCAGGTCTCGCCGGTGCGGGTGCCCTCGGGGGTGGAGGCGCCGGCGGTCTCGTTGCCGACCTTGTCGTACGACCAGTTCGTGGCGACGCCGTTCTTCGCGGTGATCTGCTGGGCGTCGTTGACCGTGTAGGTGGTGCCGCGGGGGCAACCGGGGTCGACGCCCTGGGAGGTGAGGTTGCCGGCCAGGTCGTAGCAGTACTGCCAGGACGAGTTGAGGGTGGTGCCCTTCTCCTCCTTCGCGTAGGAGAACCGGCCCGCGCCGTCGTAGGTGTACGTCGTCCTCATCCCCGCGACCGCGTCCGTGCGGGTGCGGATCTTCCCGCCGTCCTTGAGGGGGGTGGTGGTGCTGGCGTCGTGGTCGTAGCCGTAGGTGTAGGCGAGGTCGACCAGCGTGCCCTTGGGCGATGTCGTCCGGATCCGCTCCGGACGGCTCGACTTGTCGAGCGTGACCTCCTGGGCGGTCCCGCCCGGGTACGTGGTCTTCGTGCGCGTGTCGTTGTTGTCGTACGTGTACGTGGTGACCTTGCCGGTCGGGTCCTTGAGCTGCGTGAGCTTGTTGACCGCGTTCCAGGTGTAGTCGGTCAGGCCGGCCGGGTCCTCGTACGTGTCCACGTTGCCGGCCGGGGTGTAGGTCAGACGGGTCTGCGAACCGTTCTGCAGGGTCCGGACGGTCTCACGCGACAGCGGGTCGAAGGCATAGGCGGTGACACCCGTGCCGTCCGAGCGCAGCGTGAGGTTCCCGTCTCCGTCGTAGGAGTAGCTGACCGTGGCGTAGCCGGAGGTGTCGACCTTCACGATCCGGTCGCGGTGGTCATAGGTGTAGAGGGTCGTGACCCCCCGGCCGTCCTTGGAGGAGGCGGGCCGCCCCAGGTCGTCGTAGGTGTACGTCGTCACGCCGAGCGGGGCCGGGGGAGTGACCTTGATCAGGTTGCCCTTGGCGTCGTACGTGAAGGACGTGGAGACCGACTTGGTCGAGGACATCTTCGTCGTGACCTTGCAGCGCTGGCCCTCGAAGCCGCCGCAGGTCGGCGTGGCGGGGTTGTAGTCGAAGGACTGGGTTCCGCCGCCTGTGCCGGTCACGGCGACCGACTTGGTGTTGCCCGCCGTGTCGTACGTGTAGTCCGTCTTCTCCCCGTCGACGGTGGTCATCGAGCCGGGCAGGTCCGCGCCCGAGAGCGTCTGATAACCGGCCACGGCGGCAGTGGCTCCGGTGGGCAGCTTCGCCGAGGTGAGGTTGTTGCGGGTGTCCCAGCCGTACGTGGTCACATTGCCACCGGTGCCGCCGACGCCCATCGCGTCCGTCGCGGTCTGCACGTTGTTGTTCCCGTCGAAGGTCTTCGAACGGGAGTGGCCGAGTGCGTCGGTCACCTTGGTGACCTTGCCCTCGCCGTCGTGCTCGTACTTCGTGGCGTGCTGCTCGGGGTCGGTGACGGTCGTCGTCCCCGCGTCCCAGGGATAGACGCCGGTGTAGGCGTAGGTGTAGGTGGGGCCGGTGTGTCCGGAGGCGCCGGTCTGGGTCGCCCGCAGCATGGAGACGACCCGGTTCTCGGAGTCGTAGGCGAAGACCGTCACCCGCCCTTCCGGGGTCGTGACCTTGGTGATCCTTCCATCGGCGTCGAAGGCGTAAGAGGTGGTCTTGCCTTCGGTGTCCGTGGTGCGCGAGAGGTTGCCGCCGGCGTCGAGGTCGAAGACGGCGGTGCGGCCGGTGTGGTCCTTGGCCTGCCACTGGTTCGGGTACGTCTTGAGCAGGTCGATCCAGCGGCCCGAGCGCGTCTCGGTCAGCTTGAAGCCCTTGTGCTCGCCGGTCTCGTCGTGCTGGTCGACCGTGATCGTGCCCTTGTTGCGGTCGGTCACCTTCGTCAGCGTCCCGTTCGCGTCATAGGTGTCCTTCACACCCGACTTGCGATGGGTGAGTGTGTAGGTGCCGTCGGCGTTCTCCTTCAGGTCCTTCGAGTAACCCTTGGGCGTGGTGAGGGTGCCGTCGGCGTTCTTGGTGAAGGACAGCGAGTCACCCGTCGCGTCGTAGAGGACGACCGAGTTCGTGAAGACGTGCAGGTAGCGTTCGTACTCCTGCCACCAGCGGTCCGACACCTTGCCGTAGGGCCCCTGGAGAGAGTTGTACGTACGGGCCAGGCGCAACTTCTGGCCGACGCCCGCCACTTCGAAGTCGGTCGCGGCCAGCATGAGGTTGCCGTTGGACAGGTTGATCCGCGCGACGAGGGAATCGGTGATGCGGAAGTCCGAGATCTGGTGCCAGGGAATCGAGCCCTGTCCCTCGGGCACCCAGACCAGGGTTCCGGTCTCGTCGGCCGTGCGGTTGGCCGAGACCCGGCCCCCGTTCGACGGGACGCCGCCGGTGCGGACGCGTTCTTCCTGTGCCGCCCGCCAGGCCGCCTCTTCCTTCGACGGCGCCGCCTCGGGCTTGCCGGGCAGGGGCTTGGTCGATCCCACCTTGACCGGCGGGATCTCCAGAGGCGCCGTCTTCTTGCCCCAGACCGAGCCGGCGCCCGGACCGGGCGCGGGTGAGGCGGCGAGCGCCGGCAGCGCGGATGCGCCCAGCGCGAGAGCCGCGACCGCCGCGATCAGTGAGTGTCTTGCCGATATCCGGGCACGCCGAGAAGGCGTGCCGGAAGCACGCGAAGTCATGCACTTCCCCCCACGAGAAGAGATGTCACAGCAGCCCCATCGGCCGCTGGAGCCGCACACGCTGCCACAGCGGCGCTCCGACCGGCCGGGGCCTGCCCCCCATCCCCTCGCACACACGGGCGAGAACAGGTCAAATCCGCGGCCGACCTTTCCCCCTCAAACCATGCCGCAGGGCAACACTTGCCATGGCGCAAGGCACCTCTCGTGAGAGGCAAGCTGACCGGAAACCGTTTTCCGCGAAAGTGGCTGGATCGCTTCCCGTTCCCCGATCAGCCGGCCTCGACGTCTCCGGGGGAAGAACCACCCCACCGGCTCTGCCTGTACGCGGCGGGTCGGGTGAGCTGGAAGCCACTGCACCCGGGCGGTGGACCTCACGGCCTGGTGAGCAAGGCGGGCGGTACGGTCAGGGCGCGTCCACCAGGACGCGGACCGCGGCCGGGGTGCGCGCCATGGTGGCGGGTGCGTACGCGTTGTCGAACCGGAAACCTTCGGCCGCGTCACGGCGCCTCGTACCGGCGCTGGAGCCCGACATCAGCTGCGAGCAGGGGCCGGGATCGGTGTCCGGCAGGCCCAAGTCGTGGCCGAGCTCGTGGGCGACGATGCGGGTCTCGTCGTAGCCCTGGGCGACGGCCTGACTGCCGAGTCCGCCCCGGACCTGGCCACCCGGCCGGACCGGTCCGAGCGTGGCCTGCGGCCAGCCGGTGGTGGCCACGATCACGATCTACGCCCGGGCGCCCGGGGCGGCCTCGACCAGCTTGACGTTGCCGACGCTGCCGTTCCACCCGGCGACCCCGGCCGAGATCACCCGCTCCCAGCCCCCGCCCGGCTGTCGTCGTAGCGGAGTGTGACCTGCGCGGCCGCACGCCGCGCCGTGGTGGGCTCGGCCGCTGACACGGCGTGCGCCGCCGGGACCGCCGTCAACGGCACCGCCGTCCCGGTGTCGGCCATACCCAGCCGTACGTACTGCTTCATTACTGCCCTTCATGTGTCGGGACCGGGCCCGGCGGGGCCGAGAATGCGGAGGCAGGAGGGGCGGGGCCAGGGCGACGCCGCGGTGGGGGCCGGTGGCGCGGGAGTTCATCGGGGGACGCCGGACCGCCCTGGGCGCGCCGGCGGCGCATCCCCTCCTGCGGGGGCGCCGGGGCAGCTGGAGGAGGCCACGGACTGGATCCAGCTCGTGTACGCGGCGGTGGCCGTGTACTGCGAAGCGGACTGACGGTCGCTGGTGGAGGCGACACCGACCACGGCGCCGCCGGCCATCGCGGGTCCCCCGGAGTCGCCGCCGGCCGCGACACCGTCGACGCCCTGCGGACCGAGCGCGCGCGGTACCGCCGTAGTAGTCCGTGGTCGGGCCGGTCACGCGCATGGTGGCGGTCTTCAGGACCGGGACTGGCAGGTGGGTGAAGGTCCCGTGGTCCCGGGCGTCGCCGACGGTCCTGTGGTCCCCGGACGGGGCCGGTTTCAGTCCGCCGCCGGCGCGGACGGTCGGGGCGCGCCGTCGGTGGCGTCCCGGTCGAGCGCTGCGCACGAGGCCCGTTCGGGAGGGGGACGTGCGGCGGGACCCGGAGCGTGGCGGCGGCATTGCGGGGCCATGAAATCCAGCCACCCGTTCCGGCCACCGCGGGTCAGGTGATGGGGACGCGAGGAACGGCGAAAGGCCAGGTCGCCGGGGGTGTGCGGGGGGACTGCCCGGGTGCGGGGCCGGGAGGGGGCGGGGGTTGACCGGGGGTGGGGCCACTGACACGCTCCGGGGCATGTCCGCGAACGCATGTCTCGTCCCGCGGCTCCACACCCCCGGCCCCTGTACCGCGCCGGGCGCGTGTCCGGGCCGCCGCCAGGCCTGAGCACGGCCTGATCGCTCGTCCCGACCGCCGGGGCCGCGCCTGACAGGGCGCCGTGCCCGAGGCAGCGCTGCCGCATCCGCCGCACGGGACCACCTCCGCGCCGCGTTTCCTTCCCCACCCGTCCGCCCGCGTACCGCGGCGGGTGGTTCATCCGTAGCCCCCAGGGAGCTTCCATGGCCACCGCTACCACCGCCCTGCCCACCGTCACCAGGATCGGGGGCCGCATCGGCGCCGAGATCGGCGGCGTCCGCCTCGGCGGCGACCTCCCCCCGGAGACCGTCGCCGCGGTCCGGGCCGCGCTGCTCGCCCACAAGGTCGTCTTCCTCCGCGACCAGGGCCACCTCGACGAGGCCGCGCACGAGGCCTTCGCCCGGCTGCTCGGCACGCCCGTCGCCCACCCCACCGTCCCCTCCGCGGACGGGCGTTACGCGCTCGGCATCGACTCCCACCACGGTGCCCGCGCCAACCAGTGGCACACCGACGTCACCTTCGTCCCCGCCTACCCCGCCTTCTCCATCCTCCGCGCCGTCACCGTCCCCCCGTACGGCGGGAACACCCTCTGGGCCAACACGGCCACCGCCTACGCCGGGCTTCCCGAGCCCCTGCGCGCCCTCGCCGACAGCCTGCGCGCGCTCCACTCGAACGAGTACGACTACGCCGCCGTCCGACCCGACGCGCTGCCCGAAGCACTGGCGCAGTACCGCGAGGTGTTCACCTCCACCTCGTTCCTCACCGAGCACCCGGTGGTCCGGGTACACCCCGAGACCGGGGAACGCTCCCTGCTGCTCGGCAACTTCGTGCAGCGCATCGCCGGGCTCACCGGCCGCGACTCGCGCGCCCTGCTGGACCTCTTCCAGGCACACATCGAACGCCCCGAGAACACCGTGCGCTGGCAGTGGCGGGCCGGTGACGTCGCGATCTGGGACAACCGCGCCACCCAGCACTACGGCGTGGACGACTCCGATGAGCACGAGCGCACCCTGCGCCGCGTGACGGTCGACGGGGACGTTCCCGTCGGGCCCGACGGGACGCCGTCCCGGCTGATCAGCCCCGAGACCGTTCCGGCCCCTGCCTTCGGCATCGCCTCCGGAGCCTCGACCACCGTCTGACCCTCCCGCAAGGAGCCCCCGTGCCCAGCCTGCTCGCCGTCACCGGCAGCCCCTCCGCCCACTCCCGTACCGCCGTCGTCTCCGACCACGTGCTGCGCCGCCTGGCGCACTCCGGTTTCGAGACCGCCCACCTCTCCGTACGCGACCTGCCCGCCGCCGATCTGCTCTCCGCACGCCGCGACGAGCCGGCCGTCCGCCGGGCGCTCGAAGCCGTCGCCGAGGCCGACGGCCTGGTCATCGCGACCCCCGTCTACAAGGCCTCGTACACCGGCCTGCTCAAGGCCTTCCTCGACCTGCTCCCGCAGGACGGGCTGGCCGGGAAGACGATCCTGCCCCTGGCCACCGGCGGCAGCCTCGCCCACGTCCTGACCATCGACTACGCCCTGCGCCCCGTCCTCGCCGCGCTCGGCGCCCGGCACGTCACGGCGGGCCGGTTCGTCCTCGACTCCTCCGTCGAGCGCGGCAGCGGCCCCGACCGGCTGCGCCCCGAGGCGGAACTGAACCTCTACCAGGCCGTCGACGAGTTCGCCGCCGCCCTGCGCCCCGCCCCCGCCGCAGCGCTCACCGCCACCCCGTAACCCCCGTACCGACAAGGAACCGTCATGGCCGCAGCCCTCACCTCGACCCCCACCTCCCGTCGCCACTTCCTCACCCTGCTCGGCATCTCGGCGGCCGCGGTGAGCTGCGGCACGGCCACCGCCGGCGGCGGATCGGGCACCGGCCCGCAGATCAAGACCCTGAAGTACCAGGGAGCGGTCGGCGCGGTCACCCTCCCCGAACTCGCCGCGGATCTCGGGTACTTCGGCGACGTCCGGCTCGAATGGGTCGGCAACACCACCAGCGGCCCGCAGGACATCCAGTCCGCCGCCACCGGTCAGACGCACTTCGGCAGTGCCTTCAACGGCGCGGTCATCAAGCTCGCCGCGGGCAACGCCCCCATCAAGGCCGTCATCTCGTCCTACGGCTCCGACCGGCAGTCCTACGCCGGTTACTACGTCCTGGAGGACAGCCCGATCCGCTCGGCCCGCGACCTGATCGGCAAGAAGGTCGGGATGAACACCCTGGGCGCGCACTACCAGGCGCTGCTGGACCTCTACCTGAGCCGCAACGGCCTCTCCGAGGCCGACGCGGAGAAGGTCGAGCCCCTCGTGGTGCCGCCGGTCAACACCGAGCAGGCCCTCCGCCAGAAGCAGATCGAGGTCGGCGTGCTCACCGGGATCCTGCGCGACAAGGCCGTCGCCGGCGGCGGCATCCGCCCGCTGTTCACGGACGTCGAGCTCCTCGGGCCGTTCAGCGCGGGCACGTACATCATGACCGAGCGCTTCATCAAGCAGAACCCGGACACCGTACGGACCTTCACGACCGGCGTGGCCAAGGCCATCGAGTGGTCCCGCACCACCCCGCGCGACGAGGTTGTCGCGCGCATGACGGAGATCGTCGAGAAGCGCGGCCGCAACGAGGACACCGCCGCCCTGCGGTACTGGCGCTCCTACGGGATCGCCGAGACGGGGGGCCGGATACCCGACAAGGAGTTCCAGCTCTGGCTCGACTGGCTCGGTGAACGGGGCGAGATCGAGAAGGGGCGGTTCAAGCCGTCCGACCTCTACACCAACGAGTTCAACGGTTACGGAAAGGGCTGACCAGCATGGCGAAGATCGTGTTCGAGGCGGTGACGAAGGTCTTCCCGGCGAAGGGGAGGAGGAGCAAAGAGGAGTTCACCGCACTCGACGGCATCGACCTGGAGATCCCGGCCGGGGAGTTCATGGTCGTGGTGGGCCCCAGCGGCTGCGGAAAGTCCACCCTCCTGGACCTCCTCGGTGGCCTGTCCCGGCCGACGTCCGGCCGGATCCTGCTCGACGGCGAGCCGGTCACCGGGCCCGGACTGGACCGGGGCATCGTCTTCCAGCAGTACGCGCTGCTGCCCTGGCGGACGGCGCTCGGAAACGTCGAGTTCGGCCTGGAGGCGACCGGCGTACCGAGACGTCAACGAAGCGACCGGGCACGGGAGTTCCTGGAGCTGGTCGGCCTCGCCGGATTCGAGGACCGGCACCCGCACGAGCTCTCCGGCGGCATGCGCCAGCGCGTCGCGATCGCCCGCTCCCTGGCGTACGACCCGGACGTCCTGCTGATGGACGAGCCGTTCGCCGCGCTCGACGCCCAGACCAGGGAGTCCCTCCAGGACGAGCTGCGCCGCATCTGGCAGCGCACGGGCAAGACGGTCGTCTTCATCACGCACGGCATCGAGGAGGCGGTCTACCTCGGCCAGAAGGTGGCCGTCATGACCTCCCGCCCCGGGCGCGTCAAGGAGGTCGTCCCCCTCTCTTTCGGGGAGGCCCGCACCGCCGGACTCCAGGGCGAGGACCTGCGATCCAGCCCCGAGTTCGCCCGCTATCGCCACGAGATCTGGACCCTGCTCCACGACGAGGTGGCGCGCGCTCAGCGACTGGAGAAGGAGGAGGCCACCGTATGACCACCGACACCACCACGCTCGTGAGCACCCCAGGCACCGACGTCCTGGGCCGGCCCGAGGAGGACGTGCGTACGTCGGCCGCGCCCGCGGTCCCGGCCGCCGGCCGGGATGCCGCCGGCCCGGCGGCCGGCGACCCGGGCCCGGCCTCTCCCTCGGCCTCGGCTCCGGCGCCGGCCCCGGTGGCCCGGCGGCTCGGCAGGGCACTGGCGCGGGGACTGAAGGCCGTCGGACTGCGCTCGGCCGCCCTGCTCGCCCTGCTCATCGTGTGGGAGGCCGCACCCCGGATCGGCCTGGTCGACGCCACCTTCCTGCCGCCCGTCAGCATGGTCGGCGAGGCCTGGTGGGAGCTGCTGGGCAACGGCCAGCTCCTCCAGCACACGTCGGCCAGCCTGACCCGCTCCTTCGGCGGCTTCGGGATCGCCGTGGCCGTCGCCGTCCCGCTCGGCCTGCTCATCGGCTGGTACCGGCCCGTCGCCGCGGTCCTCGGCCCGCTCCTCGAAGTGTTCCGGAACACCGCCGCCCTCGCCCTGCTGCCGGTCTTCGTGCTGCTCCTCGGCATCGGGGAGACCTCGAAGGTCTCCATCGTCGTCTACGCCTGCGTGTGGCCGATCCTGCTGAACACCATCAGCGCCGTCGGCAACGCCGACCCCACCCTGGTCAAGCTGGGACGCTCGATGAACCTGTCGACCCCGAGGCTCTTCCAGAAGGTGATCCTCCCGGCCTCGGTGCCGGCCGTCTTCACCGGCATCCGGCTCGCCGGGGCCGTGTCCATCCTCGTCCTCGTGGCCGCCGAGATGATCGGCGCCAAGGCGGGCCTCGGCTACCTGATCAACGCCTCGCAGTTCAACTTCGCGATCCCGCAGATGTACGCGGGGATCGTCACGATCTCCGCCGTCGGCGTGGCCTTCAACCAGTTGCTGGTCGCGATCGAACGCCGTCTCAGCCTCTGGCGCGTCCCGGCCTGAGCCGCCCGCCGCACCGCGCCGTGCGGCGCCCGCCGGACAACCACGCCCCGGCGGCCGCCGTCCCGCCCCCGAAACCCCAGGACCGGACATGACCGCATCCCGCACCCTCCACCTCAACGCGTTCCTCATGAACGCCGGGCACCACGACGCCGCCTGGCGCCACCCCGACAGCAGTCCCGAACGCACCACCGACGTGCGGTACTTCCAGGATCTGGCCCGCACCGCCGAGCGCGGAAAGCTCGACTCGATCTTCTTCGCCGACGGGGTCGCGCTCTGGGGCAAGGCCCGCCACAACGCCCTCGGCGGCTTCGAGCCGCTCACCCTGCTCTCCGCGATCGCCACCGTCACCGAGCACATCGGACTGATCGCCACCGTCTCCACCACCTTCAACGAGCCCTACAACCTGGCCCGGAAGTTCGCTTCCCTCGACCACATCAGCGGCGGTCGCGCCGGCTGGAACATCGTCACCTCCGGCACCGTCGACGAGGCCCGCAACTTCAACCGCGACGAGCACCTGGAGCACGCCCGCCGCTACGAACGGGCCCGCGAGTTCCTCGACGTCGCCACCAAGCTCTGGGACAGCTGGGAGGACGACGCGATCGTCCTCGACAAGGAGCGCGGCATCTACGCCGACACCGACAGGCTCCACCCCGCCGCCCACCGCGGGGAGCACTTCTCAGTCGCGGGGCCGCTCAACGTACCGCGCTCCCCGCAGGGGTACCCGCTGCTCGTGCAGGCCGGATCCTCCGAGGACGGCAAGGAGTTCGCCGCCCGGTACGCCGAGGCCGTCTTCACCGCCCAGCAGACGCTCGCCGACGGCCAGACCTTCTACAAGGACCTCAAGTCCCGGCTCGCCCGGTACGGCCGGGCCGAGAGCGACCTGCTCGTCCTGCCCGGCATCGCCCCCGTCATCGGGTCCACCGAGGCCGAGGCGAAGGCCCTCGAACAGCAGCTCACCGACCTCCAGGTCCCCGAGTACGGCCTCGCCCAGCTCTCCGGCATGCTGAACGTGGACCTCACCGGCCTGCCCCTGGACGGCCCGCTGCCCGACCTCCCCGAGGAGCGGGACGTCAACGGCAACAAGAGCCGCTTCACCCTCGTCGCCGAGCTCGCCCGCCGCGACGGGCTCAGCCTGCGCGAGCTGATCGCCCGCCTCGGCGCCGGCCGCGGTCACCGCACCTACGCCGGCACCCCCGAGCAGATCGCCGACCAGCTGGAGGAGTGGTTCACGCAGGGGGCCGCCGACGGCTTCAACATCATGGCCCCCGTCCTGCCCACCGGCCTGACCGACTTCGTCGACCACGTCGTGCCGATCCTCCAGCGCCGTGGCCTCTTCCGCACCGAGTACACCGCCCGCACTCTCCGCGAGAACTACGGCCTGCCGCGTCCGGTCAACCGCTACGCGCGGGACGGCGTATAGCCGAGCCGGGAGGGACCGGTCCGTCACGCACGTCATGGGTCGATCCGGCCCTCGCCTGCCCCGTCGCGCGTCAGCCCGGCGGGGCACAGTGCTGCGAAGTGGCTGGTGCGGCCCGGCTCGAGGTCGGCGGTGCGGACGGCGTCGCGGGCGCCGATCACGGGCCGGTCAATGCTCCGTACAGGAGGCGCCTTGGACAGGGTGGAAGGTTCTACGCGCGTCGCGCTCGGCGTCGGCATATCGGAAACCACCAGTGCCGTTGGCCCCGGTTGGAGCAACGGCCACACCTGTCCCGCGGAGGCCGCAACACGCCCCGAGCCGGGAGAGAATCCGGGCGCACCTCCCCAAAGGCAAGAGGAAACACCTGTGCGACCAACAATCTTCGGCACCATGGCCTCCGCGGCCGCACTCGGACTGCTGGGCTCCCTCGTCACCGGCTGCGGCACATCCGGCGGCGAGGGCGAGGGGACGACGCTGCGCCTGGTGGCGGCCGAGTACGGCAGCGGCCCCTCGAACAGTTCCAAGGCGTACTGGGACAAGCTGACCGCCGCCTTCACCGCCGCCCACCCCGGCACGAAGGTCGAGGTCACCCTCCACCCGTGGGCCCATGTCGACCGCGAGGTCACGCGCATGGTCGAGGAGGGGAACGCCCCGGACGTGGCCCTGATGGGCGCGTACTCCGACTTCGCCGCGGAAGGCCGGCTCTACGCCGCCAGCGAGCTGCTGTCGGTCAGGGCGGAGTCGAACTTCCTGCCACCGCTCGCCGACGCGGGCTCGGTCCGCCACACCCTCTACGGCCTGCCCTTCGTCGCCAGCAGCCGGCTGCTCTTCTACAACGAGGAGCTGTTCGACAAGGCCGGCGCGAAGCCCCCGAAGACCTGGTCGGACCTCAAGGACGCGGCCGAGGCGCTGAAGGAGGCGGGCGTCACGTACCCGTACGCCCTGCCGCTCGGCCCCGAGGAGGCGCACGCCGAGGCCCTGATCTGGGAACTCAGCAACGGCGGCGGGTACGTCGACGGCAACGGCGACTACAGCCTCGCGTCCGAGCAGAACACCCGGACGTTCCGCTGGATCAGGGACAACCTGGTCGCCCCCGGCCTCACCGGCCCCGTCCCGCCGGCCGCGCTCGACCGGCAGGACGCCTTCTCCGCCTTCCTGCGCGGCGAGGTCGGCATGGTCAACGGCTACCCCTCCCTCCTCCACGAGGCGAGGGCGAAGGGCATCAAGGTCGGCACCCTCAGCATGCCCGTGTCGGACACCCTTGCCGAAGGCGAGGTCCCGCCGTCCGTGGGCGTCGCCGACTGGATGATGGCCTTCAAGCGCGAGGGCAACCGCGAACCGGCGGGGAAGTTCCTGGAGTTCGTCTACGAGGACAATCACCTCAACGAATTCGCCAGCCGCTACCACCTGCTGCCCTCGACGCTGACCGCGACCCGGACCTCCAAGGACGCGGCGGCCGACCCCAGCCGCCAGCAGTTCCTGAAGGCCCTGCGCGGCGCCCGGCTCTACCCGGTCAACGAACCGTCCTGGCTGCAGGTCAGCAACATCATCAAGCGGAACATCGGCAAGGCCGTCGCGCCGTCCGCCGACCCGAAGGCCGTCCTCGCGGACATCGCCCGGCAGGCCCGGGAGCCGGCGCGGAAGGAGTAGCGCGGTGCTGCCCGCGCCTGGTGGCGAGCCCGTGGCAGTCCTGATCGCCACGGCTCCGGCGCCCCGCGTGTGGCCCACGGCAGCCGCCCCGTCGCTGCCGCCACCTTCGTCCTGATCGCCGTGTTCGCCGTCCTCGGCGCTGCGCCGAGGCGCGTGACGCCCTCGGGGCCGGCCCGGGCGAAGAGAATCCGCCCCGGCCGGCCCGTCACCGCCTGCTGAGGGCGGTGTCAGTTCACGCCCGGCAGGGACACGTCGAGCGCGGGGACCGGACGCGGGGATCCGTCGGCGTCGACGGCGACGAAGGTCAGGAACGCGGTGGCGACCTCGGTGGCGGGTCCGGCGCTGTTCCACCGCTCGGCGGTGACCCGCACTCCGACGGTCATGGACGTCCGGCCGGCACGTTCGAGTCCGGCCTCGACGCTGAGAAGATCCCCGGCCCGGACCGGGGCGAGGAAGGTCATGCGGTCGACGGAGACGGTGACCGCGGGGCCGTCGGCGTGCCGTCCCGCGGCCGCGGCGGCGGCGTCGTCGATCAGCTTCATCATCACGCCGCCGTGGATGGTGCCGTAGAGGTTGGTGTCGTGCTCGCTCATGATGTGGGCGAGGACCACCCGGGAGTCGTCCGGCGTCTTCACCGGGCGGGACACGGGGGCGGGGCTGGTGACGGTGGGATCGGCCACGTCAACTCTCCTTCGCGAGTCGCGGCAGGGCTGTTCCGCACGCCACGGGTACCGGCGTGCGGGCAACGGGCAGGTCTTCGGACTCGCGGGCACGCCCTCCCCGGAGGAGGACATCTACTGGCCGTCGCTTCCCAGACCCGCCGGGTCCAGTGCGTATGACGGCGGTCGTTCCCGCTCACCGCTGCGGGGCAGTCCCGGATTCCCACCGGGTTCCCTCTTACGACGCCCCCGACCTCCCCGGAGCCGTACGGGCCATGGGGTGGACGGGGGCGAACCAGCTGCACGCCCACCCTACGCGCCCGTGCCCCGACGGAACGGGAGAGGGCGGACACGAGGGCACGGTGGGGGTCCCGCCGGAGAACGCCGCCGAGCCGCGCCCCGACGCGATCGAGGTGCCCGTCACCGCAACACATGTCGCCTCCATGCGTCTGCGCTGTGAAATCCGGGGTAGGCGGGGCGGGACATGCGTGCGGACGGTTGCGAGGCGGACCGGAATGAATCAAACGGCAGGTGGCGAGGGCGGGCTCACGCGGGTGGCGGGCGTGAGGCCGGTGTCCGCGGTGTTCGAGGGCGACGACGACATCGCGCTCGCCCGCGATCTGGCCGGCGACTTCCTCACCGATGTGCAGGCGGTACACGGTCTGCCGGTGTCGGGGCGGGCGATGAGCATGGTGCAGCTCGTGGTGAGCGAGCTCGTGACCAACGCGCGTAAGTACGCGCCCGGGCCCTGCCTGCTGGATCTGCGCGTCCGGGGCGGTTCGGTGGAAGTGACGGTGTGGGACAGCAACCCCACCCCGCCGGCGATCCTCGGCCCTGACCCCTTCCGCATCGGCCAGCACGGATTGGAGATCGTCATGGCCGTCAGCGAGAGTTTCGCCGTCCATCGCGAACCTGTGGGCAAGCGCATCACCACGTCGATCGTGCTGGCCGACGATCCCGGAGGGGCCGCGGCGGGTCGCCAGCCGTGATCGGCGCCGTCGCTACGCCGCAGGTGGTGGGGAGCGCACGGCGGGGGCCGATTCCGAGCCGCGATCGGCCTGAGCTCCTACCATGGCCCGACGCGGCGATGCGTGCGGGGTGCCTTGCCGGGTACCGCGTCCATGAGGGTGCTGTCCCTCCAGGCAGGCGATTGCTGAAAGCGATGGGTTCGTGACTCGTCTCGGTGACACAGGGGACGACCAGACCAGGGGAACGGGTGGAGACCCGTTGTCCCGGGCGCTGGAGATCACCGGTGCCGTCGACGGACTGGCGCACCTGTGGAGCGCGGCCAGCCAGAAGGCCAGCCTGCGGCTGTCGCGACACCAGCTGCGTGCGCTGAAGATCCTGCGGTCCGAGCCGGGGGCCAACCTGACCACGCTGGCCGAGCGGATGGACATAACGCTGCCGACGGCCAGCCGGCTGTGCGACCGGCTGGCGGCGGCGGGGCTGCTGGAGCGGGTGCTCCACCCGCACAAGCGCCGTGAGGTCCAGCTGAACCTCACGCTGCACGGTCGCCAGGTCCTGGACGAAGTGGCCGAGCACCAGTCGCGGGCGCTCGCCGAGGTCCTGGCCGCGATGGAGCCGGCGGAGCGGGACGCGCTGGGCCGAGGACTGAGGGCCTTCCTCGCAGCTCAGGACGGCGCCGCCGGATGGCCGGCAGGCGACAGGGACTGACCGCGGCCCCTCAGGCGGGCCGGCCGCTCCAGTCCAGGCAGACCACAGCGGCGTCCGCCATCAGCTCACGGCTCCCGTAGTGCTCGAAAAGCCCGGAGACGACGGCCCGCGCGGTTTCGTGCGGCGGCGCGGGGCGAGTGGCGCCGAGGAGCTGGCGCAGGACGCGCTCACCGAACAGATCGCCCGTCGCGGAGCGCGTGGCGTGCACCCCGGAACTGACGACGATGAGACGGTCACCTGGCTCGAGGTGGAACGTCTGTTCCTGGTAGGGGGTCTCCTCGAACATCCCGAGCGGGAGCTGCGCTTCGAGCTCGATCCGTTGCGTACGGCCGTCCCGCTGGTGGAACAGCTGGGGGGAGCCGGCGTCGACCGCCCGGACGGTGCCGGAGACCAGATCGAACCGGAGCAGCAGCGTGGAGGCGTAGACCTTGCCGCCGTACTGGGCGTAGATGGCTTGATCGGCGAGGCATGCCTGGTCGGCCAGGCCTATGCCCGCGCGGCGGGCGTTGCGCAACGCCCCGACGGCGAGACCGGTCAGCAGAGATGCCTCGATGCCCTGTCCCATGCCGTCGGTGACGGTAAGAGTCAGATGGTCCGCGCCGGTCGACCAGTCGAAGTTGTCCCCACCGATGGAATAGGCGGGTTCGAGATGCGCCCCGATCGTGTACTCCTCCCGGGCGCACCCCCGCCCGGGAAGGAGCTGCCACTGCATCTCGGCGGCCAGGGTGAGACGCCGGGTGCGGCGCGCCTGGAGATACAGGTCGGTGTCGCGGTCGGCGGTGACCACCTCGTGACCCAGGGCCGTGGCGAAGGCGCCGAGCTCCAGCACGTTCTCCGGGTCGGTACCGCCGGTGGGCAGCCGCACCGACAGCACGCCCAAGCGGTCCCCCCGCACGGTGATGGGCAGATGCACCAGGTGCCCGGCGTGGTCACGGAGGACCTCGATCACGGGGCTCTGCTGCACGAAGGCACTGCCGGCCGGACCGTCCTGGGCAGGAACCGATTCCGCCGTGTACGGCAGGTGGGACACCGGTTGGAGGACGCTCAGGCTGTAGTCGGCCAGGAGAAGCGTCACCTCTTGCGCCCCGGCCTGCTCCGTGAGGATCCGGCGGGCGGTGGGGAGCAGCGCATGCGGAGCGGCCGCCCGTAGCTGAGCTTCCGCGGACGGAAGAAGGTCAAAAGCTTTCACGGCATACACCCTCTCGCCCTATGGCATCCACGCTACCGCGAGAGAACGCCCCGGAGGAGAGACGCTGGGAAGGAAGAAGCACCGCGTTCCCCTCGACATCAGGCTCCCCGAATTCCGAGGCGTGGCACATCAGCAGGCAGACGTCGTCGTCCCGTTCGGAGTCGTGCAGGAGTTGTTTGAGTACGTTGTCGGCCGCGGCGTTGAGGTCCTGTTCCAGTTCGGTGGTGTCGAAGGCGGCCATGGAGCGGGCGAGGCGTTCGATGCCGGGGTCGATGCCGTCGGCGCGGCGTTCGACCAGTCCGTCGGTGTAGAGGACCAGGGAGGAGCCCGGGCCCAGGTCGGCCCGGTGGTCCTGATACGTGTACGGGACGGGGAGCCCCAGCATCACACCGGGCTTGGCGTCCAGGACGCGTACGGAGCCGTCCGCGGCGCGCACCACGGCGGGCGGATGGCCTGCGGACGCCCAGATGATCTCCGTCCCGCCCGGCTGGAACCGGGCGATCATCGCCGTGGCGTACAGCTCCGGCTGGAGGTGCGCGAGCATGCGGTGAAGCTTCGTGAGAATGGCAGCGGGGCTGCTGTCTTCGACCGCGTAGGCGCGCAGCGCCGTGCGGAGCTGGCCCATGACGACGGCGGCATGCATCCCGTGGCCGGTGACGTCTCCTATGACGGCCAGGAGGCCGCCGTCGGGCTGGAGGAAGGCGTCGTACCAGTCGCCGCCGATGTTCAGGCCGCGGGTGGCGGGCAGGTATCGGGCGGCCAGGAGCAGGCCGGGTGGGTCGGGCAGGTCGGTGAGCTGGGCGCGTTGCAGGGCTTCGGCGGTGTCGCGGTACTGCTCGTAGCGGCGGGCGTTGTCCAGGGCGATTCCGACGCGTCGGGCGAGTTCGACCAGCATGACCGCGGTGTCGGCGTCGAAGCGGGGGCCGGGGGCGGTGAGGGTGATGACGCCCAGGAGGCGGTGGGCCGTGAGGGGGATGGCGAGGAGTGGCCGGTCGGGGGAGAGGAGGGAGGGGGGAAGGTCGTCCGTGCCGGGCAGGCCGCCGGGGTGGGCGGCGGCGTGTTGAGGACGGCCGGTGCGGGCGGCCGTCAGGGCCGCCGAGCGTCCGCGTTCCTGAGGCGCCTGGGCACCGCCGGGCTCCGGACCGTCCTCGTCGAAGAGCCAGACGTCGAGGTGGGCGGCGTACTGCGGTACGAGCATGTCGGCCAGGCGGCGCAGGACGGCGGTGGCGCTGAGGGAGGCGGTGATGGCGGCGCTGGCGTCGGCGAGGAAGGTGAGCAGCCGGCGGGCGCGTTCGGCCTCGGCGCGGGCGGTCCGTTCGGCTTCGAGCAGCTCGCGCTGGGCCACCGCCGCCGCTTCCAGGTCGGAGTGGAGGGCCAGGACGCCCTGGTTGGTCTTGTGCAGTTCCTCCTCGTGGAGCCGTACGAGATCCTCCCGCTCGTCGAGGAGGCGCAGCACGGTCGCGGTGGTCTCGTCGGCGCGCAGCAGGGCCTCGGACAGGGGTGAACCGGCCCGCAGGCGGCCCCTGGCCGACCGATCCGGCAGGGCGCACGTGACGGTCGGTACCTCCTGTGTGCCTCGTGGGGCCCCGGCGGGTCGCACCCACACGTCGAGACCGCCCCCCTCGACCGATGTGCTCGGCCGTACGCGGATCAGCAGCTCCTGCTCACCGCCGTGGTCGAGACAGTGGCGCAGCCGCGCCGTCAGGGCGGTGAGGAAACGGGCGCGCTCCAACGCCGGAGCACCGCCCTCGGTGAGGATCCGGTCGAGGGCGGCGCGGGCCCGGGCGGCGTCGGCGAGCGACGCCAGCTTCCGGACGTGAGTGGTCGCGGTCATGGACTCCCATCCGAGGGGGCAGGGGCCGGTACGGCCACGCAGGTGTCGTCGCGCTCGGGGCGCGCGGCGCTGCCGGCGTCGCGGTCCGGCGCGCCGTGCGGGGCGAATGCGTGGGACAGGCGCCGGCAGGTGCCGAGGCCGGCGCCGAGGGACGCCCGGGCGGTGGTGGAGCCGTCCCGCAGTGCGGTGGCGACGCGGACGTCTCGGACGCGGGTGGAGTCCTGTACGGGGATGTCCCCGACTCTGCTCATGGGGTGCCTGTGCGGCGTGTGGGCAGGCCGGACACCCAGTCGTGTGACGACCACGGCCGTCGAGCTGCTGGAAGGGCTGGAAGCCTTCTGCTCCGCCGCCGCGACGCAGATACACGGCGTCACCCCCGACGCGGCCGGCCGTACAGCCCGAACAACGCCCTGCGGCGCTCGAGCCACCGGCGCCTCACGATGCGGGTGGCAAGCACACGGAGGCGTCTCCGCCCACCGGAGCATTCCTGGTCCTTCCCCGTACCCGACTGACCCGCATACTTTCTTGTCTCATGGCCATAGTTGTCAAACGGCAAGCATTCGGTCGAATCGCGATACGGCGACTCCCCGGGACCGCCTCGTACGTCCCGCTCGCGGTACTCCGACCGCCGGCGCCTCGGCCGCTAGGCCGTGTCTTTCGGATCTTGCCGGGCTCGCGGCGTGATCCAAAAGACACGGCCTAGTCGTCGACGTGAAGGCCGTGGACCGTGGTGAGCTGGGTGAGGCCGGAGATCTCCAGTACAGGCGCCAGCAGGGGTGTCGCGATGAGTTCCATGCGATCGGAGTGGCGGAAGAGTACGTTCAGGCCGGCGCTGTCGAGGTACTCGACAGCGGTGAGGTCGATCACGAGCGGACCCTGGATGGTCTCGATGGCCTCGGCCAAGGCGTCGGTGTTGCTCATGTCGATGTCACCGACAGCCGTCAGCTGAACGACGCCGTCAGGTCGCCGACTGCGGGTCAGGGTGAGAGGGGTGGACATCAGGCGATCCTCGCGTGCATGTCGACGGTGGTTCCCGTGGCGTCGGAGGTGATGGTGACGTTCTGCATCAGAGCACGCATCAGCATCATGCCCCGGCCTCGGTGGGCGCTGAGTTCGGGCTGTGGCGTCTTCCACCGACCGGAATCGGCGACGGTCAGGCGGAGGTCGTCGACCAGGGCTTCAGCGCGCAGCCGGACGTCCCCGGGCGCGTCCCGGTGGCCGTGCTCGATGGCGTTGGCGCAGGCTTCCCCTACCGCGACCAGGATGTTCTGGGCCGTGTGCGGAGGCAGCTCGCACCGGTCCAGCCAGGTGCGCAGAGCATGTCGGACGGGCGCGAGCTGCGACGACTCGGCGGGGAAGTCCATCTCCAACGGCGCGGGGTGGCGGTAGAGGAGCAGGGCGACGTCGTCGTCGTAGCCGCCCTCGGGCGCGAGCTGGGCCATCACCCGGGTGGCGAGGTCGTCGACGGCCACGTTCCGGCCGGCCTTGACGGCTTCACAGGCCCGGTCGATGCCGACGTTCAGCGACTGGCGGCGTCGTTCGACGAGGCCGTCGGTGTAGAGCAGCAGCGTCGAGCGCGCCGGGATGGTGCAGGTGCCCACGGGCCGTTCGGTGCCGAGGCGCACGGCCAGCGGAATGGAGCGTCCTTCTTCGAGGAGGTGGGTGGTGCCGTCGGGGCGGGCGAGGATGCCGGGCGGGTGCCCCGCGCTGGAGTAGGTGAGGCGCCCGGCTTCGGGGTCGAGGACACCGCAGAAGACCGTGGTGCACAGTGCGCCGGGAACACCGGCGGCGAAGCGGTCCAGCGCCATCAGTGTCCGGGCGGGACTGGAGTCCTGCAGAAGCAGAGCGCGGCAGGCACTGCGCAACTGCCCCATGACGGTGGCCGCTTGCAGGCCGCGGCCGACGCAGTCGCCGACGACGATGCCGATGCGCCCGTCGGGCAGCGTGATGGTGTCGTACCAGTCACCGCCGACCTCCAGGGGGCGGGTGGCGGGCTCGTAGCGGACGGCGAAACCCGAGGGGAGTCGAGCGGGTCCGAGGATGGCGCGCTGGAGCGCGAGAGCCGTCTCGCGCTGCTGGTCGATCTGGTGGGCGCGGGTCAGACCCTGCGCGAGCTGTCCGGCCAGCAGGGACAGCAGCAGCTGGTCCTCCTCGGAGAGGCGGCGCTGATCACCGAGATCGATCCACACCACCATCGGGCCGTCGGGATGGTCGAGGGTGATGCCCGCGCCGGTGGCGTCGTCGATCGGGGTGAGGGGGGGTTGGTCGAACCAGGCGGTGAGCTTGGCGCGGCGTTCGGCGGGCAGGTCCTGCCAGCGTGTCTCGGCTTCGGCGACCGTGAGGTCCGGTTCCCGGGCGGGGCGCGACACCGCCGCGAGGACGCACGGGGCGTTCCAGAGGTGCTTCAGCTCCGTCAGAGCGCCCCTGAGAGCCTCCGGCAAACTGGTGGCCTGGGTCAGTCGAACGGCCAGTGACGCCTGCGCGCTCTTGCGCTGGATGGCGTAGTGCTCGGCGGTGACATCCCGGAAGGTGCCGACCGTCACCTGACGTCCGGTGTCCGGATCCTGCGCCTTGTTGAAGGTGGCGGTCGCCCACACCCGGTGCCCGTCGTGATGGGTGACGGGGACGGTGTAGGAGCCCTTGGGGTGGTTCATCAACTGGGCGAAGGCGGCGGTGACCTGCCGATGTGCGTCAGGGTCGGCGTCGGCGTCCGGCCACCAGGGGTGGACCGGGCGGTAGGGCAGGCCCTCGGGCCCGTAGCCGAGGATGTCGCTGAAGGCTGTGTTGATCTCGATGACGGCGCCTTCCTCGTCGCAGACGAAGAACGCTTCCTGCAGGGAGTCGACCAGGGCGGTGCGCCAGCGGGCCTGGTGGCTGCGCAGTCTGGCCAGTTCGACGCAGGCCCGCACGCGGGCGAGCAGCTCGGCTGCCGAGAACGGCTTCACGAGGTAGTCGTCGGCACCTGCCTGCAGGCCCTCGATGGACGCCTCCTGACCTGCCCTGGCCGACAGGAGCAGTACCGGCACCGAGGCGGTCCGGGGGTCGGTACGCAGGGCCGCCACCAGGCCCAGGCCGTCGAGGCCGGGCATCATGACGTCGCTGATCACCAGGTCGGGGGCGTCGGTGCGGATCGTGTTCAGCGCCGCCATGCCGTCGTTGACGGCGTCGACCCGGTATCCGGCGCCGAGGAGGAGGCGGGTGAGGTACTCGCGCATGTCGGCGTTGTCGTCGGCGACCAGGACGCGGGCGGTGACGGCCGGGCCGGAGATGTGCCCCGGCCCTTCGTGGGACGTCGCCATCGCCGGTACGTCCGGAGACGCATCCGACGGCAGCCACCGCAGTGCTTCCTGCACATAGGGTTCGGCCGCGGACGGCTGGTGGCCGTCCTCGGCCTCGGCCGGGACCAGCGCGTCGGGGGGCAGGTGGGCGGTACCGAAGGGCAGGCGGACGGTGAAGCGGGTTCCTTCGCCTTCGGTGCTGTCGGCGGTGATGGTGCCCCCGTGCAGAGCGACCAGTTCCTTGACCAGGGCCAGGCCGATACCGCTGCCCTCATTGGACCGGGAGCGGGCGTTCTCGATGCGGTGGAACCGTTCGAACAACCGGGGCATCTCCTCGGCGGAGACGCCGATGCCGGTGTCGGCGACGGTGACCACCGCATGGGTGTCGTCGCCGCGCACGGCGACGCCGATCGCACCGTCGAAGGTGAACTTCAGGGCGTTGCTGAGAAGGTTCAGCACCACCTTCTCCCACATGCCGCGGTCGACGTGGACCTGCTGGGCCAGCGGCGGGCAGTCGATACGGAAGTCCAGACCGGCCTTGTCGACGGCCGACCTGAAGACACTGGCCAGGTCGGCGGTGACCTGGGGGAGATCGACGGGCTCGTAGCGGGCCTGCATGCGGCCGGCTTCGATGCGGGAGAAGTCCAGCAGGGAGTTGACCAGCTTGCCCAACCGGAGCCCGTTGCGGTGGATGACGTCCAGTTCTTCCCGCACCTGGTCGCCGGCGCCGGCCAGCCGGCCGCGCAGTTCCTCCACGGGCCCCATGATCAGGGTCAGCGGTGTGCGGAACTCATGGCTGATGTTGGAGAAGAAGGTGGTCTTGGCCCGGTCGAGCTCGGCCAGCTCCTCCGCCCGCCGCTGCTGCGCCTCGTAGCTGCGGGCGCTGGCGATCCCGGAGGCGAGATGGCCGGCGGTCAGCTCCACGAAGCCGCGGTAGGCGTCGTCGAAGACGCGGTACCGATTCAGCCCGGCCACGAGGAAGCCGTACGGAGCGCCGCCCTGCCGCGGCAGCGGCGTCACCAGTGCCCGCACGGGCGGCTCCGGCCAGTCTCCGCCCGGCAGGCCGGTGAACGGTGCCCGGTCGAGCGGCATCAGTACGGACTCACCACGCGCCGGTGCCGCGACGGGCCACACGCTGCCAGCGCTGTCGGCCCGCAGGACGGCGGGCGCCATCGGGTGTCCGGCGGGCAGCCCGGTGGTACCGGCGAGCTCGGCCGTGCCGTCGGGCCGGAGCAGGTAGGTCAGGGTGAAGGGCAGGTCCCGCAGATTGCGGCGCAGCTGCCGGCCGGCGAACGCCAGCACTTCCCGTTCGGTACGCACCACGCTGGGATCGGATCCGAGGTCCCGCAGGGTCGCCATCCGGCGTTCGCCCAGGACGCGTTCGGTGTCCTCACTGACCACGCACAGCATGCCGACCACGACGCCGGAGTCGTCGCGCAGCGGGCTGTAGGAGAAGGTGTGGTAGCTCTCCTCCGTGTACCCGGAGCGTTCCAGGAACAGCAGCAGACTCTCGTCCCAGGTCGCCCGGCCCGTGGTCATGACCGTGTCGATGCGCGGACCGATGTCGTCCCAGATCTCCGCCCACACCTCGCTGGCCGGGCGCCCCAACGCCGAGGGGTACTTCCGCCCCAGGGTGTCGCGGCGATATGCGGCGTTGCAGAAGAACGTCAGCTCCGGTCCCCACGCCATCCACATGGAGAACCGGGACGACAGAAGGATGCTCACCGCCGTCCGCAGGCTTTGCGGCCAGTGCTCGGGCGGGCCCAGCGGGGTCGCCGACCAGTCCACACGGGCCAGGTCCCCGCCGACCTCCCCGTCGGCGTCGAACACTCCCATCGTGGCTTCAGCCCCCGGCTCGTGAGCACTGCCTTCCGTACGCGCCATTGCACCCCCTTTCCCCACACCCCGACGGGCATGCGCGGCGAAGCCGCTCCCCTCGCCTGCCGCGCGCCCCGATCATCGGCGGACAACAGGGAAGAGAAGGGACATCCCGCGCCGCCACGTGAGACGATCCGCAGCGACGCGCAACGGGGGGCGGGTCGAGCGACCGCGACATTTTCGTAGGATAAGCCTGCCGGGCGTGCGTACGCGCAGGGCGGGCAGGCGGCCTGCCGGGGGGACGGGGGAAGGATGACGGTCAACCCTATGCGGGCTGCCCAAGTGCGGCTTTCGGCCCAAGAGATGCGGCCGGCTCCGTCGGCCGAGGACGAACGGGAGCATCCCGTCCCGGAGGCACGTCCGGCTCGCACCGCATACCCGGCCCAACGCCGCCGGAGCCCTCCTGTACGTCCTCGGCGAAGGAGTCGGTGAAGGCACCACGCTCCTCCACCCGGCCGTTTCCACTCACGTCGACGACCACATCCAGGAGACTCGGTGACCGACCTCGACCACACCCTGATCGTCACGCCCCGGCAGATCCCTTCGGGTCCCTACGTGCTGGAGGTGACGGGCGGGCTCGACTACCACACCGCTCAGCTCCTGACCGCGGCCATCAACGACGCCCCGCTCCAAGGGCAGGGCCTCGTCATCGACCTGTCCGGTTTGACCTACTGCGACTCCACCGGCATCACCGTCCTCGTCATCGCTTACCAGAAGGCGCGAGCCGCCGACTCGACCTTCGGCCTGGCCGGAGTCAGCCCCCACCAGATGCGCGTCTTCCAGGTGGTCGGCCTCGATCAGATCTTCACGTTCCACGCCACCGCCGAAGCGGCCGCCTCGGCCCTGCGGCCCTGAGGTCTGCCGCGCATTCCGGGCGGCCGGTGGAAAGGTCACCGCACCAGGTCAGTCGCCGGTCGCCTTACGAGCGTGGTGAGCCCGGCTCGCGATGATCGCGCCGGACACGACGGCCAGTACGTACACGGTGATGCTCGCGGCGAAGCCTCCTGGGAGCCGGCCCAGCAGGCCGGCGTTGTCGTGGTCGGCGAGCTGACGGATGGCGCCCTGGGCTCCGATGACGAGCAGTGCCATGCCGAGCGCCTGGTAGATGCCGTATTTCATGGGATCCTCGCAGTCCGATCGCGTTTTACCATGCGGCTGCACTGTAAACCGACAGTGCCCGTTTTCACCATGCGATCGCATGGTGAAGATGCGAAGACGGCGAGGAAGGCGGCGGTACCGTGCCGAAGATCGTGGATCATGAGGCGCGCAGGACGCGCCTCGTCGAGGCCGTCTGGTCACTGGCCGTGCGCGGCGGCATCGAGCAGGTGTCGCTGCGTAAGGTCGCCGAGGAGGCGGGCGTCTCCATGGGCCAGATCCAGCACTACTACTCCTCGATGCAGGCCCTGATCCGCGACGCCCTCGACCGGGCCGTACGGGCCGTCAACGCCACCATCGAGAGCGCGGTCACCGCCGCCGGCACGACCGGTCCGGAGGGCGTACTCCGCGCCTGCCTCCACGCGCTGATCAGTCCGGCCGAGGAGAGCACCCGGCTGATGCGCTTCGCGTTGGCGGCCGCGGGCCGGGCGGTCTCCGATCCGACGATGGCCAAGGTCCTGGCGCCGGGCGACGACGAGCTGCTCACCTTCACCGCCGGCCTCATCACGGCAGCCCGGGAGCAGCGGGGCAGCAAGCCGCGCTCCGAGGAACGCATCGACGCCGACATCTGCTGGTCCCTCGCCACCAGCCTCGGCGTGGACGTCGCCCTCGGCTACCGCACCCCGGAAGCGGCCGAACGTCTCCTCGACCACCACATCGAGCAGGTCCTTCGCTGAAGACTGCGCAGCGGACCTCGCGCGGCACCCCCTGCCCGGCGGGCTCCGGCCCCTCGCCCCGGGACACCGGACGGAGCCGGGCAACGCCCGGTGCCCGAGGGCCGGTTGGCATGAGGGGCGGGGTCGTCCGGTGGATCGGAGAGCGGCGCGGCACGATCTCCCACCGCCGGGGAAGGGCGGCGGTCCACTCGTTCCGGTGACCGGGGGGCGAATGCCCCTCGCCGAGGGCCGTACCTCGCCACGATCGCCGGGTGATCACCATCCGCCGCTCCCGCCCGTCCCGCCGGCTCCGCCGGTTCCGCTCGGTCGCCGCCGTGCTCGCCGTCCTCGCCGCTTCCCCGGCCGTGTCGGGGTGCGGTGACCTCGGTACGCAGTCCCCGCCCCGGCACGCCGACCGGTTGGACAAGGCGGCCAGGGTCGCCCGGTTCCACATCGCCCTCACTCAGGACGTGTGGGACCGGACCCGGCTCAGCGGCCGGGACGACCTGGACGACGACACCTTCGGGGACGTGGAGCCGCGCGGACTGAAGGGCGAGATGGGCAGGAAGGGGATGGTCGAGGTGACCCTGACCGGACCCCAGCTGGCCGCGTACCTCCGCAAACTCGACTACGAGGCCCACGGCGGGGTGGACCGGGACCGTGCGGACGAGCCGCTGGCCCGTCGCGTCTACGACGCGGTCGCCCGGGTCGTGGACCGGATGGAGCCGGGCAGGACGCCGACGGCCGTGCCGTACGCGCTGGTCGAGGACGCGGCCACGGCGGGCTCGCCGGCCGCGCCGACCTCACCGGGTGTGCCGAGGCCCGGGCCGCCGGCGGACGGGCCGGGCGGCCGGACCCACTGAACTCCACCGCTCCACGCCCCGCCCGCGAGGCCGGGGTCGCGGGCCGCGCGGCCTCAGGACGGGGCGCCGAGGGACCAGCCGCAGATGTCGCTGACCCGCCCGCGCCACACGGGCGTCGTCGGTGTCCCGGGCACGGACATGTAGGTGACGTCCACCAGGTGGATGAAGGGCTGGAGACCACCGTCGTCCCCGGTGGTCTGCCGCAGGGCCGCCTGAACGGTGTGCGGCAGCTGCGCCAGCAGCTCGGACCGCTCCTGCCGGCCGATCGCCTCGGACACGACCTCCTCCCACCGGTCGGCCCAGGCCTGGGGGCCCACCAGGTGACCACCCACCACGCCGCCCGGCGTGGTCAGGCAGATCGCCATGCTGGCCTCCCGGCGTACGGCCACCAGCCGCAGCAGGAGCTCCAGGTGGGCATCGACCGGCGGCACGACGGCCCCGCCGGGGGAGGAGGGCTCGGAGCCGGGCTCGTTCACGACGGTTCCTTCCGTGTCGACAGGGGGGCCGGCCGGTGGGGTCAGACGGGGCTCGGACCGCCCCTGAACGGCCCGCCTTCCCGGTAGTACAGGACGATCTCCTCCCGGTACTGGCGGTCCGTGAGGTGCTTGTCGGAGTGGAACTCCGGAGCGTTCTTGATCTGTTCCTTGGTCAGACCGACGTGGACCGTGGTCTCCTCCACGTCGACCCGGGTCACCGTGCTCGCCGGGAGCAGCACCTCCTTGCCGAAGATCCATACGCCGGTGTCGACGACCAGGTAGGCGTCACCGACGTCTTCGGAGTGCTTGTCGACCTTGCCGATGTGCCCGTCCGTCGCCTCGACCCGCCATCCGGCGAGGTTCGTGCCCACCGGATAGCCGGCCGACGCCCCGTAGGCCCACGCGTTCTCCGTCATGCGGATACTCCTTCGTTCCGGTCGAGCGGTGCGGCGGCGCTTCCCGCCGCGACTTCAGGAGGACCGCCTGCCCCGGCACCGGGGGACCCACACCCGTACGACCACCCGGGTACGCCGCGCGGGCCCGCTGCCGTTCGCCGGTCTCGGGCGGCGGCCGGTGGGTACACATGAGGGACATGTGTCGTCGGCGCGGAACGAGGCGGTTGTGGCAGGAGCACTGACTGCGGGGGGATGGGGTCTGTTCGCGGGAGCGGCGCTGCTGGTGGGCGCCGCCGCCGGATCGTTCGTACGGGTCCCGCCCCGCTTGATCGCGCTGGTGATGGCGTTCGGCAGCGGAGTGCTGATGGCGGCGGTCTCGTTCGAGCTGATCGCCGAGGCGTACGAACGGGCCGGTATGGGGCCGGTGGTGACCGGCGCGGTCGGCGGAGCGGTCGTGTACTCGGGGGCGAACGCCCTGCTGGCCCGGCACGGGGCCCGGCACCGCAAGCGCTCCGGCCGGCGGCAGCCGAGCGAGAGCGAGGCTCCCGGCTCGGGCAACGCCATCGCGCTCGGGGCACTGCTGGACGGCGTCCCGGAGTCCGTGGTGATCGGCACCAGTCTGCTGGGCGGCGGGCACCTCGGGGTGGCCACGGTGGGAGCGGTGTTCATCAGCAACCTGCCCGAGGGCCTGGCCAGTGCCGCCGGCATGCGCGCGGCCGGGCGCAGCCGCCGGTACGTCTTCGCCCTGTGGGGGAGTATCGCGGTCATCAGCGGTCTGGCGGCGCTGGCGGGGTACGCGCTCCTCGGCGGGGCGTCCCCGGCGGTGATGGCGGTGATCACGGCGGTGGCCGGCGGGGCGATCCTCGCGATGATCGCGGACACGATGATTCCCGAGGCGTACGGCAGGGTGCACCTCATGACGGGCCTGATCACCGTTCTGGGGTTCCTGTCGGCGTTCGCCCTCGCGCACCTGTAGGGGCCGGGCCGGCGGCGCGGGAGCGGCCCGTACCCGCTCACCCTTCCGGCCCGTCCCAGCTCACCCTCCCTGCGCGGCTCGCTCGTCCCTCCGCCGCGGCGGCTTCGGCCCTCGTGACCTCATCCGGTGGTGTCCGGGGTGGCGGGGCCGCCGTTCCAGTCCGCGTCCCCTGCGAGAGGGGAGGGGAACGGCGCGATGCCCAGGAGGGCCGCCGTGATCGCCGCGGTGAGGCGGTGCCAGTGGGGGGCCTGGCGGATCATGGCGTGGCCGCCGTGGGGCATGCGCAGCCCCTTCACCCGGGCACCGGCCGCCCGGGCGCGGGTGAGGTGGGCCCAGGTGCTCGCGGCGGAAGTGACCCGGTCGGCCTCGTCGTGGAGGGCGCAGACGGTACGGCCGCGCAGGTGGGCGACCGGTTCCCCCGGCGGGCACCAGGGGGCGAGCGCCACGACCCCGGTCACGTGCGGGTCCGATGCCGCGCGCAGCGCCGCCCGTGCTCCCATGGAATGGCCGACGAGGACCACGGGCACGGGGCCGGTCAGCTCCCGCAGTTCCGCCAGGGCGCGGTGGGCGTCCGCGACGGGGTGCGCCTGGTGACCGTTCCAGCCGCGGTGCCCGTAGCGGACGTGGGCGACGAGGACGTCGTCGTGGGCGGTGGCCCGCGCGATGGCCCGGGCGAAGGGCCGCATGCGCAGGGCAGGCGGGTTGAGGGCGGGCGGTGGTTCCAGGGCCTCCGCCCGGCCGCCATGGAGGATCAGGACCCCGGCCCGTGTCCGTCGCGGCGGGCGGTGGTCCCGGACGGGAGGCAGGGCGAGGGCCGTGCGCGGTCCCTGTGCTTTTCGTGTCGGAGACATGCCTCAGCCTCTCGGACCCGCGCCGGCGGGCCGTCACCGGGGTGGCGACGGCGGGAAGCCGCCGCCGCGCGCCGTCCACTCGGCGTACCCGACCGGACGCCGTCGAGGGGACGGCCCTCTCCAAGCGCGCCGGCCGTGGCCGGGCAGGTTCAGGCGGGCAGCCCGAAGGACGGCGCGGGCCCCTTCGCCGGCATGGCGCAGGACCCGGTCGCCACCGCCGCCTCGAACAACCCGGCCCTGTCCACCCTGGTGACCGCCGTGAAGGAGGCCGGTCTGGTGGACACCCTCAAGCGTGTCGTCCGCGTGCGGACGCCGCCCGGAGCGGGGCACGCGCAGAGGGCCGTCACGGAACGGCCCGTGGTACGTCGACCGTTGCCCGGGGTCGTCCTCGCGCAGCCCTGCGCCTCCTGGGCGGCGGGGGACGACGCGGGTGGTGTCACCGGGCCGGGATCGGCTGGGTGAGGTTCAGCGCATTGCCGTCGGGGTCCCGCACGTGGGCCACCCGTTGTCCCCACGGCATGTCGTCGGGGCCGCCGCTGACCGTGCCGCCCAGCGCCCTCACCCGGCCGAGCGTCTCGTCGACATCGGCGACACCGATGCTGAGCAGGATGCGCGGCGCCCCCCGGCCCACCGCGTCGGCCTTCGTCACCACCCCGAGGTCGGTGTCGCCGATGCGCAGCCCCCGGTAGAAGACCGCGCCATCCTCCGGCACCCGGAAGATCTCCTCGGCGCCGAACAGCTGCGTGTAGAAGCCGACCAGGACGTCCGGGTCGGCCGTGAGGATCACCGGCTGGATCGTGGACATGTCTCTCCCGTCGAGAACGGTGGTGTCACCGGGGAGACCGTTCGAGGACGGCGAACTCATCGGCGCGGGCGCTCCTTCGGGCGGACAGCCGCTTTTCCCGCCCCTCCTCGCCCCGTTCCGAGCTCCGAGCCCGGCGCCCGGCGATCCGGGCCTTTCCTTTATCCGGCGGGGCCGCCGGGTGCGGCCCCGCCGCGTACCGACGTGTCCGGACCGCCGGTCAGCAGTTGCGCAGGGAGTAGACGGGCGTCCAGTCCACGGCGTAGACGTTGTTGTCGGCGGGGTAGGTCCTGATCACGTTGCCGCCCGAGCCGTAGAGCGTCGCGGCGGCGCCGCCGCTCTGGCTGTTCTTGGCCTCGCCCCACCCGTTCCAGTTCGACAGGTAGTAGCGGGTGCAGTTGTAGAAGTAGAAGACGCGGAAGCGGTTCGCCGACGGGTCCCAGACGGAGGCGCAGAAGTTTCCAGGGGCGCAGTGGACACCGGCACCGGGCGGCAGCAGCTCCGTACGGGCGGGGGCGGGGGAGGTCCACGGGGCCGCGGCGGACGGTGCCGCCTGGGCGGGGCCGGTGGCGAGGACCGAGGCCAGCGCCAGGGTCATGGCGCCGAGGACTCCGGACAGAGAACGCTTGACGGGCATGGTTCGTGATCCCCCTGTGGATGCTCCGGGTGCTGACGGGGCGGGACGGCGGCTCCGCCGGTCCCGCCCGCCCATGGTCGCGGTCGCCCTCCACCGCCGACCACGGGTTTCGAGCTCGGTCGAATACCGCTGGTCGTCCCCTGGTCCAGCAGGTCCGCGCCGAGGCGGGTCACGGTGTGCAGGACGGCGCCGCCGATCCGCCGGCTGCTGAGGAGCCCGGCCTCCCGCAGGACGGTGACGTGATGGCTGACGGTCGCCGGGCTGAGACCCACCCTGCTCGCCAGCTCGCTCGTCGTCCGGCCCTCGCCCACTTCCTCCAGGACCGCCGCCCGCGCCTTGCCGAGCAGCGCCGCGAGCGCCTGGTGGGTGGTGCCGGAGGAGGACGGCGGGGGCGCGAGCCAGCGCGGGTCGTGCGTGACCGGGTGGACGAGCACCGGGGGCAGGGAGCCGTCCTTGAGCACGATCGGCCCGGGCCAGCAGAAGAAGGAGGGGATGATCCGCAGCCCTCGCCCGTCCAGGTGCAGGTCACCCTCCAGGTGCGGGCCCGCGATGTGCAGCACCGGCGCCGTCCAGCGCATGCTGGGATGCAGCCCCTCGGCCAGCCCCGCGAACCCGGACCGCGACAGCGCCCTGGTCGCCACCGACCGGGCCTCGTCGACGCGGGAGCGGATGTGCGGCCAGTACGGGGCCACGAACCGCTCGTGGTGCCTGCGCACCAGCCCGGCCAGCCCGTTCAGCGCCTCGGGGTCGCCCTCGGCGAGCGCGCGGGCCCAACCGGGCAGCGGCCGGGCCCGGGCGAGTTCCGTCAGGTCGGTTCGCAGCTGCCGACGGGGCGTGGACAGGAGCGCCTCGACGCCCGCCGCGAACCCGGCGGACGCCGCCGAAGGGGTCAGGAAGTCCGCCGAGTACCCCCGGGGCGGGGCCAGTCGCCGCAGACGGTGGGAGTCCGGGGCGAGGCAGCCGCCCGCCGCCCGCCGCCAACGGCCGTAGAGGAGAGGCGCGTCGCGGGTCTGCAGCAGATGCAGGCTGAGCAATCCCTCCCACAACGGGTCGGGTTCCTCCGCCAGAACCACCCGCGCGAGGTCCTCGTACGTGAAATGGATCCGCAGCCCCACCGCTCGCCGCTCCCGCCTCCCGCCGTGACGCCCCCACGGGCCGTGCACCGCGTCGAACGGTGACGCGGTTTCCGTGACCGGGCAAGGCGGACACGCGGGCCTGCACAACAACGGCACGTCGCGCGCTCGTGGTGGCGCCTGGCCGCCACGTCGTTCCTCCCCGCGCCGTTCCGTACGCGTTCGCCGACCGGGAACCGGAGAGCAGGCGAGTGCGGAACCGGCCAGGTTTCACAAGCACGGCCGTCGCCCGTCCCCGGGGCGGACCCGGGGAGACCGGCGGGGAGAGCGGGGCGTGCGCCCGGGCCGTGTCGCCGGTCCCCCGGGCGGCCGACGAGAGGGCTACGGGGCTGGTCGGCCGCCCTAGCAGGGGGACGGCGCCAGTGGCTGCGGCCCGTCGTCGTGGGATGTGTCACGGCCCCTCCGCGCGCCTGTCACGGCGCCGCGAGGCGGGGGGTGGAACCTTGCGTCGTGGCCGGTGGGCGAACGGTATGAGCCATGCGAGGTGCCGCATGAAGCGCATCTCAAGCCGATACCACGCGAGTTGTGGCATTGATCACGACCGGCATGCTTCCGATCGACGCGGCGGCGGCCCGATTCTGATCGGGGCAACAACTCGATCCCGAATCGATATTTATTGGCACGTTTTGACACGGCAACATCTTTGAACGGAGATCACTCGTGATTGTCGGAGTGCTCAAGGAAGCGCGGGCAGGTGAGAGTCGCGTCGCGGCCACGCCGGCCACGATCGAACAAATCCGCAAATTGGGGTACGACGTCGTGGTCGACCCGGGTGCGGGGGGCGCGGCGGGCTTCACCGACAGCGCCTACGAGGCCGCCGGCGCGAGCATCGGCGACGCGGCGGCCGCTGATGTGGTGCTGGGGGTCAACGCTCCGAGCCGGTCGCAGCTGGACCGGGTACGGCCCGAGGCGACGGTCATCGCCCTTTTCACGCCCGCCTTCGACCCCGGGATGGTCGAGGAACTGGGCCGGCGTCCCTTCACCGCCCTGTCGATGGACGCCGTGCCGCGCATCAGCCGGGCGCAGTCGATGGATGTCCTCTCCTCCATGGCCAACATCGCCGGCTACCGGGCCGTCATCGAGGCGGCGCACGAGTTCGGCCGCTTCTTCACCGGCCAGGTGACCGCCGCGGGCAAGGTCCCGCCGGCCAAGGTGCTCGTCGCGGGCGCGGGCGTCGCCGGTCTGGCGGCGATCGGCGCGTCCGGCTCGCTCGGTGCGATCGTCCGGGCGACCGACCCGCGGCCCGAGGTGGCCGACCAGGTCCGCTCGCTGGGCGGCGAGTACCTGTCCATCGAGTCCCCCGAGGTCGAGGTCTCCAAGACCGGCTACGCGAAGGAGATGGGCGACGACTACAAGGCGCGCGAGGCCGAGCTCTACGCCGCGCAGTGCCGTGACGTCGACATCGTCATCACCACCGCGCTGATCCCGGGACGCCCCGCGCCGACGCTGATCACCGCCGAGATGGTGGCGAGCATGAAGCCCGGTTCGGTGATCGTCGACATGGCGGCGGCCAACGGCGGCAACGTCGTCGGCACCGTCAAGGGCGAGAAGGTCGTCACCGCCAACGGCGTGACGATCATCGGTTACACCGACCTGGCGGGCCGGCTGCCCGCGCAGGCCTCGCAGCTGTACGGCACCAACCTGGTGAACCTGCTGAAGCTGATGACGCCCGCCAAGGACGGCAACCTGGTCCTCGACTGGGACGACCCGGTGCAGCGCTCCATCACCGTCGTGCGCGCGGGGGAGTCGGCCTGGCCGCCTCCGCCGGTGCAGGTCTCGGCGGCCCCGGCCGCCGCGCCCGCCAAGGCCGCGGAACCGCCGAAGCCGGCGAAGACGCCGATGACGCCGAAGCAGCGGTTCGGCGGCGTGGCCCTCGGCGCCCTGGCGCTGTTCCTCCTCGCCGCGTTCGCCCCCGCGGCGCTGCTGCCCCACGTCACGGTCTTCGTCCTGGCGATCGTGATCGGTTACTACGTGATCGGCCACGTGCACCACGCCCTGCACACGCCGCTGATGTCGGTGACGAACGCGATCTCCGGGATCATCGTCGTCGGCGCGCTCCTGCAGATCGGCCACTCCAGCACGGCGGTCACCGTGCTGTCGGTCGTGGCGATCCTCCTGGCCAGTATCAACATCTTCGGCGGCTTCGCGGTGACGCGTCGCATGCTCGCCATGTTCAACCGGAGCTGACATGTCTGCGACCCTTGCCGCACAGGCGGCCTACCTTGTCGCCGCGCTGCTGTTCATCCTGGCGCTGGCGGGACTCTCCAAGCACGAGTCGGCCCGGCTCGGCAACGCCTTCGGCATGCTCGGAATGGGCGTCGCGCTCGTCGCGACGGTCGTCCTCGCGATCGACGGCGAGGTCAGCGGCGCCGGCCTCGGCCTGATGGCCGGTGCCATGCTGGTCGGCGCGGTGATCGGCTTCCAGCGCGCCCGTGGCGTCGAGATGACCGGCATGCCCGAACTCATCGCGCTGCTGCACTCCTTCGTCGGTCTGGCGGCCGTGCTGGTCAGCTGGAACGGCTACCTCAACGTCGAGCACGACCCCGACGGCCACGAGGCCAAGGTTCTGGACGCCCTCGGCACGCTGGGCATCCACCACGCCGAGGTGTTCATCGGCCTGTTCATCGGCGCGGTGACCTTCACCGGTTCCATCGTGGCTTACCTGAAGCTCTCCGCGAAGATCAACTCCAAGCCGCTGGTGCTGCTGGGCAAGAACGCCCTCAACCTCGGCTCGCTGGTCCTCTTCGTCGCCCTGACGGTGTGGTTCGTGATCACGCCGGAGCTGTGGCTGCTGATCACCGTGACGGTCCTGGCGCTGGCCCTCGGCTGGCACCTGGTCGCCTCGATCGGCGGCGGTGACATGCCGGTCGTCGTCTCGATGCTCAACAGCTACTCGGGCTGGGCCGCCGCAGCCTCCGGCTTCCTGCTCGGCAACGACCTGCTGATCATCACCGGCGCGCTGGTCGGCTCCTCCGGTGCCTACCTGTCGTACATCATGTGCAAGGCGATGAACCGCTCCTTCATCTCCGTCATCGCCGGCGGCTTCGGCATCGAGGCCCCCTCGGGAGCCGACGTCGACTACGGCGAGCACCAGGAGATCACCGCCCAGGCCGCCGCCGAACTGCTGGCGTCCGCCCGCTCGGTCGTCATCACCCCCGGGTACGGCATGGCCGTCGCCCAGGCGCAGTACCCCGTCGCCGAGCTCACCTCGAAGCTGCGGGCGAAGGGCATCGACGTACGGTTCGGCATCCACCCCGTCGCCGGCCGCCTGCCCGGGCACATGAACGTGCTCCTGGCCGAGGCCAAGGTGCCGTACGACATCGTCCTCGAGATGGACGAGATCAACGAGGACTTCGCCAAGACCGACGTCGTCCTCGTCATCGGCGCCAACGACACGGTCAACCCGGCCGGAGCGGAGGACCCCAGCAGCCCGATCGCCGGCATGCCGGTGCTCACCGTCTGGGAGGCCGGCAAGGTCATCGTCTTCAAGCGCTCGATGGCCTCCGGATACGCGGGCGTGCAGAACCCGCTGTTCTTCCGCGAGAACACGGCGATGCTCTTCGGCGACGCCAAGGCCCGGGTCGAGGACATCGTCGGCGCCCTCTGACCCGCAGGCCGCCCTGCGGTGAGAACCGGGAGGCCGGTGCGGGGCGGTGGTGACCACTGCCCCGCACCGGCCGCGGCGGAAGGGACGGCGCACGCCGTCCCTTCCGTCGTCCACGCACCTTCTCGCATCCGACAGGCCAAGAATCGCACCTTCGTCCGACGCAGAAAATCTGTCACGGCGAAGATAGACATTGCTTCGCGCGGGGGTTAATGTTGAGCCGTACCCAGAAGTCCGGGAGCGCGGCAGGGACGCATTGCCGCGCAGCAGGTAGAAGCAGGTGCGGACCGGCGGCGGGGTGAAGGAGCCGGAAGTGGTGGGTTCCTTCGCCGGCCGCCGGTCCGAGCGGCCCCAGGGGCCGCACGCAGTACCCGTGTTGTCCAGCAGTACGAACGAGTAGTCACGCACAAGGTAAGGAGCGGAACGCCATCAGGATCGCCCGGGCGAGCGGGGAGCGCAGCCCGGGTACCGCAGGCCCCGGATGGGAAGGTGGTCCACGGTCACGCAGCCGCGATCCCCGCTTGTCCGCCCTCCGGGGCGGATCGCAGCGGACACGGAAGGCCGGCGTTGATACGCCGGTAGATGGTGTTGCAAGCTCGGGGCCCGGGCGCCATGACGGCGCCCGGGCCCCTCGACGCGTCCCCGGAAGAAGAGGTCTATGCCCCCTCGCAGTACCAGCCCCGCCGACAAGCTCGACGACGACGACTATCCCGCCTACACGATGGGCCGGGCCGCCGACATGCTCGGCACGACGCCCTCCTTCCTCCGGGCCCTGGGCGAACACCGCCTGATCACGCCGCTGCGCTCCGAGGGGGGTCACCGGCGCTACTCCCGCTACCAGCTGCGCGTCGCCGCCCGTGCCCGCGAACTCGTCGACCAGGGCACCCCCATCGAGGCCGCCTGCCGCATCATCATCCTGGAGGACCAGCTCGAGGAGGCCCGGCGCATCAACGCGGAGTACCGCCGCGCGGCGGCCGACGCGATGCCGCCGCCCCGGACGGCGGCCGCACCGAGCTGACCCGCCCCGGCGCCCCCACCACGGTCCGCGGCCACCGAGGGCCCAGGAGCCGTACAGGACCCCGGGGTGAGTACGCGTACTCACCCCGGGCCCGGTAGCCGCCCCCATGCCTCCGCCCGCCCGGCCGCCTACCGTCCTCGTATGCCCGACGACACCGCACCCGCCCGCACCCCTGCCGCCGACACCCCCGCCCGCGCCCGGGGTCTCTTGGGATGCGGGATCGCCGCACTCGCCGGCGTCCTGGCCCTGGTCGCGCTGCTCGTCGGCCTCTCCTGGGACTCGACGGACTACCCCCGCGTCCCGCCCGAGGAGATGGCGAACCGCGCCCTCCAGCGCTCCCAGGAGGCGTACACCGTCCTCGGCTTCACCCGGACCGTGGAACCCGGTGTCGAGGACCTCGGCGTCAGCACGGAGAACACGTTCGGCGCCGACTTCTGCTACGACGGGGGCCTGCTGGGCCTGGAGGACCGCACCGTCGAAGGCGCCTCCTCGATGAGCCACCACTGGGCGCTGGACCGGGTGCCGGCGAGCCAGGCGGTACCCGGCCTGCGCCGGCTGCACCGGTTCGCGCGGGACAACGGCTGGAAGGTCACCTCCTACCGCGAGGGGGAGGGCGACAGCTCCTGGGAGTTGTACCTCCAGCGGGACGGCGGCGACGAGCGGATGTCCTTCACCTGGTACCCGGACCGGGGGTACTTCACCGGCGGCGCGAGCGTGCCCTGCGCCTACGACCCCGAGTGGCGCGACGGTGACGTCGGCCCCGCCGGGGACGACCTGAGGCCACCCGCCTTCGGCCCCGCCCGCTGACCGCCCGACCCGGCATGATGTCGGCGCCGAGCACCCCGTCACCGCCGGCGGGAGGGCCACCTTCGACGCCGACGCCCCCACACCTACCGGGGGACGGCACGGAGACCTGTCACCTGATCACGACCGTCCACCTGCCGCCCGGCCCGGCCTCCGCGGTCTGAGGTGGTGCGAGGGGGCGTCAAGCCCGGGGCGCGGGGCCCTCGTTCCGGTGGACGCTCAGCGCCCACAGGACGAGCGGGACCTGCAGCGGGAGCCGGGCCAGGGCGGCCGCTCGCAGAGGGGCGGGGCGGTGACGCCAGTCGTACGCCATCTTCACGTTCGCCGGGAAGACGGCGACGAACAGCGCGGCGGCCGCGGCCGCCCCCGCCCGCCGCGTGCGCGGCGCCGCCACCGCGGCGCCGACCGCGATCTCCGCGACGCCACTCCATCGGGTCCACGTCCGGGCCGAACCGGGCAGAGTCCGGGGGATCAGGGCGTCGAAGGGGCGCGGTACGGCGAAGTGGGCCGCTCCGGCACCGATCAGCAGGCCGCTGAGCAGCCGGGCGGAGCGTCGGGTATCGGACATGAGGCTCCTCGGGGGACGGGCACGGCCGAAGTTACCTCACAGTAGCGCGCACGGGCCGGGCGGGGGCGGCGGGACCGGCGGCGCGCGGGCGGGCCGGACAAGGACAGCCGGTCCGGTCAGGCCGGGGAAGCTCCGCCGGGCGGCCGCCCGGCGCACCGGTGGCCCGGCGCCCCTCCTTCAGGGAAGCCGGGCCACCGTGTCGCCGTACGGCTCAGGGCACGACGAGGTCGGGCACGACCGCGCGCAGCTCCGCCACCGGCAGGACACCGTCCCGCACCAGTACCGGAACGTCCCCGCTGAGGTCCACGATCGACGAGGACACGGCGCCGGCGGTCCGGCCGCCGTCCAGGTAGACGGCCACCGCGTCGCCCAGCATGGCCCGCGCCGCGTCGCAGTCCTGCGGTGAGGGCCGGTCGGTGAGGTTGGCGCTGGACACCGCCAGCGGACCGGTCGCGGCGAGCAGGTCGAGCGTCAGGGGGTGGTCGGGCATCCGCACCGCCACCGTGCCGCCCGTCTCGCCCAGGTCCCAGTCGAGCGAGGCCCGGTGACGGACCACCAGGGTCAGGCCGCCCGGCCAGAACGCGTCGACCAGCGCCCGCGCCGCGTCCGGCACCTCGTCCGCGAGCTCCCGCAAGGCGTCGGGGGAGTCGACCAGGACCGGCGACGGCTTGTGCCGGCCCCGGCCCTTCGCGGCGAGGAGCGCGGCGACGGCCTTCGGGTCGAACGCGTCGGCCGCGACGCCGTAGACGGTGTCCGTCGGCACGACCACCAGCTCGCCCCGCCGTACGGCCGCGACGGCCTCCTTGAGGCCGTCCGCGCGGGCGGACGGGTCGGAGCAGTCGAAGCGGAGGGTCATGGAGCCGGCGCCTCCTCCGGCTCGACCCCGCGTGTGGTCACCAGCCGGGCGCTGCCCTCGGCGAGCGCGTACCCGAGACCGACGACGGCGACCTCGCCCTTCTCCACCTGCTCGTGGAGCAGCCGGGAGCGGTCGAGCAGCAGGTCCACGGTGTGCCGGATGTGCGCGTCGATGATGTCGCTGTCGGCGGTCAGCCCGGCGGAACGGGCCGCCAGGATGCTCGGCGTCACGCGCTCCACCACGTCCCGCACGAAGCCGCCGGCCGCGAAGCCGTCCTCCACGGCCGCGCGGGCCGCGGCGACCGCGCCGCAGGAATCGTGGCCGAGCACGACGACCAGGCGGGCGCCGAGGACGCTGGTGGCGTACTCGACGCTGCCGAGCACCTCGGCGCCGATGACGTGACCGGCGGTCCGGACCACGAACAGGTCGCCGAGGCCCTGGTCGAAGATGATCTCGGCGGCGAGGCGCGAGTCGGAGCAGCCCAGGATGACGGCGAACGGGTCCTGCCCGGGGGCCAGCTCCGTGCGGCGGGCGGCGTCCTGGTTCGGGTGCTCCGGGGTGCCCGACACGAAGCGCCGGTTGCCGGAGAGCAGGGTTTCCAGTGCGACTGAAGGAGAAGTTCTAGGCATGCCGTCACCCTATGACCTGACGGCGCTGCGGCTCCACGCAGCACCCCGCGTTCCGGGGCGCATCCCGGAGCCGTGGCGCGGGGAGGCACCGGCGGAGCCGTCATCCCTGGGTGAGGCGGTGCGGGTGGGCGGGGTCGTGGGGCAGGTGTGGATCCGCAGGAGGCCGCGGCCGAGGTACACGCCGGTCGGGTCGGTCACCCGCGGGTCGTCCGCCGCCCCGCGGTCCTCCACCGGCAGCCAGCCGCGTGAGGCGCCGTCGCACTCCCGAGAGGCGACGGTGAGCAGCGGCGGCATCGCACTCCCGCACACGGCGCAGTCCACCGCGGCGGGGCCGGTCAGGTGCCAGGACGGGAAGCCGCCGACCTTCCGGCCCGGCGCGACCGACAGGTCGCTCATGTAGTCGTACTCCTCGGGTTCACGTGCCCGGGCCTCGGCCATGGCCGCCGCGTACTCCTCGTACGTCGCGTGACCCGCCAGGGCGGTGGGGTCCGCCTCGCCGTCCCCGTCGTCCAGCAGGCTCTCCTCCCACGCGGCGATCTCCTCCTGGAGCTCCTCCGGCAGCAGCTCCGGGTAGGCGTGCTCGACGACCCGCTCCGGGTGGACGACGCACGGCGTGGGAACGCACTCCGCGCGCCCCGCGAACGGTGGTTCGGGCTGCGGGACGAGGACGGCACCCACCTCGGCCGAGCGCCGCCACCGCAGCTCCACGCCGAGCCGTACGTCCGACAGCCGGTGCCCCGTCGCCTTCGGGTGCGTGGCGGTGCACCGGCCACGGTTTCCCGGCCGGCCGGAGCAGCGGCCCCCCGACCGAGCTCCGGTCCGGGCGCGGCGCGCCCTGCCGGGGGTGCAGCCGCGTCGCCGTCCCGCGGTACGGGGCGGAGGCGAGGACGGGGAACAGCGCCTCCACGTCGTAGGGACGCGGGGGAGTGGTGCGGGTCGGGGCCGGGCGCGGGGTGCGGGGCATGCGGGGATCCTCCGGAGGAGCCGTTAAGAACGCGACATGATTTTCCCGGTGACTCGTGGTGATCAGGACACGACGGGAACGCCCGGGTGAGGCCGATTCCCGGGGAACCGGCCCGCGTCGCCCCGCCCGGGAAGCGGCGCGGTGGCCCGGCTCGGCCCCTGGTGGAGGGGCGGGAGGGCGACCGGGACGCCGCATACTCGGTGATCGCGCCGCCGGGGAGGCGGTGCCGACGGCCTGTGCGCAGGAGCGAGAGAAAGTCGATGGGAGCCATGAAGGACGCGAACGGCCGGGCCGTGCACCAGGAGACGCGCGCCGCGGTGCCCGAGACGGTGGAGAGTCCCGCGCTGCGGCCGGAACCCACCGGGCGGCTGGCGCGGTGGATGCTGCGCCACCAGGTGCAGCCCGTCGGGCCCGCCGCGGGAGAGGGGCATGCCGAGCCGCACGCCTGGTGGAAGGTGATGTGCCTGACGGGGGTCGACTACTTCTCCAGCCTCGCCTACGTACCGGCCATCGCCGCGCTCGCGGCCGGCGCGGTCTCGCCCCTGGCGACCCTGCTGATCGTGGCCCTGACCCTGCTGGGCATGCTGCCGATGTATCGCAGGGTGGCCGCGGAGAGCCCGCACGGCGCCGGGTCGGTGGCGATGCTGGAGGACCTGCTGCCCTTCTGGCGGGGCAAGTTGTTCGTTCTCGTGCTGCTCGGCTTCGTCGCCACCTCCTGGATCATCACGATCACCCTGTCCACGGCCGACGCGTCGGTCCACGTCGTGGAGAACCCCTTCTTCCCCGAGGCGCTGCACGGCCACGAGGTGGGTCTCACGGTGGTGCTGCTGCTCGTCCTCGGCGGCGTGTTCCTGCTCGGCTTCAGCGAGGCCGTGAGCGTCGCCATCCCGCTGGTCGCGGTCTTCCTGGCGCTCAACGCGGTCGTCATAGGCGTCGGCCTCGTCCATGTCGTCACGACCCCGGGCGCGTTCGCCGCCTGGACCGGGGCGCTCACCGACGGCGGAGGCGGGTTCGGGGCGCTGATGACCCCGGCGCTCCTGGCCTTCCCGCTCCTCGTGCTCGGCCTGTCCGGTTTCGAGACCGGCGTGAGCATGATGCCGCTGGTGGCCGCCGACGGCGCGGACCGGGAACAGCGGCTGCGGGCGAGGATCCGCAACACCCGCCGGCTGCTGACCACGGCCGCGCTGATCATGAGCGTGTATCTGCTCGCCGCCTCCTTCGTCACCACCGTGCTCATCCCCGCCGAGGAGTTCGGGCCGGGCGGCGCCGCCAACGGCCGCGCCCTGGCCTGGCTCGCGCACGAGCACGTCGGGGAGGCGTTCGGCACCGTCTACGACATCAGCACGATCCTGATCCTGTGGTTCGCCGGCGCCTCCGCCATGGCCGGACTGATCAACATCGTCCCGCGCTACCTGCCCGACTACGGCATGGCCCCCGAGTGGGGGCGCGCGGTGCGGCCCGTCGTCCTCGTCTACACCGCCCTGTGCGTCCTCATCACCTTCGCCTTCGACGCCGACGTGGACGCCCAGGCCGGGGCGTACGCCACCGGCATCCTGGCGATGATGGTCTCCGGCGCGTTCGCGGTCACCGTCTCGGTGGCCCGCCGCGGGCGCCGCGCGGTGGCGGCCGGGTTCGCGCTGCTCACCCTGATCCTGCTCTACGCGCTGGTCTACAACATCGTCGACAAGCCCGACGGCATCACGATCTCCGGTTTCTTCATCGCCGGCATCGTCGCCGTGTCGCTGATCTCCCGGGTCTCGCGGACCACGGAACTGCGCGCCGACCGGATCGTCTTCGACGAGGCCGCCCGCCGCTTCCTCGCCGAGACCCTGGCCCACGACCAGGCGATCAACATCATCGCCAACCGCCGGCAGGCCGGTGACGGGGCCGAGTACCGCGAGAAGGAGCGCGAGCAGCGGGGCACCAACCCGGTGCCCGGCAGGGCCGACGTGCTGTTCCTGGAGATCGACGTGGTCGACCCCTCGGACTTCAGCGAGGTGCTCGCCGTCCACGGCGTCGAGGTCGACGGGCACCGCGTCCTGCGCGCCGAGGCGCCCGCCGCGCCGAACGCCATCGCCGCGGTCCTCCTCGCCCTGCGCGACACCACCGGTGTCCGGCCGCACTGCTACTTCGCCTGGGCCGAGGGCAGCCCGCTGAAGCACATGTTCCGGTACTTCCTCCTGGGGCGCGGCGACACGGCGCCCGTCACGCGCGAGATCATCCGCCGGCACGAGCCGGACCCGGGGCGCCGCCCCGGCATCCACGTCGGTGGCTGAGACGGCCGGAGCCGTCCGGGCGGCGACTGCCGGCGACAGCGCCCCGGCATTGCCTTCGCGCTCGCTCATTGCAACACGCCTGTTGCGTTCATGATCGGTTCATTGCATCAATTTCCCGTCTCTGGCCAGCAGTTATGGCAGAAGGTTCGTTGACGACTTTCTGAAGGCAACGTAGCTTTCGGCGCATCGGCAAGTGGTTTGCCGGAGCCCGAGACGAGGAGTCGCCATGACCTCCAGCGAGTCCGTCCACACCGTCACCACCATGCCGACGGCCCGCAGGCCCGGTTGCCCCTTCGACCCGCCGGCCGCGTTCTCCGAAGCCCGCCGACACGGTCCCCTCAGCCGCTTCGTCCACCCCGGCGGCAGCCCCGGCTGGCTGATCACCGGCTACGACCTGGTGCGGTCCGTCCTGGCCGACCCGCGGTTCAGCTCGCGCAAGGAACTCCTCAACGTCGGCGACTTCGAGGTCCCTCCCGCGCCGCCCGGTGAGTTCCTCCTCATGGACGAGCCGCAGCACAGCCGCTACCGCAAGCCCCTGGTGGGCAGGTTCACCGTGCGGCGGATGCGGCTGCTGACCGAGCGCGTCGAACAGATCACCGCAGACTGCCTGGACGCCATGGAGAAGGCCGGCCCACCGGTGGACCTGGTGACCGCCTTCGCCAAGCCCATCCCCACCATCGTCATCTGCGAGATCCTGGGCGTCCCCTACGAGGACCGCGCCTCCTTCCAGGAGCAGATCGACACGTTCATGGGCGGAGAGAGCACCGACGAGGAACTCGTCGCCGCCTACACCGCGACCCAGGAGTACCTCGCCGGCCTGGTGGCCGCCAAGCGCGCCCGTCCCACCGACGACATCCTCAGCGAACTCACCGACAGCGACCTCACCGACGAGGAGCTGAAGGGCATCAGCCTGATCCTGCTGGCCGCCGGCTTCGACACCACCGCCAACATGCTCTCCCTCGGCACGTTCGCGCTCCTGCGGCACCCGGACCAGTTCGCCGCACTGCGCGACGACCCCTCCCTCACCGAGGGGGCCGTGGAGGAACTGCTGCGCTATCTCAGCGTCGCCAAGACCTTCATGCGGACGGCCCTGGAGGACGTCGAACTCGACGGCCACACCGTCGAGGCCGGGACGACCGTCGTCCTCTCCTACCACACCGCCAACCACGACCCCGAGCGCTTCGCCGACCCCCATGTGCTCGACGTCCGCAGGCCGTACGGCGGACACCTGGCCTTCAGCCACGGCGTCCACCAGTGCCTCGGCCAGCAGCTCGCCCGCGTCGAGATGCGCGTCGCGTTCCGCGCGCTCCTCGACCGCTTCCCCACCCTCCGCCTCGCCGTCCCGGCCGACGAGGTCGCCCTGCGCCCGGAGACCGCCGACATCTACGGCGTCAAGAGCCTCCCGGTCACGTGGGACCGGACCGCGTCATGACACCGCCGCGCGTCCACGTCGACCGGGACCGCTGCATCGGCGCCGGCATGTGCGCGATGACCGCACCCGAGGTCTTCGACCAGGACCCGGGCGACGGCCTCGTCCTCCTGCTCGACGCCGACCCTCCGCCCGCCCACCACGCGGCCGTACGCATGACGGCGGGGGTCTGCCCGTCCGGCGCGATCACCGTCCACGACCCCGGGCCCGGCGCCGCGTAGCCGGCTCACGCGGCGGCGCCGGGACGGCGCGCGTCGTGCTCGGCCTCGCGCAGCGAGGTGACCAGCGAGGTCCGGGCGCGGGCGACGCGGGAGCGGACCGTGCCGACCGGACAGCCGCTGACCGAGGCCGCCTCCGCGTAGGGCAGACCCACGAGCTGGGTCAGGACGAAGGCCTCGCGCCGCTCGTCCGGCAGGGCGTCGAGCAGATCCCGGAGGGCGACGCCGTCCTCGAAACCGGGCAGGTCGCGGGCCTGGGCGCGGTCGGCCGCCGCCTGCCAGTCGGCCGTGTCGGCGGACCGGGGCCGCGCCCGGCGGTGGCGGATGCTGTCGACCACCGCCCGGCGGGCGATGGCCAGCAGCCATGTACGGGCCGAGGAACGGCCCTCGAAGCGGCGCAGCGCGGTCAGGGCCCGCAGAAAGGTCTCCTGGGTGAGGTCGTCGGCGGCCTGCGCGTCCGCGCTCAGGTGGGCGACGTACCGCCAGACGTCACGGTGCAGCGCGCGGACGAACAGCTCGATCGCCTCGGTGTCCCCGCCGCGCCCGGCCAGCGCCCAGGCGGTGACGGCGGCGTCGGGCGGCCGTGCGGGGGACGGGGTCAGGGCAGTGGACATCGCCTGGATCCCTTTCGCGGAGCGACGGTGCGGGGGCCGTGCGGACGAGATGGTGCCGGGGAGGGGTGGGGACGCGGGACGGGCCGGCCGTACGGGAGCGGGGGTACGGGTCAGGGGCCGAGCAGCCGGCGGAACAGCTCCCGCTCCGCCGCGCTCGGCGGGGCGCCGGCCGCGAGCCGCTCGGGATGGCCCGGCGGCGGCCCGACGGCCCGGTCCGCGCACGGCGGGCGGCTCCCGGCCGGTCGCCGCGGCCACAGCTCGTCCGGCGGCCGGTGCGTCCACAGCGAGCCGTACGCCACCAGCGTCCGCAGCGCGGACCACCCGCAGCGCGCCGCCAGCGCCCGCACCCTCCGAAGGACGCCGCGCCCCGTCACCACACGCTCCCGCCGGGCGGCACGGAGGGCGTGAACACCCCGCGCTGGTCGAGGTGGTGGAGCGTGACCCGCCCCTCCGGGGCGTCCGCCGCGCGGCGGATGGCCACCGCCAGCCACAGGGCGTCGACCGGCAGGCCGGTGACCTGCCACCCGTGCGCGCCGCGCGTGCTCGCCCCGTCGCCCCGCGCCCGGCCGAGGGCGCGCCGGCCCGCCCACAGCCGGGCGAAGACCGCGGCGCGCCGCTCAGGGGCCGAGGCCGCCACCTCCGCCCGCTCGGCGAGGCCGAGCAGACCCGAGACGGCCGGGAGCGCCGACGGCGCCGGCGGTCGCTCGGCGGCCACGCCGACGGGCACCCGCGCGACCCCGATGAGGACCACGCCCCCACCGTGCGCCAGCGAGAAGTACGGCGGTGGATCGGCCAGCCGGGTCGGCCGGCCGTGCGGACCGCCGCAGCAGGGGCACGGGTCGCGGCGGAGGCGCACGGCGGCGGGCGGCACCCCCAGACAGGCGCCGAGCACCTTCCGCAGCGCGATGTGTGCGGCCGCGTACCCGGCCCGGTCCGCCGCGTGCACGAACGAGGCGGCCCGCCGCCGCTCGGTGGCGTCGAGGACGGACACGTCGAGCGCGTGCCGCGCCGGCAGCGCCTCCGGGAGCCGCAGCAGCCAGAGATCGGCGTCGTTCCCGCGCGGCGCGGGCAGGACCGCCGGCCAGACCCCGTGGCCGGCCGTCCTCGTGGCCGCGGCGGTGCCCGGCGGCGAGCCGGGCGGGACGGGCCGCGGCGCGGCCCCGCCCGCTCCCGGGCGCGGCGGCGCCGGCACGGGCCGCGTGGTCACGCCGCGCCCCCGGCCTCGGTGCCCTCCGCGCCGAACCGGCGCCCGGTGACCTTCTCGGCGGTCCCCGTCCGGTCCAGGTACGGAGTGACGCCCCCGAGGTGGAACGGCCAGTCGCCGCTCGCGAGGAGCGCGAAGTCCACGTCTGCCGCGCTCGCCACGACGCCCCGGTCGAGCAGGTCCCGGATCTCCTCCGCGAGCGCGGCCAGGGCCCGCTCCCGTACGGCTCCGGGGTCCGCCCCTCCGACCGGGGAGCCGTCCCCGTCTCCCAGCGGCAGCGCCTCCGCCTCCCGTTGGCGCAGGAGCGCGGACGGTGGCACCGGCAGGGCCAGCGGCTCGCACACCTGGTCCAGCCACTGACCGGCCCCGTCCTCCTCCCCGGGCCCGTCGCCACCGCGCTCCGCCCCGCCGGGGCCGTACGAGGCGTCCGCCGCGCCCAGGAGCGCGCCGAGGAAGCGGCCGCGCAGCCGGTCCACGAGGGGGCCGGGAGCACCGGCGCCCAGCGGAAGGCACTGCTTGCCGAGCTTCACCGCCACCGCGCCCGCCGTCGCGTACGCCGCGTCCCCGGTCGCCGGGAGCCGCACCAGCTCGGCCAGCCCCGACCGTTCGACCGGCCACGGCACGTACAGCCCCACGACCCGCTCCGGGGCGGGCACCGCCGCCACCGCGTCCGCGCCGGGCAGCGGCCCCGTGGGCACCAGCACACACGCGTCCCCGACCGCCTCGGCGGCCCGGCGCAGCGCCGAGGCGGCCTGCCGCGCGCTCCGTCCCGCCGGCCCGGCCTCGAACAGCAGGTCCACCCCGGCGAGAGCGCCGCCCCACGGCTCGGCGGTGCCGGACAGGAGGGTGGCACACCGCTCCGCCGCCCCGGCGCTCAGCCGCTCCCCGGCCACCAGATCCCGCAGCCCCTTCCGGACCTCCGCCACCGCGTCCTCGACGGCGGTGGCGTCCTCACCGGCGAGCACCACCGGGACGCGCAGCTTCTCCAGGGCCAGCAGGGCGAGGCGCCGGGCCCGCCGGGTGGTGCCGAGGACCCCGACCCGGCCCACCGGCAGGGCACGGGCGGGATCGGGCCGTCCGGGATGGGCCGCCGCGTGCCGCTGCGTGAGGTCCAGGGCGTACAGGCTCGTCCGGAACTCCTCCGTCAGGAAGAGGTCGGCCGCCGCCCGCTCGGCCGCCGCGAACGCCTCGTCCCGGCCGGCGGTCCTGGCCAGCCGCAGCAGCTCCAGAGCCTGCCGGGGTGCGGGAAGCACCCCGTGCGTCCGATCCGCGACCAGCGCGTGGCCCCGGGCGAGCGCCCGCTCCCACGCCGCCGGGTCGTCCCACCGGCGGCGGCGGACCTCGACGCGTCCGGTGAGCACCCCGGCGGCCCACTCCAGGCAGTGGTCGAGGAAGTTCCCGGCCTCCAGGAGGGCGTCGGACAGGCCGAGGGCGTGCGCGCCCGCCGCGTCCAGCATCCGCCAGCCCGCGAGCGGATGGTCCAGCATGAGCGTGACCGCGTTCTCCGGTCCGACCAGCCGCGGCAGCAGGTACGCGCCGCCCCAGGCCGGGACGAGGCCGAGCGAGCACTCGGGGAGGGCGATCACCGGCGCGTTGCGGGAGAGCGCCCGGTAGGTGCAGTGCAGCGCCAGTTCCAGCCCGCCGCCGATGGTGACGCCGTTGACGAACGCGAAGCTGGGAACGGGGAGTTCACCGAGGCGCCGGAAGACCTGGTGGCCGCGGCGCAGTGAGGTGACGGCCTCGTCCCGGTCGGTGACCGTGCGGGCGAGGGCCAGGTCGGCGCCGGTGCTGAACATGTACGCCCGGCCGGTCACGGCCACGGCCGTGACCGTGCCGTCCGCCGCGGCCGCCGCCACCTCGTCCAGGGCGGCGTCGAGGGCGTCCAGACCCCGCGGGCCGAAGGTGGTGGGCCGCATGGCCGGACCGAAGGGCGGCAGGTCGTTGCCGAGGGTGATGAGCGCGCAGCGGCCCGCGTCACCGGGGAGGTCCAGATGGCGCAGGCGGGCGGTGGTGACGGTCTCGGTGCCGGGCCGGGGTGCGGTGGTGGTCACTGTTCCTCCTGGGCCGTGACGGCGGGCGGTACGGTCGTCCGGTCGAGCGATCGACGGAACTCCCGCAGCAGCGCGCCGAGTTCGTGGGGGCGCTCGACGGGCGGGGTGTGGCCGGTGTCGGGCAGTTCGACGAGCCGGGCGTGCGGCAGCTCCGCGGTGTACCGGTGGGCGACGCGCGGCCGGATCGGTACGTCACCGGCGCCGTGCACCACGAGCACCGGGACCCGTACATCGCCGAGCCGTCCGGAGAGATCGCCCCTGCGGTACACCGCGTGGCAGGCGTGGGTGATCCGGTCGCCGGTCAGGGTCTCGAAGTGGCGGATCCAGAACGCGGCCCGCTCGCTGCCCTGGAAGGAGCGGTGGAAGTTCAACCGGGCGATCATCCGCGCCAGGTCCGGGCTCATGCCGTCGGTGACGACGCTCTCCACCATCGCCTCGAACGGCCGCGCCGTGCTGTCCGGTTCGCGATAGGGCTGGGTGTCCACGAGGACCAGGGCCCGGACGAGTTCCGGGTGCCGCAGCGCCATGCGCAGGGCCTTCATCCCTCCCATCGAGTGGCCCACCCACACGGCCGGCGCCGCCCCTCCCAGGCCCGTCCGGTAGGCGTCCGCGAGCCGGTCCACCTCCTCCTCCAGGCTGAACGGCCTGGGGCGCGCGGGGGAGTGGCCGTGCCCCGGAGCGTCGACCGCGAGTGCGAGGGCGCCGTCCGCCGCGAGGTCCGGCAGCGCCGGGTACCAGACGCGGCTGTCGGTGAGCAGCCCGTGCAGCAGCACCACCGGATCGCCCGCGCCCTGCCGGTGCAGGCCGAAGGTCCAGTTCCCGTGCGCCACCTGTCCGAGGACCGCGCCGGGGGGCGGAGCTCCGTACACCGCCGCCGGATCATCCGCAGCCGCCGCCATGGCCGAGGTCACCTCCCTCCGTCGCCGTCCCGAGCGCGCCGGCCGGGGGCAGTGCCGCCGTCACGGCCGGGACGGGGCCGGGCGCCGCCGCCCCGGCGAAGGCGGTGAGCCGGTCCACGCCCCAGAACTTCTCGCGGCCGCGTACGAAGAACGGCACCCCGAAGACGCCCTCCTCGACGGCACGGAGCAGCGCCCGCGCCCCGCGCCGCCGGAGGTCCGGGTCGTCGGCGGCGTCGGCGAGGACGGCGGGGTCGAGCCCGAGCCGGTCGGCGAGCTTCGCCATGGTGGGCCGGGCGCAGATGTCGAGGCCCTCCTGCCAGCGGGCCCGGTAGGCCAGATCCAGGAACGCCCGTCCCGCGCCCCGCTGTTCGGCGGCCAGATAGGCCAGGTGGGGCACCTCCCAGACCGGGTCGCGGTCCACCGGCCAGGTCACGGCGAGTCCCCGGTCGGTGGCCAGCCGCCGTACGTCACCGAGGATGTAGAAGTGCTTCTCGCGCGACATCCGGGTGTAGACGAACCGCCGGCCGGCCTCCGCGAGGAGCCGAACGCTCTGTTCGTCGGGTTCCCAGTACGGCACCCATTCCAGCCGGGAGGCCAGCTCGGGATGGTGGCGCGTCAGGTCCAGGTGGGTCAGCCACGAGTAGGGGCTGCGCAGGGAGAAGTAGAAGCGGAGAGCCATCGCTGTCCCCCTTCCGGGGTGATGGGTCGGGCGGGGCGGGAATCGTGGCAGGGCGGAGCGCGGGGCGGTGTCAGAGGGCGATGCCGCCGTCGATCTGGAAGACCTGGCCGGTGATGTACGCGGCCCGGTCGGAGACCAGGAACGACACCAGGTCCGCGACCTCCTCCGCGTTGCCGAACCGGCCGAGCGCGATCCGTTCGAGCATCCGGCGCGTCTTCTCCTCGGGCAGTCCCGCCGTCATGTCGGTGCTGATGAACCCGGGCGCCACCACGTTGGCGCGGATGCCGTGCCCGCCCAGCTCCTTGGCCAGGGACCGGGTGAAGCCGATGATCCCGGCCTTGGTGGCGGCGTAGTTGGTCTGCCCTGCGTTGCCGTACACCCCCGCCACCGAGGAGAGGGTGACCACGCAGCCGGAGCGGCGCTTCATGAGGGGGAAGGCGACGGCCCGGCAGAGGTGGTACGTCCCGCCGAGGTTGACGTCCACGACGTCCTGCCAGTCGTCCTCGCCCATCAGGACCAGCGGCTTGTCACGGATGATGCCCGCGCAGCCGACCACCGCGTGGACCGGACCCAGCTCCTCCTCCGCGGCCGTCACGAAGGCCCGGGCGGCGGCCGGGTCGGAGACGTCGGCCTGCCGGGCGAGGACCCGGGCACCCGACTTCCGGGCCAGCTCGGCGGTCTCCTCGGCGCTCTCGGGCCGTGAGTGGTAGCAGAACGCCACGTCGTGGCCGTCCTCGGCGAGCCGGAGCACGACGGCGCGGCCGATGCCCCGGGAGCCGCCGCTGACCAGGGCGACGCGGCGGTGCTGTGCGGACATGGAGGGTGCCTCCTCGGCAGGGGAACGGGTACGGGGTCAGCCGGCGGTCGTGCCGGGGACCAGGGAGTCGAGCGGGCGCAGCGCGACGATGAAGTGCCCCACCTCGACGGCGGGAAGGCCGTCCACCAGCGTGCGGCCGGCCAGGATGGTGGTGTCGGCCACGGCCCGGACGACCTCGACGTGGTGCTCAAGGACGTCACCGGGGTGCACGGGACGGTGGAAGACGACCCGGTCGACGGCCCCGGCGAGTTCGACCTTGCCGGTGGTCACGTCCGGGTTGGGGGTGTCCCAGACGGCGAGCAGCACGGCCGCCTGGGCCCAGGACTCCACGAGGAGCGGGCGGGGGTAGCGGAAGGCGTCGGGACCGGCGTCCGGCGGCAGCCGGCGGTACACGGGTTCCGCGACCGTCACCGCCTTGACGGCGGTCAGCTCGGACCCGGGCACCGCCGCGGTCACCCGGTCCACCAGGAGCATCGGGTAGCGGTGCGGGATGATCCGGGTGATCGCCGCGGTGTCGGCCCGTTCCACGGGGCGGCCCGCCTCCGGCGGCCCCGGGTCCGGTGTCCGCGGTCCCGCGCCGGGACCGCGGTCCGCGGCCGTCCGTCCCGGTCCCGGCTCCGGGGGCGGCGTGCCGGGGGCGGTGTCCGACGGCGGCCGGTACCGCAGCCGCAGCTCGGCCGCCCGGCCCCGGGCCGTCTCCACGGTCACGTCCACCCGGAGCTCACCGGGCGCCCCCGCCGTACCCAGGGCGCCGACGCCCCGCCCGTACCGGGCCCGGAAGGTCAGCTCGTCCCCGGGCAGGACGGGGTCGCGGAAGCGGCACCGGTCCACGGCGGCCAGTTCGGCCCGCTGGCCCCGCCCGGCGAGGTCCGCCAGGACGCACTGGTCGGCGTACTCGACCAGGCAGACGCCGGGGAAGACGGGGAAACCGGGGTAGTGGCCGGGGAACGCCTCGAAGGCCGGGTCGACCACCGCCCGGGCGGTCACCCCGTCCTCGGTACGGGCCACCGGCCGGGGCGTGAGCCCCAGCAGCGACGGGGCGGGGGAGAGGGACATCACGCGGCCCGCAGCTTCCCGTCGAGCAGCGCGTACGTCTCCTTCAGCGTGGTGAGCTGCGTCAGCTCCTCCTCGGCGAGCTTGACGGAGAACTCCTGCTCCAGGCGCACGGTGATCTCCAGGGCCATCAGGGAGTCGACACCGAGGTCCTGCGTGAAGTGGGCGTCGTCGGTGACGTCCGCGACGTCCACGTCCAGAACCTCGGCGATGAGGGCGCGCAGCGCCTCCTTGTCCAGGGTGGTGCCGGTCTCCTCGGGCATGACGGGCCTTCCTCTCGGGGAACGGGTCGGACAGAACGGGCGGACCGCACGGAGCGGACGGTGCGGCAGCGGAACGCGGTGGGGCGGGCAGGGGTCAGAGCAGGCGCACGGTCGTGCAGGCGAGCAGGCCGTCCTCGTCCACGGAGGTCACGACGGCGACCCCGCCGCCGACCGCCCCGGAGTCGCGCAGGGCGAGCACCGCGCCGAGCTGGAAGCCCGCCGAGGCGGCGCACGCGTCCCCGAACAGGTCCCGTACCTCGACGCGTTCGTCCTCGGCGCCGCCCAGCACCTCGTCCAGGGCCGCCACCTCCTCCTGACGCGCCGAGACGCCCGACGGGGCCGTCACCCGCACCTCGTCCGGCTCCACCCCGGCCTCGGCCAGGGCCAGCCGCACCAGCCGCGCGAGCGCGGGACGCAACTCCCCGGGACCGCCGCAGGCGCTGAACCGGGCGGACAGGATCTCCGCGCGGGGCCGCCGGCCGTGCCGCTCGGCGGACGCGGTGTCCTCCAGCAGGAACATGGCACAGCCCTCGGCCACCGGCACGTCCCGCCGGCCCGGGCCCCGGGCGTGCCAGTCCAGCCACGCCCGCTGCACGCTGTACTCCTCCACGGCGCCGCACAGCATCACCTCCCCGTGGCCCCGCTCCCGCAGCCGGGCCGCGTAGCGCAGCGCCTGAAGACCCGTCAACGGGCCCCCGGCGAGCGTGGCGTTGGGGCCCTTCAGGCCGTGCCAGATCGCGCTCGCGCCCGCCGCCCGGTTCATCACCGTGTTCGGGAACAGCGCCGGATCCACGTAGAACGGCTGCGCGCCGGTCAGGGAGTCGCGGGTGAAGTCCATGGTGCTCTGCACGCTGCCCGACCCCGTGCCGAGGACCAGCCCGATCCGCTCCGGCCCGTCGGCCAGCGGCGGACGGCTCGTTCCGTACGGTTCCAGCAGGGCGCTCAGCGTGGCGACCGTGATCCCGGTCAGCCGGTCCATGGTGCGGGTGCCCCGGCTGCCGAGCGCCTCCGTGACGCTGAAGCCCGGGATCAGACAGGCCAGCTCCGAAGGGCCCGGCCACGCCTCCAGGTCGAGGCGCGGCACGACGGCCCGGCGGGCCCGCACCCCTTCGGTGAACGGCTCGACGCCGAGGCCGTACGGCGACAGCACCGACCAGTCGGAGATCACGGTGGCCGGCACCGGCCGCGCGTCCCGTCCGGCGGGCGCGGGCCGCCGCTCCGCCTGGGGCCTGACCGGGACCGTCTCGCGGGCCGCCGTCGGGATGCCGGACATCACCACTCCTCCGCCTCGGTACGGGTGTTCCAGGTGGTGCCGGCCGCGATGAGTTCGCCGCCGTCCACGCCGATGGTGTCGCCGGTCAGCCACGACGACGGGGTGCGCGCCAGGGTGACGACCGCCTCGGCGACGTCCTCGGGCCGGGTGAGCCGCCCGTGCGGATTGCCCGCCGCCGAGCGGTCCACGAACTGCTCGTGGCCGGGGATGCGCAGCAACGACGGCGTGACGGTCACCCCGGCGCGCAGCGCGTTCACCGCCACGCCGTACGGGGCGAGTTCGCAGGCCAGCTGCCGTACGTGGGACTCCAGCGCCGCCTTGGCCGCCGACACCGCCCCGTAACTGGGCAGCACCTGGCTGGTGCCCGCGCTGGTCATCGCGAAGATCTTCGCGCCCCGGCGCAGCAGGCCGGCCGCCACGAGGTCCTGCGTCCAGTAGACGAGGCTGTGCGCCATCACGTCGAGGGTCATCTCCAGCTGCGGCCGGGTGAGGGCCGCCTTGTCCCCGCCGCGCGGCAGGAACGGCACCAGCGACCCGAAGGCCAGCGAGTGCAGGACGACCCGGAGGCCGGCCCCGCCGGTGAGCTCGGCGATGCGCGGCACCAGCCGCTCACGGGTCCTCGGGGCGGCGGCGTTGGCGTTGAAGAGGTGCGCCCGCACCCCCCCGGCCCGCAGTTCCCCTTCGAGGCGCCGCGCCTCCTCGGCGGTCTCCGCCCGGTCGAAGTGCACGCCGATCACATGGACGCCCTCGGCGGCCAGCGCCCGTGCGGTGGCCCGGCCCATGCCGCTGGAGACGCCGAGCACCAGGGCCCAGCTGTCACGCAGGGAGTGCGGTGGTGGTGACGGCATCGTGTCCTCCTCCTCGTCCTCGGTCGGTGGCGGCCGCCTCCACGCGGGCCGCCGCGAGATGTCCGGTCGCCGTCGCGCTCACGACCAGGTGCGGCCCGCCGCCGGTGTCCGGCGAGCCCGGTCCCGGGGCGAGCAGGGCCGCCGCCCGCAGCAGCGGGGTGAGACAGCCCGCGCCCGCCGCCACGGTCCGCACCCCGGCACCGGCGTGCCGTTCGAGGACCCGGGCGGCCCGGCGGCCCCGGCGGGACGCGTCGAGCACCGCGTGCACCGGCAGCGGCCCCGGCGCACGCCCCGGGTCCGGACTCAGGGCCCGGAGCAGGTCGGTGAGCCGCCGCTCGCCGGTGCCGCCCGGCGCGTCGTCGGCGGCGGTGGACGGGACGTACGCCGTGACGGCCGCGCACCGCCCGAGGACGGGGGCCCCGCGCCGTTCGGCGAGCGCGCGGGGTTCGAGGACGAGGGCCACGGCGCCCTCCTCCCCGTACCGGCTGCCGGGCTCGCCGGGCGGGGGCCGGTCCTCGGCGGCGCAGACGAGCACCAGGTCGGCGCGCCCGGCGGCGAGCGACCGGGTGGCGGCGAGGACGGCCTCCAGGCCGCCGACGGCGGGGGTCGTGAGGGTGAGGCCGAAGCCCCTGAGGGCCTGCTCGGAGGCCAGCCGGCCGGCGAGCACGTTGACGGCGAAGTACGGGGCGGTGGCCGGGCCGAGCCGGTCGGCGCCCTGCTCCACGACCGTGCGGTCCATCGCGGCGAAGAGGGGCGTCAGGCCGCTGTTGGTGGCGAGGACCATCCCGCGCCGCTCGTCCGGAACCGGGACCGGGCCCGGGTGCGGTCCGTGGGCCGCGCCGGCCGGGAGGCCCGCCGCCGCGAGCGCCCGGCGCCCCGCCGCCAGCAGGTAACGGGCCGCGGGCGGCAGGTACTTGTGGCCCCGGGGCCCCAGTTCCCTCCCCGCGTCGAACCACTCGGCGTCCTCGGGCCCCGGGCGCCCCGGGCCGAGCCGCCGACCGGGATCGGGCCAGGGCGTCACCAGGCCCACCCCGGTCACCACCACCTCGTCGCCGTTCAGCACGGGACCGCCTCCCGGATGAGGAACGAGGCGTTGTTGCCGCCGAATGCGTACGCGTTGACGAGTACCGCCGGCGAGGCGAGCGGTTCCGCCGTCCGCGGCAGCCGTACCCCGCACTCGGGGTCCTGGGGGCCCACCGGCACATTGGCCGGCACCGTGGCGTGGCGCACGATCAGCGTGGCCGCGACCGCCGCGAGGCCGGCCGCCGCCCCGCCGGTGTGCCCGACCAGGGCCTTCAGGCTGTACACGGCGGGCACCTCACGGCCGGCCCCGCCCGCGAAGACCTCGCGCAGCGCGGCGCTCTCCACCCGGTCGTTGAGCCGCGTCCCGGTGCCGTGCGGGACGACGCAGCCCACGGCCTCCGGCGCCGTCCCGGAGCGGTCGAGGGACTCCCGCATGGCGCGGACGATCTGCGCCCCGGAAGGCTCCGGCGCGGTCGGGTGGTGGGCGTCGCAGCTCCAGCCGGACTCGGCGAGCTCCGCGAGCGGCCGGGCACCCCGCCGGGCCGCGTGCGCCGCCGACTCCAGGACGAGAACGGCCGCGCCCTCCCCGAAGACCGTGCCCGCCCGGTCCGCCGCGAACGGGCGGCAGCCCAGCGGGTCCACGGCCCCCATCCGGTTGAACGCGCCGAGCGCGATCCGCGCGTAGGCGTCCGCGCCGCCACCGACCACCACGTCGGCCTCGCCCGCCCGGATGAGATCGGCCGCCATGCCGAGCGCGAACCCACTGGCCGAGCAGGCGTTGGAGACGCTCGTGTGCGCCCCGGGCAGGCCGAGCGCGGTCGCGACCTGCCCGACCACGTCGAACCCCGGCCTCCACGGAGCGTCCCCGTCCGCGCCGCCCCGGTCCCGCCGCCGCTCCTCCTCGCCCGTGCCGCCCATGCAGGTGCCCAGGACCAGGGCCGTGCGGGAGGCCGGCAGCGTGGCGGGGTCGAGCCCCGCCACGGACAGCGCCTCGCGCGCCGCGGCCACCGCGAACGACGCGGCCCGGCCGGGCGCCTGGGGCAGCCCGTCCTCGGGCGCCAGGTACATCAGCGGCAGGTCCATCCGGGCGTGCGGATCGGGCAGCTTGTCGGGCGGGCGGACGGTTCCCGCCGCCATCGCCCGCCACAGGGTGTCGGCCCCGGGGCCGTGACAGGTCACGGCCCCGACCCCGGTGACGATCACCGGATCCATCAGACCTGCCAACCGTTCAGTCCGCGCAGCATCCGGTCGTCGAACTCCACGAGGCTCCAGTCGCGGCGGTTCTCGATGCGGGCGTAGCCGTGCGTGATCCGGCCCGTCGCCGTCAGCAGCGGCACACCGTCACGCAGCACGTAGGTGTCCATCCGGGCCGTGTAGGTGAGCCGCTTGAAGACGTTCTCGACGGTGAGGACCGTGTACAGGTCCTCCTCCATGCCGACCTCGCGCAGCATCGACACCGAGTTCTGCGGCACCACCGGGATCCAGTCCTGCTCGTCCAGGAGCCGCTTGATCGAGATGTCCCGGTCGGCGAGGAAGAGGTCGACGGCCTCCTCCATCAGCCGCAGGTACCCGGACATCTGGAGCCGCTCGGTGAAGTGGCAGTAGAAGTACGGCACCCGCCACTTCCAGGCGTACGCGTTGGTGTCGGCGGTCAGCGCCCACAGGAACCGCTCGGCCGTGTCACCGCTCCCGCCAGGCGCGCCGTCCCCGATCCGCGGCGGCACCGCGGCGGCCGGGACCCGCGCGAGGCCGGCGCGGTCGATCCGCTCCACCGTGTACGGCTCCAGGTCGGCCGGCACGGGCGCCGCGCCGCCGCCGCGCGGGTCGAGCCGCAGCACCACCCGGACCTTCGCCGTCACCGTGCGGACCGGCGTCGGGCCGTCCACGTGGAGGGTGACCCCGAGCGCCAGCTCACCGTCGACGGGCTTCTCCTGCGCCACCACGCGCGCCGTCACGCTGTCGTCGATGTGCGTGGCGGACAGGATGCGGGAGTCGATGTCCACGATGTCCACGCAGAGCCCGTGCTCCTCGTACAGCCGCCCGGCCGCCCGGCCGGTGCGCCGCAGATGCTCCAGGACGGCTTCCTCGACGAGGTAGTTGACGTGCTTGAAGCCGATCCACGTACAGATGTTGGAGCCCTCGTAACGGGGCCTGAGCCGGACCGTGGTGACGCTCTCGGGCGAGTCCGCGGGCGCCCCGGCCTGGGCGGCGGGGGACGCGGACGTACGGATCTGGGTCATGTCATCTCCAGCGAAGCGACAGGGGCGGCGGGCAGGGAGGCGAGGAAGTCGGAGAGCACACCGGTGAAGCGGTCCGGCTGCTCGGCCATCGGGAAGTGGCCGCAGCCGGGCAGCACGTGGAGCCGGCCGGCGGGCAGGGCCCGGACGAGCGCCGCCGCGTCCGAGGGGCGTGCGGCGAGGTCATGCGCGCCGGTCACGGCGAGGACGGGGGTCCGCACCCGGTCCAGCGGCAGGCCCGGGGTGCGCAGGTACGCGCCGAAGAAGTCCATCCACCCGTAGGGACCGATGCGTTCGCGCACGCGCCGGGCCATCGAGGCACGGGTGGCCGCGGACAGCCGGCCCCCGGAGGTGACGGCCAGGCCCTCCTCCAGGATCAGATGGAACCGGGTGAGGTAGTAGTCGATCGTGGCCCAGTCGAAGTCGCGCCGCTCCGCCCGGTAGAACGGCGAGACGCACACCGCCCCCAGCAGCGGCGGCCCGGCCCCCTCCTCCCGGACCAGGTACTCCAGGAGCGCCGTCGCGGCGAACGAGTGCGCCACGACCACCTGGGCGCGGGTCGCCCGCAGCGCGCGGGCCACCAGCTCCGCCGGTTCCTCCGGTGCCCGCGGGCCCGCCGTGCCGTGCGCGGGCCAGCTGATGTCGACCGGGACGAACCGGCTGCCCTCCGGCGCGGCGGCGCGGCAGGCCCGCCACACCGCCGTCGTACCGGCCAGGCCGTGCAGCAGGGCGACCCGGGGCCCGTTCACGCGCCGGCCCCCGCCGCCGTGGCGGCGAGCAGCAGCAGGGCCGCCGCGCCGTCGTCCCCCTCGCCGCCGGCCGAGGCGAGCGCCGCCGCCCGCCCGGTCCGGGCCAGCTCCGCCGTCCCGGCGACGCACTGCAGGACGCCGAGCGCGCCGGAACTCCGCCCCCAGCGCAGGGACAGGTCGTGGGCGGGGAGGCCCGCCGGCCCCGTGTCGCCGCCTGCGGGCCGCCCCTCGGGGACGAACCAGCGGGCCGGGGCCGCCGGTTCGTCCGCGCGGACGGCCGCCACGGCGGCGTCCGGGTCCGCGCGCCGGGCGTAGCGGCCGACACGGGCGAGGGGCCGCGCACCGCGTGCGGCGGCGGCCGGGGCCGCCTCGGCGACCAGGGCGACCGCTCCGTCGAACAGGCCGGGCCCGCCGGTCCCGACCAGCCGCCGGACCGGCTCGTTGACCGGCTCGACGCCGATCACCAAGGCGTGGTCGAGGCGGCCGGCGGCGATGAGCGTACGGGCCCAGTGGACGGCGTCCAGGCCGGACGTGGGTCCGTTGCACAGGGTCACGTTGGCGCCGCGCAGGCCGTGCGTGATGGCCACCCAGGAGGCGGTCACGTTGCTCGCCGTGTTGGGCAGCAGCATCGGGCTGGTGGCCGCGTAGCCGGCGCGGTGGATGGTCGCCGAGGTCTCGCAGACCGTGTCCACGTTCCCCCAGTTGGTGCTGACGACCACCCCGAACCGCAGCCCGTCCACGAGGGGGCCGCCCCCACCCTCACTCCCCTCCGGCGCGTCCAGGGCCTGCGGCAGCCCGGCGTCCGCGAGGGCGTCCCGCGCGGCGCAGAGGGCGAGCCTGGTCGCCCGGTCCTTGTAGCGCAGCCCGGGACCGCGCAGCCGCGTCACCGGATCCTCCCCGCCCGCCACCGGCCCGCGCAGCAGGGTCTCCGGGCCCCCGGCCCCGGCCACGGCCGTACCGAGGCCCGTGATCACCACATCCCGTGCGCGCACCTAACTCACCTTCTCCACCACGGCCACCGCGTTGAGGCCGCCGAACCCGAAGGAATCCACCTGCGCCAGCGACATGCCGCGCTCCGTCACCGGCTCGCGGGCCAGCCGGAACCCCGCCACCTCGTCGATCGGCTCGTCCAGACCGAGCGTCGGCGGCACCCGACCGCTGTGCAGGGCCTGCACCGCCGTGACGAGGCTGTGCAGCCCCGAGGCGCCCGCCGTGTGCCCGATCATCGACTTGACCGCCGTCATCCGCGGCGGCCTCGGCACGCCCGCGAACACCTCGCCGAGCGCGCGCGCCTCCGCCTCGTCGTTCAGTGGGGTGCCGGTGCCGTGCAGCAGCACCAGATCGACGTCGGCCGGCTTGATCCCGGCCCGCCGGTGCGCCTCCCGCATGACCCGGCCGATGCTCCCGCTGTCGGGCGCCGACGGGTGGTAGGCGTCGCAGTTGAGCCCCACGCCGCGCACCGTGGCGTACGCCCGGGCGCCCGCCGGGGTCCCCGGGCCGCGCCGCAGCACGACGGCGGCCGCGCCGTCGCCCTGGAGCATCCCGCGCCGCCCCCGGTCGAAGGGCCGCACCGACTCGGGCGCCTCGCGGTAGACCCGGTCGAGCAGCCCGTAGGTGCTCTCCGTGATCGTGTCCACCCCGGCGACGACCACCGTGTCCGCCTCGCCCGTCTCCAGCAGGTCGGTGCCGAGCCCCAGCGCGTACAGGGACGCCGAGCAGGCGTTGGCCACCGTGTACGTCCGGTCGGCGCCGAACCGCTCGCGCAGCGCCGTCCCGAAGTGCAGCCGGGCCGCGTCGAACGGGGCGCCCTCGCACCAGTTCAGCTCCACCGACCGCAGCTCCCGCAGGGTGGTGCCGACCAGCACCGGCACCCCCGTGAGGTCCCCGGCCAGACCGGCGTCGGCCAGCGCCTCCCCCACCGCGCGGAGCAGCCAGCCGGTGGCCCGCAGCGGCACGTCGGTCCCGGGCGCCGGCCGGTCGTCGATCTCGTACGCGTGCCGGGCCCGGAACCTCGACCGGTCGAAGCCGCGCAGCTCGGCGAGGCCGCTGCGCCCCTGGGCGAGCGCCGCGAACGTGGCCCGCGCGTCGCCGCCGACGCTGCTCACCGCGCCCATGCCGGTGACGAGGACGCTCATCCGGCGGCCCCCGTCCCGGTCCTGGCCCGTCCGGCCCCCTCGGCGGCCTCGGCGGCCTCGTCCCCGGGGTCGTCGGCCGGGTACCGGCCGAGGACCAGGACCGCGTTGTTGCCGCCGAACGCCAGGGCGTTGTTCTGCACCACGCGCAGCCGGGCCGGGCGCGGCACGTTCGGGACGCAGTCCAGACCGCACTCCGGGTCGGTCTCCACGTGGTTGATCGTCGGCGGGATGAACCCCTCCGAGAGGGCGAGCGCGCACGCCGCCGACGCCAGCGAACTCGCCGCGCCCATGGTGTGGCCGATCATCGCCTTGATGGAGATCGTCGCCGGCGGACGGTCCCCGAACACCTGCCGGATCGCCGCCGCCTCCGTGACGTCGTTGGCCCGGGTGCCGGTGCCGTGCGCCGAGATGAAGTCGATCTCCTCCGGCTTCACCCCCGCACCGGCGTGGGCCAGCTCCATGCAGTGGGCGATGCTGTCCCGGTCCGGGGCCACCGGGTGGTGGGCGTCGCAGTTCAGCCCATACCCGAGCACCTCCGCGTAGATCCTGGCCCCGCGCGCCAGCGCCGAGTCCAGCGTCTCCAGGAGCAGCACCCCGGCGCCCTCACCGGTGAGGATGCCCTTGCGGTTCACGTCGAACGGCTGGCAGGCCTCCGGCGCGATGGTGCCGAGCCGGTAGAACCCGGTGAACGTCTTGCGGCACATGGCGTCCGCGCCGCCCACCAGCGCCACGTCGGCGTCACCGCCGCGCAGCGCGTCGAGACCGTGCCCGATCGCGTAGTTGCCGGCCGCGCACGCCGTGGCCAGGGTCGTCGCCTCGACGTCGACCAGGCCGAGTTCCCGGACGATCGCCGTCGTCAGCCGGCCGGCCGAGACCCGGCGGGCGACCACCGGGTCCAGACCCTCCGGGCCGTCGGCGAGCTGGCTCTCGACCAGCCGGTCCAGGTCCGCGGACTCGCCGTCGGTGGTGCCGACACAGACCAGGGAGCGGCGCCCGCGCAGTTCGCCGAGCGGCATCCCGGAGTCGCGGACCGCCATCACGGCCGCGGCCACCGAGAACTGCGCGGCCCGCCCCAGCTCCTCGGGGGAGACCCGGCTCATCCACTCCGCCGGGTCGAAGCCGGTGACCTCGCAGCCGTTGGCGTGGGCGAAGCCGGTGGTGTCGAAGGCGGTGATGGGACGGGCACCGTTCCGGCCCGTGCGCAGCCCCGAGAGGAACGCGCCGACGCCGATGCCGATGCTGGTGACGGTGCCCAGACCGGTGATGACGACCCGGTTCGGGCTCACGGGGCGCATCCGGGTCACCGGGCCGCGAGCGCCTGGTCCACGACCGCCTCGACACCTTCGAGGTTGACCATGCGGCTCATGTCGGCCTGCTCGATCGTGATGCCGAAGGTGCGCTCCAGGGCGGCGAGGATCTCGATCGCGCGCAGCGAGTCGGCGCCGTGCTCCTCCTTGAAGAGGCTGGTCGGGGTGAGTTCGGCCGGGTCGATCTCCAGGATGTCGCAGACGAGGTCCTTGATCTGCGCGCGGCGCTCGTCCGGGGTGGTGACGGTCGGGTCCGAGGCGGTCATCTGTCTCTCCGTAAGGCGTGCGGGGACGGGTGGGACGGTGCGGTCATGCGTGGGGTACGGCGGGAGGAGCCGGGGGCGCCGCCCGGTCACAGCAGCGGCAGGACGTCCTTGACCAGCCACTCCATGGCCTCGACGATCTCGGCGGGGCGCATCGACAGGTCCAGCACGGTCAGCGAGACACCGACCCTGCGGTACGCGTCCAGCTGCTCGGCCACCTCCTCGGCCGTGCCGCGGATGCTGACCCGGTCCGACATGAAGTCCATGACCTCGAACGGCGGGACGAGCGCCCGGCGTACGGTCAGCTCGATCTCCCCGGGGTCGCGCCCGGCCTCCTCGGCGAACCGGGCGAGCGTCTCCCGGGCCGGCGGGATCTCCTCCGGGTACAGCTCGTGGGCCAGCCAGCCCTCACCGAGGCGGGCCACCCGGCGCAGCGCGGCATCGGTGTTGCCGCCGACGTACACCGGCGGCCCCTTCTCGGTGTGCGGCCGGGACGCCAGCCACATGTCGTCGAAATCGGTGAAGCGGCCGTGGAAGGAGGTCGGCCTGCGCGACCCCCACAGCGTCCGCATCACCTCGATCGCCTCGTCGGTGCGCACGCCCCGCTCACGGCGCGGCACCCCGACGGTGCGGAACTCCTCGTCCATCCAGCCGATACCGGCGCCGAGCACGATCCGGCCCAGCGACAGCTGGTCCAGCGAGGCCAGTTCGGAGGCGAGGATCACCGGGTTGCGGTACGGCAGGGCCAGCACGTGCGTGCCGATCCGGACGCGTTCGGTGGCCCCGGCGACCAGGCCCATCACCGCGATGGGCTCCAGCCAGGCGACGCCCCAGTTGTAGGCGTCCGCCGTCTTCGCGCGCGGGTACAGACAGGTGCTCTCCCGCCGGCGGGGCAGCGCGACGTGGCTGCTCACCCACACCGAGTCGAAGCCCATCCGGTCCGCGGCCGTGGCGACCTCGAGGACGTAGCGGCGCCGGCCGGGCGGCCCCACCGTGGGCAGTGCGATGCCGAGCTTCATCGTGGCCCTCCTGATCGGGTCTCTGCTTCGGTCCTGGCGGACGGCGGGACGGTCAGGACGGGCGGGCGAACCAGTGCTCCAGCTTCGCCGCGTACAGCGTGTTGCCGGACAGTTTGACCTTGCCGCCGAGGAAGGCCTGCATGCCGTTGAGCCGCCCGGTCAGCAGCTTCAGGAACACCGGCAGCGCGACCGAGGTCGTCAGCTTCGGCGCCTCCGTACGGCCCCGGCCCGTCTCGCAGGTTCCGTCGGCCACCTTCACGAAGTACTCGTGCACCCCGTCCGGGGTCCTGATCTCGTACTGGAAGGACGCCTCCTGGCCCTTCGCCCGGTCCGCGCGGAACGCCTCGGGCATGTTGGCGAAGATGTCGTCCAGAAGACCTCCGATCCCGCCCTCCTGGCGCCGGGCGAAGTCGAACACGTCCTCCTCCCTGCGGCTGCCGGCGACTTCCCGGATCTGCTCGAACCTGCTGGTGTCCAGGGCCATGGCCCACGCTCCTCGTGGTGGCGTTCGGCGCGCTCCACCGGGGCCACCGGGCCCCGGCCGTCCCGACGCGGGTCGGACGGCCCCAACCTGCCGTTCCCCGCCCGCCCGCGCACAGGGCCGTCAGGGCGGTGGATCTGCGCCCCGCAGGGAGCGGCTGCCGGGCCTGACCGATGGGCCCGCCCGACCGGTCACCCCCTTGGGGCGATGCGAGCCGGGGGAGCGGCGGCTTTGCTGTCCGGGGCGCCGGCCCCCGCCGAGCCGCTCCCGCGCGCGCTCGCCGAGCCTCCGCACCGGGGCGGTCGCGCCCCAGAACCCCCGCGGAGGTCGTATGTACGACGTGATAGTCGTCGGAGCCCGCTGCGCCGGGTCCCCGCTGGCGATGCTCCTGGCCCGCTCGGGGCTCCGGGTGGTCGTCCTGGACCGGGCGGCGTTCCCCCGCGACACCGTCTCCACGCACTACATCCAGCCGAGCGGCCTGGCCAGGCTCGCCCGCTGGGGGCTGCTCGACCGGCTCACCGCGACGGGCTGCCCCCCGGTCACCGAGGCCCTGTGGTGGTTCGGCGACACCGCGGTCCGGGGCTTCGCCCCGCCGGACGGCGCCATCGGCTTCGCCCTCGCCCCGCGCCGTACCGTCCTCGACGCCCTGCTGGTCGACGCCGCCCGCGAGGCCGGCGCGGAGGTGCGCGAACGCTGCACCGTCCGCTCCCTCCTGCGGAGCGACGACGGCACGGTCACCGGCGTCCGCTACCAGAGCGAGGGCGGCCCGCCCCGCACCCTGCGCGCCCCGGTCGTGGTCGGCGCCGACGGGCGCGACTCGACCGTCGCCCGGCTCGCCGGCGCCCCCGCGTACCACGCCAGGCCGCCGCTGACCGTCGTCTACTACACCTACTGGCGCGGTCTGCCGGCCGGACGCCGGCACCGCAACGAGGTGTTCCTGGAGGGCGACAAACAGATCGGCGTCATCCCCACCCACGACGACGCCTACCTGGTGCAGGCCGCCCGCCCGCGCGATTTCTTCCCCACCTACCGCTCCGACATCGAGCGCCACTACCTCAAGGCCGTCGAGGAGGCCGCGCCGAGCCTGGCCGCCGAACTCGCGGGCGCCGAACGGGTCGAGCGGTTCCGGGGCAGCGCCGCCCTCGACAACTTCTACCGCCGCCCCTACGGCCCCGGCTGGGCCCTCGTCGGCGACGCCGGCTACCACAAGGACCCGCTCACCGGACAGGGCATCAGCGACGCCTGGCGCGACGCCGAACTCCTCGCGGAGGCGATCCGCGCCCACCGCTCCGGTACGGCCGACTGGGACACGGCGCTGTCCGCGTACGAACGCGCCCGCAACGCCGCCTCCGCGCTCCTCTACGACTTCACCTGCGAGGCGGCGAGCTTCGAGTTCGACCCCATGACCCGCCAGCTGGTCCGCGTGCTCGCCGAACACCGCGAGGAGGCCGACCGGTTCTTCGGCGTCATCGCCGGAACCGTGCCCGCCGAGCGGTTCTTCGCCCCCGACAACCTGCTGTCCCTGCTCGGCCGGCTGCCCGGCGACGCCCTCGCGGAGCTGACCGGCACGGAAGGAACCCCATGACCACCGAGCACGAGCCCCTCACCGGCGACCGAGCCGTCCCGCACCTGAAGGACTTCGACCCCTACCGGGACGCGTTCCGCGCCGACCCCTACCCCGAGTACGCGCGCGTCCGCGACCACGGCGGCCCCGTCTACTGGGACTACCTGGACTCCTACGTGGTCAGTCACCACGCCGACGCGGCCGCCGTCCTCGCCGACCCCCGCCTCGGGCTCCGGCCGCCGGACCCGGTGGCCGAACTGCTCGCCGTCATGGTCCCCGAGTCCCTGCGCTCCATGGAGCGCACCCTCCTCTTCCAGGACCCGCCCGACCACACCCGGCTGCGCAACCTCACCCGGCGTCCCTTCGCCTCCCCTCGGCTCCACGGCGTCCTCGCCCAGGCCCGCGAGGGCGCCGACCGGATCCTCGCCGAGGCGCTGCGCCGCGGCGGCCTGGAGGTGGTCGACGACCTGGCCTTCCCCGTGTCGCTCCAGGCCATCGGCGACCTCCTCGGCGTGCCCCGGGCCGACCTGCCGCTCCTCAAGGACTGGGGGCAGGCGATGTCCCCGGCCGCCGACATCCCCGCCGACCCCGGCTCCATCGAACGGGCCGTGGAGGCCTTCGAGGCCTTCGACGCCTACCTCGGCGACATCGCCGAGCGGCGCCGCGCCGACCCGCGCGACGACCTGTTCTCCTCCCTCGTCGCGGCCGAGCGCGAGGGCCTGATGAGCCGCGCCGAACTCCACGCCAACGCCATCCTGGTCTTCATCTCCGGCCACGAGACGCTGGTGGCCTTCACCGCGAGCGCCGTCCTCACCCTGCTGCGCCACCCCGACCAGCTCGCCCTGCTGCGCGCCCGACCCGAACTCGCCGCGAGCGCCGCAGAGGAGGTCATGCGGTACGAGAGCCCGCTGCAACTGGCCACCGCGGGCGGCGGGCGCTGGACCGGGGAGGACATCGAGCTGAGCGGCCGGATCATCCCCGCCGGATCCCGGGTGCTCACCTTCCTCGGCGCCGCCAACCGCGACCCGGCCGTCCACCCGGACCCGGACCGCTTCGACATCACCCGCGACGGCACCCCCCACCTCGCCCTCGGGCACGGCCTGCACTACTGCCTGGGCGCCGCGCTCGCCAAACGGCAGGGCACGCTGATGATGGAGGCCCTGGCCACCTGGCCGGCCGACTTCACCTCCGAGGCCGTCGACGCCCCCGAATGGCTGCCGCTGTTCATGCAGCGCCGGCTCGCCCGGCTGCCCGTCACGGTCACCGCACGCCGCTGACCGGCCCGCGCCACGAGGAGGGCCCCGGGGAACCGTCCCCGGGGCCCTTCCCGTACCGCTCCGAGGACGCTCAGCCGCCCTGGGGCACCCCGAACTGCGCGACCGCCGCGTAGTCCATGACGTCCCAGTGCTCCGCGATCAGTCCGTCCTCGATCCGCAGCAGATCGGCGGTGTGCAGTTTCACCTCACGGCCGGTGGCGGCCTCGTGGCCGCGCCACACGCAGAAGACCGCGACCCGGTCGTCCTCGGCGATCATCTGCGTGATCTCGCCCGTCAGGTCGGGCGCCACGGCGAACAGGCCGGCGAAGAAGTCCTTCATGCCGCTCAGGCCCTTCCCCGACTCCGCCGCGAAGGGATTGTGCTGGATGTAGTCCTGCCGGTAGTACAGGTCGGCCCGGTCCAGCCGGTGCTGCCGCATCAGCTCCTCCCAGACCGTCAGCACCAGCCGCATGTTCGCCTCCTCGGTGGCGGAGGCGGTCCAGTCCGGCTTCCCCACCGGCTGCGTCTGGTCCCCGGCCGGCATGCCGAACCGGGTCAGACCCGACTGGTCCACCACGCTCCAGTGCTCGGCGATCCGCCCGTCCGCGACCCGGTACAGATTGGCCGTACGCAGCGACAACTCCTCGTCCGAGCCGCTGAGATGACCGGTCCAGTGCAGGAACACCAGCACCCGGTCGTTCTGCGCGACGAGGTGCTCGATCTCGGCCACCGCGTCGGAGAACGCGGTGAACATCATCCCCACCCGGGCGCGCAGGCTGTCCACGCCCACCTCGCCCTGGCCGCCGTGGTTGAGGATGTCCGGCGCGTAGAACTCCGGCATCCGGTCCAGCCGGTGCGCGTTGTACACCTCCGCGTACAGCCGCCGGATCAGCCGTGCGGACTCGTGGGCGGTCGTCTCGGTCATGCGGTCCTCCCGGCGCCTGCGCGCTCGATCAGCTCGGGGGTGAAGAAGGTGTCCCAGGTGTAGAGACCGGCGATCAGACCGAAGAACCGGTCCACCTGCTCCTGCTCGCCGGAGATCACCCGCAGGATGTCCAGCAGTTCCGGCATCGGATCCAGCTGGGCCGCCTGCAGGTTGAAGAAGTACTCGGGCATCGCGTCCTCGTCGCGCCGCACCGCGTAGTCGTCGAGCGCCCGCTCCAGCGGCACCTCGCCGCCCAGCGCCGGCGCGAGCAGCCCGGCAAGCAGTTCGGCGTGGCGGACGGCGTCACTGATGCCGAAGGCGCCCACCGGATCCTTGTGGAAGCCGGAGTCACCGACCAGCGCCCAGCCGGGACCGCTCGCCTGCCGGAAGAAGTTCGGCAGCCTGCCGGTCCCGGTGAACCGGGCCGTGCGCTCCGCGCCCCGTACCCGCTCGGCCAGTTCGGGGGCCGTCGCCTCCAGAGCCGTACGGTAGGCGCCCTCCACGTCCCGGCGCACCAGGTCGAACTCGGAGCGCGGCCACTGGATGCCGACCATGACCGCGTCGTCGTGGGTCGGCACGACACCGATCGCGCGCCGGCCCGCGACGTACACCTCGTAGTCGGCCTTCATGCCGCCCCAGTACGTGTAGTAGAGGCAGTTCAGATTGGGAGCCTCCTCGTACTTCCGGGCGCGCACCGCGCGGGCGACCATCGAGTCCACCCCGTCGGCGCCGATCACCACCCGGGCCCGGGCGGTGAACTCCACCCCGTTCTCACCGCGGGCCCGCACGCCCGCCACGCGGCCGTCCTCCTCCAGGAGTTCGGTCACGTTGGTCGCCTCCCGCATCTCGGCACCGGCCTCGCGGGCCGCGTCCACGAGGAGCGAGTCCAGGACGAACCGGCGCGGCCCGTAGGCCGTCCGGATGCCGTCCACCGGGGGTGCGCACCCGGTGATCGTGACGTCCTCCAGGGTCCAGCGGGCCACGTCGAGCGGCGGGCAGCCGGTGGCGGTCAGCCGGTCGAGCAGCCCCCAGCGGGCCAGCCGCGCGATGGTGGGCTGGTGCACGTAGTGGGTCGACATGGTGTCGCTGGGGAACCGGGCCCGGTCCAGCAGCAGCACCCGGTGGCCTGCCCGGGCCAGCAGCATCGCTGTGGTGGCTCCCGCGCACCGGGCACCGACGACTATCGCGTCGTACATGTGGTGTTACGCCTCCTCGGCAGACGGCGGCGCGGCGGGGCCGCCGGACGGTGGGTGTGTGCGGGGAATGCCGGGCGTGCCGCCCCGCGGCCCGCGCCGCGTGTCCCGGGCCGGGGCCGGGGCCCCGCCCCGGGGGTCAGTGCCGTGCTCCCCGGTCCAGGACCGCCGCCACGGGCCGCCGGGGGCTCGCGACGGCGGGCTGCGCGGGGCGCCCGATGCGGAAGGTGACGAGTGCCTGCCGCCCGGGGTCGCCGACCAGGTCGGCGAGGATCCGCCCGAACCGGGGCGGCAGCCCCAGCTCGCGCTCCCGGTCGGCACGGACGGTCATCATGTTGAGGTGACCGACCGCCAGGCCCCGGGCCGTGGCGAAGAGATGAACGCGCTGGAGCAGCCGGCCGCCCTCCAGCCGGTCCTCCGCCCGGGTGGCGTCCGGGACGGTGACCATCCCGAAGGCCGCGGCCGTCGGCAGGTGCACCTGCCGCGTCCGCCGCAGCCAGAACCGGTCGGCGACCCGGCGCGGGGGCGCCGGCAGCCGCTTGCCGAGGGCGCTCATCAGCGGCGGCATGCCCTGGGTGTCCACGGTCATGCCGTCCCGGCTGCGGTCCACCTCCCGGTCGCTGCCGCGGAACCAGCGGTGCCCGGCCAGCGACTGCTCCTCGTCGGCGACGATCTCCTCCGTCGCCGCCGCCAGTTGCGCCGCCACCCGGTCGCGCTCGGCCGGGCCGGCGAACCAGCGCAGCGCCGGCGCGGCCAGGTCACCCTCGCCGAGGGCGGCGATCTCCTTCAGCAGCGCCTCGGGCAGCGGCTCGGGCCGGAACGGGCCCCGATTGGTGCGGCGGTACGGAATCGCCTCGTACAGCTCGTCCGTCCCGGCGCCGGCCTCCCCCGGCTCCAGCAGGACGGTCGCCGCGTGCGCGGGGTCGCCGGTGTCCGGGCGGAGCAGCACCCGGGGCGCGTACCCCCGGGCCCGGCCGGCCAGCACCATGTTCTCCAGGGCGCAGCCCAGACCGACGTACAGCTCCCGGTCGAAGGGGTCGAGCGCCCCCTGCCGGCGATCCGGATCGGCGTACACCCGCACGGCCGGCCCGTCCTCCAGGACGAACCGCCAGGGCTGTACGTTACGGGCGTTGGCCGCCAGGATTCCCGCCGCGACGATGCCCTCGGCACCCTCGCGGCTCCGCCAGGTCCGCCACGGGTCGTAGGCGGGGCCCCGGGGCAGTCCGGCGGAGGCGGTGGTCGGCGCGGAACGGAGCGGAACGGATCCCATGGACGGTAACCCTGGAGCCGCCGCCGGCCGCCGGGGAGTCCCCTTTGGGGTGTGCACGTGAGGTGCCCGAACGACCACGGCGACGGCGGCTCGCCCCGCCCGGCCGGCGGGCCGCACCCTCGGGGCCATGACGCAGACGCAGACGAGCCCGGCGCAGTCGCCGGAAGAACAGCTGGCCGCCTACTTCGACCCGGCGAACCGCCCCGACCCGTACCCCCTGCTCCACGGGATGCGGGAGGCCTCGCCCTTCACGGTCATGGACGGCGCGCTGCTGGTCCTGGCCCGGCACAAGGACGTCGACGCGCTGCTGCGCCACCCCGCCGCCAGCGCCGACCGAAGCCGCTCCAAGATCCTCAGCACCGACGCCGTGGAGTCCCGCAAGGAGGTCATGACCTTCCTCGACCCGCCGGACCACACCCGGCTGCGGGGTCTGGTCACCCAGGCGTTCACCCCGAGGATGGTGCAGAACCTGGAGGTGCGGATCCGGGAGATCGTGGACGACCTGATCCGGCAGGTGGCCGAGGCGGGCTCCCCGGTCGACATCCCGAGCGTCTACTCGTACCCCGTGCCGGTCCGCGTGATCTGCGAGATGCTCGGTGTGCCGCCCGAGGACCACAAAATCTTCGGTGCCTGGTCGACGGTGCTGGGCCGCGCCCTGGACCCGATGATGGCCGCCAACCGCACCCCGGAGATCGACAAGGAGGACACCGAGACCCGGGCCGCCTTCTACCAGTACTTCCGCGACCTCATCGCCGCCGGGGGAGCGAAGGGCGACGGACTGCTGCCCAGCCTGGTCCGGGCCGAGGCCGCCGGCGACCGGCTCACCGAGACCGAGCTGCTCGCCACGCTCGCGCTGCTCGTGATGGCGGGGCACGAGACCACCGCCAACCTGATCACCCACGGCATCCTGACCCTGCTGCGCCACCCCGACCAGATGGCGATGCTCCGCGAGGACCCGTCGCTGGCCTACCCGGCGGTGGAGGAGATCCTGCGGTTCGAGCCGTCCGTGCAGATGCTGCACCGGATGACCAAGGAACGCATCGTCCTGGACGGCCTGGAGATCCCCGCCGACACCGACGTCCTGCTGCTGGCCGCCGCCGCCAACCGGGACCCCGAGGTCTTCCCCGACCCCGACCGCTTCGACATCACCCGGCCCGTCGGCAAGCGCCTGGACCACCTGTCGTTCTCCAGCGGCCCGCACCGCTGCCTGGGCGCCAACCTGGGCAAGCTGGAGGCCGCCGTGGCGCTGCGGACCTTCGTCGACCGGGTCCGGGACCCCGAGCTCGTACCGGAGTCCCTGGAGTACCGCCCGCACGTCATCCTGCGCGGGCCGGAGCGGATGGCCGTCCGCTTCTCCGGGATCACCGGGATCGGCTGAGCCGCCCCCCGCACGCGCCGGGCGCCCCTGGATCAGTTCCCTGGGGCGCCCGCTCCGTGCCGCCGGACGGGAGGAAGGTCCTCGGGAGCGCCCGCGAGCTGATCCACCAGCCGGCGGAAGCCCGGACACTGCGTGAAGTCCTCGGCCCGGCACTCCAGGGCGTGCTCGATCAGCGTCCGCGACTGCTCGATCTCCCCGATCCGCCGGGTCAGCTCGGCGTGGTGTTCCAGCAGCAGGGCCCGGCGGTGCCCCGCGTCCGGCGCGTCGAGCACCTCACGCAGCTGCTCCAGGCTGAAGCCCGCCGTCTTGCCCCGGACGATCATCGCCACCCGGGCGATGTGGCCCGCCGTGTAGTAGCGGCGGCCGTTGATCCGCTCGGCGGGGGAGAGCAGTCCCGTCGCCTCCCAGTGCCGCAGGACGTGCGGACGCAGCTGGAAACGCTCGGCCAGCTCGCCGATGGTCATGGACTCCTCGTCACCCCTTGACTTCATGTTGACATTAACTTGCAGAGTTGGGTCCAGGTCAAGAGAGAGACCGGCGTCGCACCGGGAGGGCCGGACGGCGTCGCACCGAGAAGACCGGACGAGCGGAGTGAACATGCTGGACGCGATCATCATCGGCGGAGGCCCCGCCGGTATGTCCGCCGCGCTGACCCTGGGCCGGGCCCACCGCACCGTGCTGCTGGCCGACAGCGGCCACGGGCGCAACGCCCCCGCCGACGCCGTGCACAACTTCCTCACCCACGACGGGACGCCCCCCGCGCGCCTGCGTGAACTCGGCCGGGACGATCTCGCCGCCTACCCGACCGTCGAGCACCGCACCGCCGAGGTGACCTCGCTGCGCCGGCTGGCCGACGACCACTTCGAGGCCGTCCTCGACGACGGCACGGTCGTCGAGTCCCGCCGGGTCCTGCTCGCCACCGGCCTGCGCGACGAACTGCCCGACCTCGACGGCGTGGCCGAACTGTGGGGCAAGTCCGCCTTCCACTGCCCGTACTGCCACGGCTTCGAGGCCAGCGGCCGGCGGATCGCCGTCCTCGGCGCCGAACCGGAGCGCGTCCGCCTCGCCCTGCACCTGAGCCGCTTCACCGACGACATGGCCCTGTGCACCGGCGGAGGCGAACTCGAACCCGTGCTGCGCAGCGTCCTGGAGGCCAACGGGATCGCCGTGCACGACCGGCCCATATCCCGCCTCGAGAGCGAGGGCACCGCCCTGCGCCGCATCGTCTTCACCGACGGCTCCGCCCTCGAACGCGACGCCGCCTTCATCAGGACCACCCTGCGCCAGCGCGCCGACTTCGCCGAGCGGCTCGGCTGCGCCACCTTCCCCGACGCCTGCGTCGAGGTCAACGAGTTCGGCCAGACGAGCGTCCCCGGCGTCTACGCCGCCGGTGACATGGCCCGCCGGGCCACCGTGCCCGTCCCGCTCGCCGCCGTGGTCGCGGCCGCCGCCAGCGGCACCGTCGCCGGCACCGTCATCGACCAGGACCTCGTCAGCGTCGACTTCAAGCTCCCCAACCCCTTCGCGTCCGGGAGGGCGTGACCCGCCATGTCCGACAGCACCTCCTCCGGAGCCGCCGGCACCACCCCCGCCGCCGCTCCGGCGCACGACAGCAACGTCCCCCTGGCCACCGCCGGCCTCGTGCTCGGCATCCTGCTGTCCGTGCTCGACCAGACCGTCGTCGCCATCGCCCTGCCCGACATCACGGCGGACATCGGCGGCGGCGACTCCTTCAGCTGGGTCGTCACCGCCTACGTCCTCGCCTCCACCGCCACCGGCACCCTCTACGGACGCGTCAGCGACCGCTTCGGCCGCCGCTCCGTCTTCATCGCCGCCGTCGTCCTCTTCTCCGTCGCCTCGCTGCTGTGCGGGCTGGCCACGTCCATGCCGCAGCTCATCGCCGCCCGGGTGCTCCAGGGCATCGGCGCCGGCGCCCTCTTCGTGATCCCCACCGTCGCGCTCTCCGAGCTGTACCCGACCCATCTGCGCGGCAAGGTCCAGGGCCTCACCGGCGCCGTCTTCGCCCTCGCCAGCGTCGGCGGCCCGCTCGCCGGCGGCATCCTCACCGACACCGCCGGCTGGCGCTGGATCTTCTACATCAACATCCCGCTCGGCCTGCTCTCCATCGCCCTGTGCGCCTACGCGCTGCGCCTGCCGAAGACGGCCGCCAGCGCCCCCGTCGACCTCGCCGGCTCGGCGCTCCTCATGGGCGCCGTCGTCAGCCTCCTCCTCGTCACCGAGTGGGGCGGCCGCGAGTACGCCTGGGCATCGGGCCAGATCCTCGGCCTGATCGCGCTCTGCGCGGTGCTCGCCGCCCTGTTCGTGTGGTGGGAGGGCAGGGCCCGCAACCCGCTCCTCCCGCTGCGGCTGTTCACCAACCCGGCCCTGCGCGTCGCGCTGCCCGCGACCGCCGTCGTCGGCATGCTCCTGTACGGCTCCATCGTCTTCATGCCGACCTTCCTCCAGGCCGCCTACGACATGAGCGCCACCCAGGCCGGACTCGCGCTCAACCCGTACTTCATCCCCTTCGTCGCCATCTCCGCGATCGCCGGCGGCAAGGCGGGCGCGAGCGGCCGCTTCAAGCCGTACCTCCTCACCGGGGCGGGCCTGCTCACCGTCGCCTTCCTGCTCCTCAGCCTGCTCGACCTCGGCAGCCCGTACCTCCTGGTGGCGGCCGAGATGGCGGTCCTCGGCCTCGGCTTCGGCCTGCTCATGCAGAACCTCGTCGTGGTCTCCCAGAACGCCGCAGCGCCCCCTGACCTGGCGGCCACCACCGCCGCCAACCTGTCCATCCGCGGCCTCGGCATGGCCATCGGCGTCGCCCTCTTCGGCAACCTGCTGGCCCGCGAGGTCGCCTCCGGACCCGGCGGCCCGGAGGCCACCGCGGCCGCCATCCCCGAGGTCTTCACCTGGGGCGTGCCGCTCGCCGTCCTCCTCGTGGCGCTCATCGCCCTGCTGCCCCGGCCCAACAGCCCCGGCCGGCAACCCGCGGCCGACGGCCCGGCAACCGCGCCCGAGGCGGCCTGACCGGTCCGGGCCCCGGCGGGACCCGAACCCGGCGCGGGAGCCCTCGCCCCCGCCCCACCCGGCCCGCACCGGCCCGCGCCCCGCGCGCGGGCCGATGCGACGGCACCCCGGGCCCGGCCCCGCCCCCGGCCGGGCCCGGGGCGCCGTACCCCTGAGAGGCCCGGGACGACGCCTACCGCGACCCCGACCTCCTGACCCCCGACCCCTCACCCCGGAAGTCCACGATGCGCTCCCTCCTCCACGCCGCCCACCGCGCGGTCCACCGTGTCGCCGGCGGCCACGGCCACCACCCGCACCACCCCGGGAAGGACCCCGGCGGCATGGGCATCAGCGGCGAGGCCTACGACCGGCTCTCCGGCTGGGTCCTCGGCGGACTCCACCGCCGCGCCGCCGCCGACGTCTCCCGCGGCGCCCCCCGCGGCGGCGTCGTCGCCGACATCGGCACCGGCCCCGGCCGGCTGCTCCTGCGGATCGCCCGCACCCGCCCCGACCTCGTCCCCCACGGCGTCGACGTCTCACCCGCCATGGTCGCCCGCGCCCGCGCCAACGCTCGCGCGCACGCCCTCACCGACCGCGTCACCGTCCACCTCGGGGACGCCGCCGCCCTCCCCCTGCCCGACGCCTCCGCCGACGTCCTCGTCTCCACGCTCAGCATGCACCACTGGTCCGACGTCCCCAGCGCCGTCGCCGAGGCCGCCCGCGTCCTGCGCCCCGGCGGCCGGCTCCTCGTCTACGACTTCCGGGGCGCCGACGACGGCCCCCTGCGCCAAGCCGTCGCCGCCCGGCCCGAGTTCACCGGCGGCCGGATCCACCGCACCCACCTCACCGGCGCGCCCACCCTGCCGTTCCGGCTGTTCGCCCGCATGGAGGCCGTACGCGAGCCGGACCCCGCCGCGCCCGGCGGCCGTACCGCCGCGGGCTGACCGGACGGCCACCCCCGAAGGCCGGGTCGAACGCACCTGGCCCCCGCCCACCGACGGAGGTTGACTCCCCGCATGGCCACTCAGGAGAACTACGGTCCGACCAGCTACGGCGACGAGCTCGCCGACATCTACGACCACTGGATCGTCCGCCTCCAGGACGACACCGAGGACACGATCCGCTTCCTCGCCGCCCTCGCGGACCGCGCCGCCCGCGACACCGGCGTGAAGCGGGTCCTCGAACTCGGCGTGGGCACCGGCCGGGTGGCCCTGCCGCTCAGCGAGCGGGGCGTGGACGTCACCGGCATCGACGCCTCCCCCGACATGCTCGACGTGCTGCGGGGCAAGCCCGGCAGCGACCGGGTCACCCTGGTCACCGGCGACTTCGCCGAACTCGACGTCGAAGGCCCCTTCGCCCTCGCCTACATCGTCTTCAACACCCTCTACAGCCTCGCCTCCCAGGAGGACCAGGTCCGCTGCCTGGCCAACGCCGCCCGGCTCCTGCCCGAGCACGGGCGCTTCGTCGTCCAGGGCTTCGTCCCCGACACCGCCCGCTTCGAGGCCGCCCGGCGCAGCGGCGGGCTCATGGAGGTCGCCCGCAGCGAGGACCACAGCCTCAACCTGGGCGTCGACCGCCACGACCCGGTCACCCAGCGGATGTGGCCCCACTACCGGCTCGACCACGGCGACGGCAGCCGCGACCACACCGTGCAGTTCCGCTACGTCTGGCCCAGCGAACTCGACCTCATGGCCCGCCTCGCCGGGCTCACCCTGGAACACCGGTACGGCGGCTGGGACGAGTCCCCGTTCACCGGCGAGAGCCAGGCCCACGTGTCGGTGTACCGCAGGACGGGGGCCGCCCGGCCGTGACCCCCAGGGCCCCGCACACCCAGGTCGCGGTGATCGGGGCCGGCCTCGCCGGCCTCGGCGCCGCCGTCCAGCTGAAACGGCGCGGACTGCACTCCTTCACCGTCTACGAGAAGGCCGCCGACCTCGGCGGCACCTGGCGCGACAACACCTACCCGGGCGCCGGCTGCGACATCCCGTCCCACCTGTACTCGTACTCCTTCGCGCCCTACCGCGACAGCACCGTCCGCTACCCGCGCCAGCCCGAGGTCCTCGCCTACCTCCGCCGCTGCGCCGGCGACCACGGACTCGTCCCGCACCTGCGCTACGGCACCGAGATCACCAGCCTGCGGTACGACGACACCGCCGCGCGATGGATCCTGGGCACCGCCGCCGGCGAGGAGCACACGGCCGACGCCGTCGTGACCGCCGTCGGCCAGTTGTCCCTGCCCAAGTACCCCGACCTGCCCGGCCTCGACGGCTTCGCCGGCACGGCCTTCCACACCGCCCGCTGGGACCACGGGCACGACCTCACCGGCCGGGACGTCGCCGTCATCGGCACCGGCTCCAGCGCCGCCCAGCTCGTCCCCGCGATAGCGGGCCGCGTCCGGCGGCTCCACGTGTACCAGCGCTCACCCAACTGGGTCCTGCCCAAGCCCGGCGAACGCTTCCACCCCCTGCTCTCCGCGGCCCTGCGCACCCTCCCCGGAGCCCACCGCGCCTACCGGGGCCTCCTCTTCCGGCGCTCCGAGGCGGTGCTCCTGCCTGCCCTGCGGCGCGGCAGGACGGCCGCCCTCCTCGCCTTCATGGCCCGCCGTCACCTCGCCGCCCAGGTCCCCGACCCGGAGCTGCGGGCCCGGCTCACCCCGTCCTTCGCCGTGGGGTGCAAACGGATCGTGCTGTCCTCCGACTACTTCCCCGCCCTCACCCGGGAGAACGTCGAGCTGGTCACCGACCCCATCGCCCGGGTGACCGAGAAGGGCATCGAGACCCGGGACGGCACGCTGCGCGAGGCCGACACGATCATCCACGCCACCGGCTTCCGCACCACCGAGTTCCTCGCCCCCATGGAGGTCACCGGCAGCGGCGGCCGGCGGCTCGACGCGCAGTGGCGCCACGGCGCCCGCGCCCACCTCGGCATCCACGTCCCCGGCTTCCCCAACCTGTTCCTCATGTACGGGCCGAACACCAACCTCGGGCACAACTCCGTCACCCTCACCCTGGAGGCCCAGGCCGCCTACGTCGCCCAATGCGTCCAACTCCTCACCGACCACGGCGCACGCGGGCGGCGGATCGTCCTGGACGCCCGCCCCGAGGCCCTCGACGCGTGGCAGCGCCGGGTCGACGAGGGAGCCCGGCGCACGGTCTGGACCGACGACTGCACCAACTGGTTCAAGACCGCCGACGGCACCCTCACCAACAACTGGCCCCACAGCGCGACCCTCTACCGGCGCCTGACCGCGCGGCCCGACCCGGCCGCCCTGCGCCTCGTACCGGCCGACCGCCTCCCCGCACGCTGACGGCCCGGACGGACCGTGCCCGGCGACCACCGCCGGACACGGTCCGTCCGCGCACCGCCGCGGCCCGCCCGAGGTGCCCGATCAGCTCGTCCGAACAGGACTGGGGGGGCGCCCGCCCCCGCCCTACCGTGCTGGCCATGACACCAGAGCACGCCACCGGCGGCCTCGAAGCCGCACAAGCCGTCCTCGCCGACGACCAGGCGCACCTCTTCCGTGGCTGGGTGCAGCAGGGCGCCTACCGCGGGCTCCCCGTGGCGGGAGCCGAAGGGTCCTGGTTCTGGGACTACGCCGGCAACCGGTACCTCGACTTCGCCAGCCAGCTCGTCTACACCAACCTCGGCCACCAGCACCCGCGGCTCGTCTCCGCCGTCAAGGAGCAGGCCGACAAGCTGTGCGTGATCGCCCCGCACTTCTCCGAGGCCCAGCGCTCCACCGCCGCCCGCAAGATCGCCGAGGTCGCCCCCGAGGGCCTCGACCGCGTCCTGTTCACCAACAGCGGGGCCGAGGCCGTCGAACACGCCGTCCGCCTCGCCCGCCTCCACACGGGCCGGCACAAGCTGCTCTCCGCCTACCACTCCTTCCACGGGGCGACGGCCACCGCCATCCACCTCACCGGCGACCCGCGCCGCTGGCGCAACGACACCGGGACCGCCGGGGTCAGCCGCTTCTTCGCCCCGTACCTGTACCGCTCCGCCTTCCACTCCCGCACCGAGGAGGAGGAGTGCGCCCGGGCCCTGGAGCACCTGGAGCAGGTCATCGTCCTGGAGGGCGCGCAGACCATCGCCGCGATCGTCCTCGAACCGGTCGGCGGCACCAGCAGCGGTGTGCTGGTCCCGCCGGACGGCTACCTCGCCGGGGTCCGGGCCCTGTGCGACCGGTACGGCATCATGCTGATCCTCGACGAGATCATGGTCGGCTTCGGGCGCACCGGCGCCTGGTTCGCCGCCGACCACTGGAACGTCCGCGCCGACCTCGTCACCTTCGCCAAGGGCGTCAACTCCGGCTATGTGCCGCTCTCCGGCGTCATCGTCTCCGACGCGATCGTGGACACCTTCAGCCGCGCGCCCTACCCGGCGGGCACCACCTACTCCGGGCACCCCCTGGCCTGCGCCGTCGCCGTCGCCGCCATCGACACGATGCGCGACGAGGGCGTCATCGCCCACGCCGACCGGCTCGGCCGGGAGGTCTTCGGCCCCGAACTCGCCCGGATCGCCGAACGGCACCCCAGCGTCGGCGAGGTCCGCGGCATCGGCGCCATCTGGGCCGTCGAGCTCGTCAGGAACAAGGAGACCCGGGAGATGTTCGTCGGGTACGAGCAGCCCGACCGGCTCACCCCGCAGGCCGGCGAACTCATGGGCGCCTTCCTGCAGCGCGGCCTCAACGCGATGGTCTACCTCAACCGGATCAACATCACCCCGCCGTGCAACATCAGCGAGGAGGACGCCCGCGAGGGCCTCGCCCGCCTCGACGACGCCCTGGCCGTCGCCGACAAGCACTGCGTTTGACCGGTACGGCCACCGGCCACCCCGTACGGCACGGCGCACGACGACCGTGCCGTACGGCACCGGCGGCCGCCCGCCGTCACCCCGGAACGACGGCACCCGCGGTCCGGCTCAGAACGGCGGCACGCACAGCCCCCGCCGGACGGCCGCCGCCGCCCCGTACGCGAGCAGCCCGAGCACCGCGCCCAGCAACAGGACCGCACGCCGCAAGGACCGGCACCGCAGGGACCGGGCGAGCCGCTTCGGGCCGTGTTCCAGCTGACGCACCCGCGCCTCCAGCGCCGCCGCGTCGCCCATCGCCGTCCCCGCGGCGGTCACCTTCTCCTCCGCCAGCGACTTCACCAGCGCGCTCGCGAGAACGCTGCGGCCCGCCACCCGCAGCGCGGCCTGGTCCGCCAGCAGCTCCTGGCGCACCGTGGAGTGCTGCCGCACGGTGCGCAGCGCGGGCAGGAACCACAGGGTGGAGGAGACCACCTCGGTCAGCAAGCGGCCCAGCGGATGCCGCCACCGGGCGTGGTGCCACTCGTGCCGCAGCACCGCCGCCAGCTCCGGGTCGGAGGTGCGCTCCACCAGCCGCGAACTGATCGCGACCCGGGGCCGCCACAGCCGGTACGTCACCGCGAACGGGGACTCGGCGCCGACCTGCACCACCGGCATCCCCGGCGCCACCCGGCACGCGATCCGCTGGAGCCTGCCGGACGGCCGCACCGTGTTCTCGGCGACCCACGAGGCCAGCCGGGCCGACGCCAGCAGACAGCGGACCACACTGCGGCAGCCGGCCAGCGCGCTCACCAGGACCACCAGCAGGGCGCAACCGATCACCAGGGTGTCCACCAGCCCCGCCGCACCGGCCCCGCCACCGTGCCGGACCTCCCGCACGAGACCCGCGGCGACGTACCCCAGCTCCAGGGTCACCGCCGCGGTGAGGGCCGGACAGAGAAGGAGCCCCACCAGACAGGCAGGGCTTTCGCGAATGCTGCGCACCACCGACACCAGCTCATCCCCCGTACTGTTCGCCCCCGGACCGACGAAGTCGCCCGGCGGGTCAGCCCGTTCCGGAATCCCCGCGCACCAGCCGCATGAGCCGGGACCGCAGCTGCGGCTCGGTCCTGCACTGGTCGACGAAGTGGGCGACGGCCGCCTCCCCGTGGTCGCGGATGACGTCCCGTACCGCGAGTTCGGCGACATCGGCGACGGTCGGCTCGTAGATGAAGCCCCGGCCCGCGGCCGAACGGTGCAGTACGTTCCGCGCCGCGAGCCGGCTCAGCACCGTCATGACGGTCGTGTACGCCAGGGGATCGGTCCGGCCCTGGTTCAGCCGCTCCTGCACCTGCCGCACACTGAGCGGGCGGCCCGCCCGCCACAGCACGGTCAGGGCCTCGGCGCCGAGCGGTCCCAGTAACTTGCCCAGCTTTCCGGCGGTTCCTCCGGTCATGAGCACCACGGTCCTCGGTCAGTCCGAACGGTGGGGAACACCGAGCCTGTTGCGACGCATCGCCTCCATCCGCACCATACCCACCACCACCAGGCCGAAGCCATACCAGACGAGGTCGTGGTAGAAGTCCACGGAGGTGCCCTGGGAGTGCTTCCACATGTCGAGGAAGAAGCCGGCGAGCGCCACCGCGCCCCCCAGGGCGAAGAGCCCCCCGGCGATCCGGAAGCCGTCCCGGAAGGCCACCAGGGCGCCCGTCGCGAGAATGATCGCCGCACCCAGGTAGATGCCCAGGTGAATGGTCCACAGGGCACTCGGCGGCTCCGGGACGAACGACACGTTCTTCGCGTGCCAGTAGGTGTCGAAGGCCTGCCCGAAGAGATAGATCGCCACCGCCGCGAAGGCCGCGACCCGCACCTTCCCGATCGGGTCCTCCGCGCCGGGCCCCGCCTCTGTCCCTGTCCCCGTCCGTGTCGATTCCATACGGCTACCGTGCCGCCCCCGGCACGCGGCGCGGACCCGACTCCGGACGAGCAGAACGACCGGCCGCGCGGCCACCCCGGACGGCCACCTCGGGCGGGCGGACCGGCACCCGTCGAAGGCCCGCCCGCCTCGGTCTCGCCCCCGCCGGCCCACCCGCCCATCGTCGGCACATGCCCCACGACCTCCTCCTCGGCACCGGCCTCGCCCTCGGCTCCCTCCACGCACCGGAACTCCTCACGGCGCAGGGCGCCTTCGCCTCCGACGACCGGCTCCTCGCCCATGTCGTCGGGCACCGCGACGGACCCATCCCCCTCTCGTACGCCCTCGTCGCCGGAACCACCGCCCTCTACGCCTCCTTCGACGCCCTCCGCCTGCGCTGGACGGAGCCCCGCTTCGTCCCCGGCCGCGTCCGCCGCCCCCTGCCCCCCGTCCTCACGGACCTCGCCGACCACCCGCTCACCCGCCGCACGCTGCGCCTGCTGGGCCTCGCCCTCGCCGTCCTCACCGTCACCGTCCTCACCACCGGTTACGGCGGCAGCGCACTCGGCCTCGGCACCTTCTTCGTCGTCTTCTGGGTCGGACTCGTCCCCGCCTCCCTCCTGTTCGGCCCCGTCTGGCGGCTGCTCAACCCCCTGCGCACCGCCCACGACCTGCTCTGCCTGCTGCTGCGCACCGACCCGCGCGAAGGCCTCCGCCCGTTGCCCGAGCGGCTCGGCCACTGGCCCGCCGCCGCCGGTCTGCTCGCCTTCGCCTGGCTCGAACTGGCCTCCCCGGACCGGGACTCCGCCGTCCCCGTCCTCATCTGGCTGTGGGTGTACGCCGCCGTCCAACTCACCGCCGCCACCCTGTACGGCTCCCGCTGGTTCGAGCGCGGCGACGCCTTCGAGGCGTACTCGACGCTGATCGCCGCCGCCGCACCGCTCGGCCGCTCCGCCGACGGGCGGCTCGCCCTGCGCAACCCCTTCGACGGACTCGCCGCCGTCCGCCCCACCCCCGGCCTGACCGCCACCGTCTGCGTGATGCTCGCCGCCACCGCCTTCGACAGCGTCTCCAACCTGGGCTGGTGGAAGCGGCTCACCGAGGACCTGCCGACCTCACCCGCCCGGACCGCCGGTCTGCTCGCCGTCACCCTCCTCGTGGCGCTCCTCATGGCACTCTCCGGCCTCGGCGCCCGCCGCCTCGCCCGCGACGCCACCTGGAACACGCGCCTGATGGCGCCCTCCCTCATCCCCATCTCCATCGGCTACGTGATCGCCCACTACGCCTCGGTGTTCCTCCTCGAGGTGCAGCGCTTCACCGACGTCTTCCTGGTCAACGGCGTGCACGGCTCCGTCCACGACGGCGGCGTCCGGCCCATGACGTACGCGGTGCCGTCCCCGACGGTCATGTCCCTGGTCCAGGTCGCCGCCGTCGTCACCGGCCACGTCCTCGGAGTGATCGCCGCCCACGACTCCGCGGTCGGCGCCCTGCCCCGGGGACGGGCCCTGTGGCCGCAGGTCCCGCTGTTCGTCGCGATGGTCGCCCTCACCCTCGGTGGTCTCGCCCTCCTCTACAGCGGCTGACGACCGGGGCGGGCACGCACGGCAAAGGGGGCCGTCCGGTCGGACGGCCCCCTCCGCGCCGTGTCACCGGCCGGGGGTCACTCCTCGGCCGCCCACCGCGCCAGCTCGGTCAGCTCGGCCACCAGCCCGTCCACGAACCGGCGCACGGTCTGCGGCCGGTGCCGGTTGCGGCTCAGACCGATGGTGAGGTTGAGCCGGCCGGCGACCACGAATCCGATCACGTCGACCAGCCGGAAGCGGGTCCCCTCCTCGCTGCGCTGCTTCCCGTACGCCATGCGCGGCACGCTCAGCAGATCGCTGCGCAGGAACACCTCGTCGACCTGGCCCAGGTAGTTCACCCCCACCTCGGGCCGCGGCAGGCCGGCGAGGGCGGCCGCCGCCGGATCGTCCGACAGATAGCGCAGCAGGCCGTGGCCGGCGCCCTGCCCGGGCTGCGACCGGGCCTGCTCGACCGCCCGCCGCAGGGCCTCCACCGGCCCGTCGGCCGGGTCCGCCTCGAACAGCACCGGGACCAGGGTGGAGAACCGTCCGACCGTACGGCCCACGTTCAGGCCCGGCACCGGCAGGTCGCGGCCGTGCCGCTCCAGGTCGACCAGGACCCGGCGGACCGGCGCGTCCTCCACCGGCAGCGCGCGCAGCACCGCCGAGCACAGCACCTCGGACAGGTCGGCGTTCACCTTCCGGGGCAGCAGCCGCACCAGCGCCTCCGTCACCTTCCGGTCCACCCGGACGGTGTGGTTCTCCAGCGACTCCAGGGAGTTGGGGCCGGTCTCGTGGTCCACCCGGACCCGGGTGGGCGCGCCGCGCAGCGGTGCCGCCCAGTGTGCGAGTTCGGCCCGTACGTCCGCACCGCGCGCGTACTCCTGAAGGCCCTCGGTCCAGGCCCGGAACGACGAGGTCTTCGGCGGGAGCTCACCCGTTCCGCCGGCCTCCAGGCCGGCGTAGCAGCCGAGCAGGTCCTCCAGGACGATCCGGCCGGAGTAGTGGTCGACGGCCAGCCAGTGGGCGAGGAACAGCACGCAGTGCGGCCGGTCGCCCATGTCGAAGTACGCCATCCGCAGCAGCGGCCCCTGACCGAGATCCAGGCTCGCCTGCAGCTCGTCGCTGATCTCGACGCTCCGCCGCTTCTGCGCCCGGCTGTCCAGGTCCGACAGGTCGTACGTGGAGAACGGCAGCGGGGCCTCCTCGTCGTACGGCGCCACCTCGGCGCGCCAGCCGTTGCGGGCCCCGGAGTCGGGGGTGAACCGCAGCCGCAGGGCGTCGTGGTGGCCGAGGACCCGGCGCAGGGCGGTGGCCAGGAGCGCGGGGTCGAGCGGGCGCTGGAGCGACAGCAGGAACGAGGCGTCGTTCCAGTGGTGGCGCCGGGGCAGGTCCTGCCCGAGGAACCAGTACTGCGAGGGCGTCAGCACCGTCGGCCCCACCGGTTCGTCCGCGGCGGACCGTGCCCGTGCGGAGCCCGCTGCCAACGCCTGTTGGTTGATGGTGGGGTTGTTGAAGATGTCGGGGAGGGTGAGGTGGAGGCCGTGTTGGTCGGCTTGTGCGGTGGCGCGGAGGGCGAGGAG